>NZ_VFMM01000002.1:1270607-1588259 GCF_006715085.1 Kribbella jejuensis | reverse complement strand
CGCCGAGATCTCCCCGTCGAAGGACCGCGAACTCAGCGGCTCGACCGTCAAGGTAGTCACCGTCACCAAGGCGACCAAGGTAGAAGTCTTCGCCTTCGGCTACAACGACGACGCCGGCTCCGCCGGCAGCGGCGAAATCACCGCATCCGCCTCGGTGGTCGCCGTACAGGTCGGCTAACTACACCAACAGGCCGCGACCGCGAGATCCACACCGTACTCCGTGGCGCTGCACTCAGCCACCCCAAGATCAGGATCGCCGCGGCGATCCCGCGGATTGAGCTCGCTCCACCCCACCACCGACGGCGGCGGGATCACAGCATCGCCGTCGGTGGTCGCAGCACAGGTCGGCTGAGCGCAGACCGTGGCGTGCCTGCTTCTGGGGCACATCAACTCGCTCCGGGTCGCCGGAGCTGACGATGCTCGCGTGCGACGGCACGTGAACGCGAGGCCCTGACCGTTTCGGGCGGTCAGGGCCTCGGTGTGCTCGGGGAGGAAGTGCTACTTCCCCTTCTTCCGGTCGATTGCTCGCTGGATCCGGTGCTCGGGCTGCCCGAGAATCTTCGCCAGCAGCGGCACGCGGTACTTGTACGCCGCGATCGCGCCCACCACGATCACCAGAAATATGAACCAGCCCATCGGCATTCCCTTCGTCCGGACCTACCCCCATCATGCCCGCTCCCCGGTAACCAGCCCTCCGTAAAACCCCTGACCAACCCCTGGTTCTCCGGCGCGGACCGCACAACGCGCGACAGCCGCTGGTGTCAGGGAACAAGCAATTGCTTGTTCCCTGACACCGAGCCGTGTGCTCGAAGACCCTCGACAAGCGAGCCACCGCAACGACCAGATACGATCACCCGCACACGGGGCGGTAGCTCAGCTGGTTAGAGCAGGGGACTCATAATCCCTGGGCCGCGGGTTCGAGTCCCGCCCGCCCTACCCCGCGAAACCGCAGGTCAGAGACACAGTTGCACCTCTGACCTGCTGCGAATCGCAACTGCTGTGACATGTCGCGTGACATAAACCCGTGCTAACGGCGTAGACATGGCTGCATCGGGGAAGCCGCGGAAGCGCCAGCGTGGCAACCAGGTGGATGAAGGACGGAACCCAAGGACCCGCGCCAACCTCGTCCAGCTCATCGAGAAGTACTTCGAGGTTGTCGACGTCGACGTCCAGACGCTGCCGGGATACCCGCTAGGTCACCAGGTTCCGCGAGCGATGTGGCGAGGTTACTGCGGGTGGCTATGTAGAGGGTGCCCGCCGGCGCGAAGGTCCCGCCACGAGCATCGCGTCGCCGCGGCGGTCCTGGCGCCGAGAGCGCTCCGCGGGCGGCTGATCGGTGCCCGGGGAGGTTCGATTCAGACCGGATACAACCGGATGCAAGCCGGCGGCAGGTGGCGCGCTGGTTTCTGGTGTGGTTGAGCGGGCACCGCACAGGTTCGTGCGGGGAAGGGCGGCGGAGTGCGCGATGTGGATGGGCGGGCGGACCTGCGGGATCGGGTCGTGCTGATCACCGGGGGCTCCTCGGGGATCGGTTACGCGACCGCGCGCCGGCTGCTCAACCGCGGCGCACGTGTCATCATCTGCGCCCGGGAGACCCCGCGCCTGAGCGCCGCCTGGCTGTCGCGGACCTCAACTCCCGATCCGCGTCCGGCGGGCCCGGAGGGTGCGGTCGCGGTCGTGGTTGCTGACCTCGGAACGGCGCGGGACCGCGAGCGGCTCATCTCGGAGGTCATCGCCCGGTACGGCCGCCTCGACGCACTCGTGAACAACGCAGCAGTCGGCCGCATCGGCAGACTGGACGAACTGGACGGCGACGGCGTCACCGAGGTCATCACCACCAACTTGCTCGCAACAGCCGACCTGACCCGGCTGGCGCTGCCACATCTGCGTACGACGCGGGGCGACCTCGTGATGATCGGATCAGCCCTCGCGCTCTCCCCGTCGCCACCCTTGTCGTTGTACTCGGCAACCAAAGCCGGCCTGCTCGGTCTGGTCGCGGCGCTGCGCCGTGAAGAGCGCGACGTGCGCGTGCATGAGGTCCTTCCGGGAGTGGTTGCCACCGCGTGGCTCCCGTACGCGATGGGCTGGCGGCCATCCGCCGTACGTCCCAACGCCGGCGCCACCTTCGGCGCCGACCCGGACCGCGTCGCGGGTGCGATCGAACGTTGTCTCGTCGCACGCTTCTCGCGCACCGTCGTCGTCCCGCGCTGGTCCTACGTCGCCCGGTTCACCGGCCTCCCGCCGATCGCACAACTGACGAACCTCGTCCTGCCGCACTTCGCAACCCGTCTCATCCGCCGAACACGCAAGTACGGCAAGAAACTCGCCAGCTTGACTCAGGCCGACCGGACGCGCTAATTCATGATCCGGGATTGGCACTCGCGAATGCCGAGTGCCAGAACGGCGGCGGACGAACGGAGGGGAACTGGCGTATGCAGGACAGAGCAGCGCGACGGTGGATGGCGATGCTCCTGGTGTATCCGTTGATCGCGACCGCGACAGGTCTGGATCTCGTGTGGGTCGTATTCGCGCGCGGTCCGCTGCCTGCGGTGGCCTATACGGTCGGCGTGGTCGTCATAGCGGCGGCACTCGCGGTGAGTATGCATCTGGTGGGCGGGCTGCCGCGGCTCGCGTGCTTCGCGACGCTGTTCGTTGCGGTGGCTCTGGCGAACACGACCTTGGTGATGGGCGCCGATGAGCTGATCCGCGCGGGCTGGTCGTTTTCGGCCGTCACCGTCGCCGGGCTGGGTACGACGACCGTCGCGCTGCTGCTCACGGTCCTCATCGGCACGAGCGCGGAGGCGATCGCCCGTCGGCGCGCTCGGTCGCGGGTACTTAACGCCGTTCCCGAGGTCGCTCCGGTTCTCCCGTTGCCGACCCTCGTCGACCTCGTCGCGCCGACCCTTGTCTCCCAAACCGCCCACTCCCAAATCGCCGTCACTCAGGGATCCGTCACCCAGGGCTCGCTCGAGCCGGCCGTCGCGAGCTCCGAGCGATCCGCGGCCGTCGCCTGACAGATTTGCGGCCAGGTTTACGGTCCGGGTACTGCTTCGTCGCAGGACACGGTCGCGCCGGGGAGCGTTGGACGGCGCTGGACAAGGCCTGCGACGATTCGCGCATGACCTACCCCGATGCGGTCGACGCAACGCGAGTCGGCTCCTACCCTGCACACGCGTTCGCCGGTGGCGGGTACGTCTGGGACGAGGTGCTGGAGTACCGCGTGTGGTGCAGTCCCAGCCTCGACGCGAAGGACGTCGCCGACTACTTCTACGCGTTCGCGACCTTCGCCGAGGCCGAGGCTGCGGTCAACGAGCTACCCGACGCAGAAAGACCGGTTGCGCTCGTTCTCCAACGGGAATACATCGACGAGTCCGAGGACGGTGGCTACCGGCACGTGAAACAGGAGCGTGTGACCGAATGGCCGGTCGAGTTCCTGACCAGGCCCAGACGCGACGAACGCACGATTCCCGACTTCCTGGCCCCCGACTCCCCCGCGAACCGCCTCGAAATCCTGCGAGGGCAAGCTCTTCGGCCGTGACCCGCGCGCACGGACATCGGCAGATCCGTACGCTGCTCGAGGCGCGGCTGGGTGGTTAGGAGCAGGCTTTGGTGATGGCGGATGGGTTCCAGTAGTACGGGCGGAACTCGGAGATTCGGCCGTTGGTGATGGTGTTGACCTGGGCGATGCGGGTGTCGACTGTGCGGCCGGTGGTGCGGGCGCGGAAGCGGACGTGGAGCAGCATGACGACCGTGTCGCCATCGACGACGGAGCGCGCGTCGATCACGTCCATTGACTGCCAAAGTTCGGAGAAGCGGTCGAAGAAGGACTGGATGCCTTGGTGACCACGCCAGGTCCCGGTGCCGGTGAACGGGAGGCCGGGCGCTTGGTAGAGCACGACCTCGGGGTCCAGGAGGGCTGCTACCTCGGTGAAGTCGGTGCCGCCGGCTGCGGCGACGTACTTCGCCTCGGCCGCGTAGAACCGGTTCATCACGGCCATCACATCATCGTCGGACACCTGTGAGCGGGTCGATTCCGGGGTTGTCCTCATATGTGTCGTCCTCTGTTGTCGGTCGGCACGCTGTCACGTGCCGCGGAGATTGAACGGGAGAGGGCGACCGCGATGTGAGTTGTGGCTGAGGAAGTGCACAGGTTTCTTGGGAGGGGGTTGGGGAATTGGTGGGTGTTGGACATCTGGGGTTCATGTGGGGGCTGTAGCGGGCGCATAGGCATGGGGGGCGCGCACGGATGGTGCGGGCTGGTTGATGTCTGGAGAGCCCATGTGGAGATACCGCCGGTCGGTTGTGGTCGGAGTTGTGGCGGCTTCGGTTGTTGCGTTGTGTGGGGGGTCGCTGAGCGGGGCTAGTGCTCAGGCGGCGCAGGGCGGTCCTGGGGGGAGTACGTCGTACGGCAGGCACGTGTTGCTGATCTCGGTGGACGGGATGCATCAGAGCGACCTCGACTGGTACGTCGCAACTCATCCGACGTCGGCGCTTGCGAAGCTGGTGCGCGGTGGGCGGGAGTACACGCGGGCCTCGACGTCGAATCCGTCGGACTCCGACCCGGGTGGTACGGCGCTGATGACCGGGGGCAATCCGAAGTCGACCGGTGTCTACTACGACGTCGAGTACAGCCACAAGGTCGATGAGCCCGGTGCGGCCTGCACGCCCGGCCGGCCGGCGACCGGCGGGGACGTTGTTTACGACTCGCCCGATGACGCGCTTCCCGGCGTACCGGATCTGAGTACCGGCGCGGCGCACGCGTTTCCGTCGTTCGACGAGAACGGCTCGATCTACGGGCCGAACGGTGTCGACCGCAACCCGGCGCTGATCATGAACCTGAAGAATGACGCCTCGTCGTTCGACCGGTCGACCTTCCCGATCGACCCTGCGACTTGTCAGAACATCATGCCCTGGGACTACCTGGGCGATAACTCGATCTTCCAGGTGATCCACGCCGCCGGTCTGCGGACCGCGTGGTCGGACAAGCACGCGGTCTACCTGTCGTTCAACGGTCCGGGTTCGCAGGGTCAGAGCATCGACGACTTCTTCGGCCCGGAGATCGACTCGCAGGCCGTGATGCCGGACGGTACGCCGTACCCGCAGGACGACGACTGGGCGCATATCGATGCCGCCACCAAGCAGTACGACGGCTACAAGGTTCAGGCGATGCTCAACGAGATCGACGGTGTCGACCACTCGGGCAAGGACCACGTCGGTACGCCGGCGATCTTCGGCATGAACTTCCAGACCGTGTCGGTCGCGCAGAAGATTCGCTCGACCTCGGCCGACCTGATCCCGGACGGTCACGGCGGCTACACCACCAGCGCGCCGCAGGCGGGTGGATACCAGCGGGTCAACGGCAAGCTGGTGCCGGGACCAGTGCTCGCGAGTGCCTTCGCCTCCGTCGACGCGCAACTCGGTCGCATGGTCGCCGAACTCGCGAAGCGGCACCTGACCGACTCGACGACAATCATCGTCACCGCGAAGCACGGTCAGTCGCCGCAGGATCCGAGCAAGCTCGTCACGGTGCAGGACGGTCCGATCGTCGACGCGATCAACTCCGAATGGGCCAAGACGCACCCGAGCAAGACCTTGATCGTCGCGGGTACGAACGACGACCTGTGGCAGTCGTACCTCTCGGACAACTCGCAGGCGGCGGCGAACTTCGTCAAGAGCTACCTGTGGAACCACACCGCGCAGGGCGTCAATGTCGACAAGAAGCCTGTCACCGTCCAGCACTCCGGTCTGACGGACATCTGGGCCGGCGCTCAGGTCGCACGGTTCTTCGGCGTACCTGTCGGCAACGGCCGGTATCCCGACGTCTTCGGCAAGGTGCAGGAAGGCATCGTGTACGCGAAGCCGACCAAACTCGCCGAGCACGGTGGTATGAACAGCGGCGACCAGCATGTCCTGATGATCGTCAGCGGTACGGGCACCCGCGCCGGGATCGTCCGCACACCCGTCGAGACGACGCAGGTCGCACCAACAATTCTTTCGCTCCTCGGGCTCGATCCCGACCGCCTGCGCGCCGTACGGGTCGAAGGCACGCGGGTACTTCCGGGCGCAATACCGGCCACGCGCCGATGATCGGGAGGCTGGGCCTCGGCGGGAAGCCGGGGCCCAGCCTGGTTTGTCGCCGGATCAGCTGGTTGGAAGGTGGTTGCCAGGTGCAACCGCCTTGGTATGACCAGTGGCGGGTCGAGGTGCGTTGAAGACCTGCGTGTCGTAGGCCATGTGGCCGACCATGTTGGCGAAGGTCTTCGACATCCAGGTCAGCACCACGGGATCGTTGTTGCTGAGGTTGTCGCACCAGCGGAACGGGTTGTCGACGCAGCCGCCGTCGGTACCCGGTACGTTGCCCTCGAAGTTGCCCTCGGTACCGCCGAACAGGGCGACGTCCGACGCGAGCTTGCAGCAGTCCTGCCCGGTCAGTACGCCGCTCGCCGGTACGCCGGCGAGCTGGAACTCGAAGGCGTCCGTGCCATCGGCCGAGAACAGGATGTGGTTCTTCCCGATCGAGTTCAGGTAGTCGATGCCGAAGTCACGCCCGATCGCCGACGGCGCGAAGATGCTCGGCGGCATCGCCGTACCCGGTCCGCGGCCGAACAGCGTGACGCCGTCCTTCGGGTCGAGAACACCGGCGACGTAGTTCGGCGTGGCGGTGACGTCGGCGTCCAGGTCGAACTTGATCTTGGCAAGTTCCGCGGCGGGAAGCGTGCTGACGTAGTACTTGGAGCCGAGCAGGCCGAGTTCCTCGCCGCCGAACCAGATGAAGCGCAGCTTGTTCCGGGTGTTGGTGTTCTTCAGCTGCTGGGCGATGTCGAGGATCGTCGCCGAACCCGACGCGTTGTCGAGCATCCCGGCGCCGAAGATCGCGTCCAGGTGCGCGTCGATCACGAGGATGTTGTTCGGGTCGCCGCCCTTGGAGTCGGCGATCACGTTCCAGTCGGAACGGTTCGGGTCCGTGATGGCCTTGACGTCGACCGTCATCACCGGGCCGGTTCCCGGGACGTACTGACCGAAGAGACTGGCGCCGACGTCGTACGTCGTGAAGATGACGGGGATGTGCTCGTTGCCGGACAGGCCGCCGGTGAAGACGCCGGTCCGGCCCGGGTTGCCCTCGTTGAAGATGACGGCCGCGGTGGCGCCGGCTGCCTCGGCGTTCGCGACCTTCGTCGCGAAGGTGCAGGTGCCGCGTTGGATCAGGGCGATGTTGCCCGGTACGAACCCGGCGAAGTCAGCGGCCGTACAACCGCTCGCGGAGCTCGGCGTGGGCGTCGCGGGCACGATGGTGCCGCCGGCGGGCTGGAGCTTGGCGGTCGTCGTACCAACGACCTGGCCGGGGTTGAAGTCGACGCCGATCGCGAACGAGTGCGGGGTCGGCGATTCCTCGCGGAGCACCGGGGTGCCGACGAAGCTGAAGTACGGGAACTTGTATTCCTGCAACGTGACGTTGTAGCCCGCCGCGCGCATGACCGAGGCCACGTAGTCGGCCGACGCCTTGTAGCCCGGCTCACCCGAGTTGCGGGACGGATGGCCGTCGGCGCCCGGGTTCGCGTCCGCGATCTGCTGGAACTTGACCATGTGGGCCCAGAGATCGGTCTGGGTGACGCAGTCGACCAGCTTCCGCGGGGTGTCGTTGACCCGGTTGGCGCACGCCGTCGGGTTGCCGGCGGTCGCGGCCGTACCGGTCGCGTTCGAGGCGACGGGCGTCACGGCTCCGGCGACGGCCAGCGCGGCGGCGGCCGCCATTGTCAGGCCCCAGCCGCGACGTCGTCCTAGTCTTGGGCTCATCCTCGCTACTCCCTCCCTGACCGCAAGCCCGCCGGCACCGTCGTCGACAAGCCCTGTCTACTGCGGTTACTGCCGTTAGTACGCCCCGAACACCACCGATTGAAAGACCTGACACGACACATGACAGGACTGTCATCTCCCATGCCGACCGAACTCGGGCAGCTGCTGCGGGAGTCGTACGGGCTTGAGGCCGTCGAGCTGCGTCGCATCGACGCCGGCACCAATACCCTCAACTATCGGATTGTCGACAACGACGGACGGCGGTGGTTCGCGAAGGTTTATCGCGGGAACCTCGCGCACGAGCGGGCAGCCATCGAGCTGACGGCGTATGCCGGGCGTGGGGCGGTGCCGGTTGCTCGGGTGCGGCCGACGTTGGGTGGGGCGGTGATCGACGAGCGGGTGCCGATGTCGTTGTGGGAGTTCGTGGACGGGGAGACGGCCGAGGGTGGCATCACCGGGGAGCGCTGGCCCGCGGTTGGTGCCGTGCTCGGACGGTTGCATCGGCGGCTTGCGGAACATCCGGCCGCAAAACCAACGCTCAGACCGGCTACCGAGGCGCGAGACCTCGAGCGGTCCAAGATGCAGTTCGACCAGCTGATCACGGGCTTGCAAGCGCGCGACGAGCTGAGCCCGTTCGAAGAGTGGGCGTGCGAGGCTGCGAAGGAACGGCGAGCGTTGCTTGGGCGGGTCGGCAGGATCCTCGCGGGGCTGCCTGCCTTGATCGTGCAGGTCCTGCACGGAGACCTTGCCTCGCCGAACCTGATGCTGAAGGGCGATGCCGTCGCCGCGGTGATCGACTTCCAGCCGCCCCGACCGCGCTTCGTCGCCTGGGAGATCGCGCGGATCGGCGCCGACCCGCGCACGGTGATGCTCGGCGACCAGTGGATCGACGGCTTCGGCGTACTGCTCGACGCCTACCGCGAGGAGCATCCCGCGGCTCGTGTGGACGACCTCATGTCCGCCATCGCCGTCGGTTGCGCACACACCATCGGCTCGACGTTCCCGCTGTCCGAGCCACCTCCCGTTTCCCCATCGCTCGAGCTCTACGCCCGCGCCCGCCATGCCGCCTCCCTTCAGATCCTCGACCGATTGCCCGAACTGCAGGAGCGGCTCAGACCGGGATCGAGACGTTGAACAGTCGCTCGGCGTTGTGCAGCGACTCGGTGACGATCGCCTGGCCGTTCGCCACAACGTCCTTCTGGTACGTCGCAAGGTCCTCCTCCGACGTCAGCGCCCGCGTCAACCGCGCCGCGTCCCATAACGCCGTGTTCGCGCCGGCCCCCGCGGCCGGGGTCATCGGGTGAACGGCGTCCCCCAGCATCGTGACGCGTGACGACGACCAGGTCGGCACCGTGATGCACGTCCGCAACGTGATCGGGAACGCCGCCTCCGGCTCTCCCGCGTCGAGCAGGGCGCGGACCGACGGATGCCAGTCGCCGACCAGCCGCTGCACGAGAGCCCACAGGTCACCGGGAGACATCGCGAACAGCTCCTCGTCCGACGCGCCGAGCACCGCGTTCGTCCCGGTCAGCACGGCCATCAGGTAGTCGCCGTACTCCGCCGGCGGTTCCCGGAACATCACGGGCCCGAACGCAGTACCGAGTCCGGCCCCGTCGCCTACGAAACAGAACCCGCGCAGAAACGCCTCCGGCGCGAGCGACCGAACGGCCGACGTCAACGGCACCTTCCCGTAGATGCAGCGCACGCCGATGTCACGCACGTCCTGCGACGGCACCAGCTGTGACCGCACCCGCGACCCCACCCCGTCCGCACCGACGAGCACATCGGCCGTCGCGGAACTCCCGTCCGCAAAGGCGATCTCGACACCCTCGTCGGTCTCGGCGTACGACGAGAACTGCCGGCCGAACTGCAGCACGTCGTCCAGCCCGGTCATCAGCGCGCGACGAAACGCATACCGATCCACGGACGTCACGGCGTCCGGCCCGGCGACCGGGAACACCTGCTCGAACTGCGTGTTCAACTGCGCGTCGAACCCCGCCACCAGGTCCCCTGGATGTGTTGCGGTCGCGATCACCCGCCGCCGCACCGCATCCGGCAATGTCTCCGCGAGCGCCTGCTCCCCCACGTTGCTGATGTGGATCCGATACCCCTGCTTGCGGTGCTGCGGGGAGGGATCGCGCTCGTACACCGCGACGTCCACACCGGCCTTCGCCAGCCCCTGCGCGAGCGCCAGCCCGCCGATCCCCGCACCCACGATCGCGACCTTCATCTCCGGCTCCAATCATCCGTTCAGCAAACTTTGTCATCCGTCTGGTTGATTAAGTTAGCACGCCGGATGGCAGTCCGCTAGGATGATTTTCGTGCGCAGATCACCAGGCCCCGAGGAGCGGCAGCGCGACCCCGAGCGCAGCAAGCAGCAGCTGCTGGACGCGGCGGTGATCGAGTTCGGCCTGCACGGGTTCGGCGGCGCCAGGGTCAGCGAGATCGCGGCCCGGGCCGGCGTCAACAAACAGCTGATCTCGTACTACTTCGGCGGCAAGGAGGGTCTGTACAAGGCGGTCGCGGACCGCTGGCGGGCAGGCGAGCCGGACATTGCCGAGGGCGCGGAGACGCTCGGCGAGGTGGTCGGCGCCTACGCCCGGACGTCGATCGCGCAGCCCGATCTGCTCCGGTTGCTGGTCCGCCAGGCCGTCGACCGGGTCAGCGCTCCGCTCGACGCGGAAGGGCAGCGCACCCGGTTCCAGGCCATGATCGACGAGTTCCGCGAGCGGCAGTCCGACGGCGAGCTCGCCCCCGACCTCGACGTTGCCTACACCGGTCTTGCGCTGTTCGGCCTGGCATCGGCGCCGGTCGTCTTCCCGCAGATAGCCCGTGCGCTCGGCCTGGACCCGGAGGCGGAGGACTTCAGCGAGAAGTACGCCGCCGAGGTCGCGCGGCTGGTGTCACACCTAAAGGGCCCCTGAGATCGCCTTGTTGCGGAGCTCGGCCTTGTAGGCCTCGAGCGCGATCAGTTCGCCGAACATCCGGTTGTACTCGTCGGCGCGGTCGATCGGGTTGGTGCGCTGCAGCTTCGACTTCAGGTCGGCGATCCGGCGGGCGCAGGTCAGCTCCTGCAGCCGGGCGAGCAGCGCGAGCGCGTACGGCTCGTCGGGTTCGCGGCCGAGGCGGAGCGGGTCGACCGCGAGCGCGCCGACGACCGCGGCGGCCGGGTCGTTGCCGATCGCGTCGCGGACGGCGACCACCCAGGCCTCGCCGGGCGGCGCCGCGGCGGGGCCGCCCGCCTTCGACATGCCGGCCCGGATCGCGGCCAGCCAGGGGTGGGTGAAGTCGTGGTCGTCGAGCTCGTCGAACGCCGTGCCGACCAGGGCCGGGTACTGCATGGCGAGCTTCAGGACGTCCCACTCGATCACGAACCGCTGGTCCCGCGGCGAGGGAATGTCGTTGCGCGGTGCGGGCGCGACGGCCCCAGGAGCTGCGACCTGGGCCGCCACACCGGACGCCGCACCCGAGGCGGTTGCTGTGCGGTCCGCCGAGCCGGACGCGGGGCCGCCACGCGCCGCGGCGCGGTAGACCTCGGTGCGGACCTGGTCGACCTCCATGCCCAGGTGGCCGGCCAGCTCGCGCGTGAAGGCGTCCACCTTCGACCGGTCGCGGATGCTGATCACCAGCCGCGCCGCGTCCCGCAGCGCGTCGATCCGGGTGTCCGCGCGGTCCAGGTCGTACTTCGACAGCACGTTCCGCAGCACGAACCGGTACAGCGGGACGCGCCGCCCGATCAGCTCGCGGACCGCCGCGTCACCCTTCTGCAGCCGGAGGTCACACGGATCCAGCCCTTCCGGCTCGACCGCGACGTACGTCTGCGCGGCGAAGGCCTGGTCCCCCGCGAACGCCTTGAGGGCCGCCCGCTGACCGGCCTCGTCACCGTCGAAGGTGAAGATCACCTCGCCGCGGAACTGGTCGTGGTCGAGCAGCAGCTGCCGCAACACGCGGGCGTGGTCGTCGCCGAACGACGTACCGCAGGTGGCGACCGCGGTCTGTACGCCGGCCAGGTGACAGGCCATCACGTCGGTATAGCCCTCGACCACCACGGCTTGCCGGCCCTTGGCAATCTCGCGCCGCGCCAGGTCCACGCCGTACAGGACCTTGGACTTCTTGTAGATCGAGGTCTCGGGAGTGTTCAGGTACTTCGCTTCGATCCGGTCGTCGTCGAACAACCGGCGCGCGCCGAACCCGATCACGTCCGACGACGCGTCCCGGATGGGCCACATCAGCCGGCCGCGAAACCGGTCGTACAGCCCGCGCTGGCCGTCGGCGGCCAGGCCGGACGCGACCAGCTCGGCGTTCGTGAAGCCACGGCCGCGGAGGTGGCTGACCAGCGCCTCTCCACCGCGCGGCGAGAACCCGACGCCGAACTGTACGGCGGCATCCTTGTCGAAGCCGCGCTGGTCCAGGAACTGCCGCCCGAGCGACGCCTCGGGCGCGGTGAACAGGTTGTCGACGTAGAACTCGGCGGCCACCTTGTGGGCCTCGACCAGCCGGGGCCGCTGGTTCCCCGGGCCGCGCTGCACCGGCGCGCCGGAGTCCTCGTACCGGAGCTGGATGCCGACCTTCGCGGCCAGCGTCTCGACCGCCTCGGAGAACGTGATCTGGTCGACCTTCTGGATGAAGTCGATCACGTCGCCGCCCTCTTGGCAGCCGAAACAGTAGAAGAACCCGCGGGCCGGGGTGACGTTGAACGAGGGCGACTTCTCGTCGTGGAACGGGCAGAGACCCTTCAGGTTGCCTCCGCCGGCGTTCTTCAAGGTCACGTACGAACCCACGACGTCGTCGATCCGGGCCCGCTCGCGCACCAGCGCGATGTCCTCTTCCTTGATCCGGCCTGCCACCCCGCGAGTCTAGCCCGGCCGATCACGTAGGTTGACCGGTATGCCACGTACCCTTCGCCAAGGTCAGCGGTCCGAGCTGTACGTCGTCGACGTCGCGAGCAACGAGCACCGCCTGGTGTTCAGCTCCGGCGAGGTGCTGTTCGAGGCGCCGAACTGGCTGCCCGACGGCACGTTGGTTGTCAATGGCAACGGGCTGCTGTACCGGGTGGCCGATGGGCTGGAGGAGATCGAGCTCGGCGGGGTGCCGCCGATCAACAACGACCACGTGGTCAGCCCGGACGGGCGGACCGTCTACGTGTCGGCCGAGGACGGGCACATCTACGCGGTGCCGATCGAGGGCGGTCCCGGGCGCCGGGTGACGAACGACCGCGGCGAGGGCTTCCGCCACTACCTGCACGGCGTCTCTCCGGACGGTACGACGCTCGCCTACATCGGGCTGGAGTGGGTCGGCGACCAGCGGATCACCAACGTGTGGACGATCCCGGCCGCGGGTGGTGCCGACGTCCAGGTGACCGACGACGAGTACGCCGACGACGGGTCGGAGTACGGGCCGGACGGCGAGTGGATCTACTTCAACTCCGAGCGCGCCGGCCACGCGCAGCTGTTCCGGATCAAGGGTGGGACGGTCGAGCAGCTGACCGACGACGAGCGCGTCAACTGGTTCCCGCACCCGTCGCCGGACGGGACCGCGATCGCCTACGTGAGCTTCCCGCCCGGCACCGAGGGCCACCCGGCCGACATCGAGGACGTCCGGCTCCGGCTGCTCACCAGGGACGGTGAGATCCGCGAACTGACGAGCCTGTTCGGCGGCCAGGGCACGATGAACGTCCCCAGCTGGTCGCCGGACGGCTCGTCGTTCGCGTACGTCACCTACCCGCTCTAGACCTCGGACAGCTCGACGGAGGTGTCGGCCAGGCGGGACGGGTCGACCTGCTTGCCGGAGCGGATCAGCTCGCGGATGCCGTCGGTCGCGCCCCAGGTGTTGACGTGCATGCCGGCCAGCACGTGGCGGTCGTCGTCGAGCCAGAACGCCACGTAGGCGCCGGACTTCGGGTCGCCGCGCAGCACGACCTGGTACGACGTCCCGCGCGGGACCTCGCCGACGTACTCCATGCCGAGGTCGTACTGGTCGGTGAAGAAGAACGGGATCGCGTCGTGCGACACGTCCTGGCCGAGCATCGACTTCGCGGCCGCGGCGCCGGTGTCCTTCGCGTTCTGCCAGTGCTCGACGCGGACCGACCGGCCGAACAGCGGGTGGTCCCAGCGCACCACGTCGCCGGCCGCGTACACGTCCGCGACCTTCGTCTGCAGGTCCGGGCCGGTGACGATGCCGGAACCGTTGTCGGGCGTCGCGACCTCGATACCGGCCGCCTCGGCGAGCTCGGTGTTCGGGCGGACGCCGACCCCGACGATCACCAGATCCGCCGGAATCACCTCGCCGCCGGTGACCTTCACACCGGTGACCTTGTCGGTCCCCTCGAACCCTTCCACCCCGGTCCCGAACCGGAACTGCACTCCGTGCTGCCGGTGGAACTCGGCGAAGAGCTCACCGACCTCCTTGCCGAGCACGGCGGCCAGCGCGGTCTCCTGCGGTTCGACGACCGTCACCTCGCAGCCACGCTCGCGGGCCGCGGACGCGGCCTCCAGGCCGATCCACCCGGCGCCGACGACGACCACCCGCGGCTTCGCGGCGTAGGCGTCGGTCAACGCCTGCGACTCCTCGGCGGTGCGCAGGTAGTGCACGCCCGGCAGGTCGGCACCCGGTACGTCGAGCTCGCGGACCCGGCTGCCTGTGGCGATCAGGAGCTTGCCGTACGAGACGTGGGAGCCGTCGTCGAGGGTGACCGTGTGCGCGGCGGGGTCGATCGCGGTCACCGTCGTACCGAGGCGGAGGTCGATCGTGTTGTCGTCGTACCACTGCTGGTCGTGCAGCTGCGCGGAACCGGTCTCGGCCTTGCCGAGAAGGACGTCCTTCGACAACGGGGGCCGCTCGTACGGCAGTGACGACTCGGTGCCGATCAGGACGATGCCACCCGTCCAGCCGTTCTTCCGAAGGGTCTCGGCCGCGGTCGCACCCGCAAGGCTCGCTCCGACGATCACGATCTGTTCATCAGCCATGCACGCACTCTAGTCCTGGCCGAACTCTTGTCGGTGACTGCCCGGATGACTACGTTGGTGCAGGACATCAGACGTCCTATGTCCTCCTGGAGAGTCATGCGCGTACTCACACCGGGCCGTCTCGCGACCGCCGCCCTGCTCGTGTTCGTCAGTCTCACCGCCCCGCCTGCCCATGCCGGAGGAGCCGCCCCGTTCGTCGAGGACAGCGTGCTGTTCCAGCAGAAGACCGAGGGGTACTCGTGCTTCCGGATCCCGGCGGTCGTGCATGCCACGAACGGCGACGTGCTCGCGTTCGCCGAGGGCCGCGTCGCGGACTGCGGTGACGACGGCGACATCGACATCGTGCTGCGCCGGTCGTCCGACGGCGGCAAGACCTGGGGACCGCTGCAGGTGGTCTCCGACGGCAACGGCAGTACCAACGGCAACCCTGTCCCGATTGTCGACCAGCGGACAGGCCGGATTGTCCTCGTGTCGACGCACAACGGCCCGGAGCCGTGCACGAACGGCTGCGACCGGGACCCGTACGTCCAGACCAGCGACGACAACGGGGCCACCTGGACCGCGCCACGCGAACTCACCGACGCGAAACTGCCGAGCTGGAACTTCTGGTACGCGACCGGCCCGATGCACGGCATCCAGCTCGAACACGGATCGCACGCCGGCCGGCTGATCGTCGGCGCGAACTTCGAGACGTACGACGGGGTCGGGCCGCACGTCTACGGGACCCACCTGCTGTACTCCGACGACTCGGGCGAGACGTGGCACATCGGCGCGACCACATCGCGGGACGACGGGAAGGTGATCGCCCAGGAGGTCACGGTCGTCGAGCTGCGGGACGGGCGGATCTATGCGCTCGCCCGGGAACGCGGGACCGATCCGGGCAACCGCGCGTACGCGATCAGCAGCGACGGCGGGCAGACGTTCGACAAGCCGTTCCGGACGATTCCGAAACTGGTGATGCCGGACGTCCAAGGGGCGCTGCTGCGGTTCGACGCGCACCGGATCCTGTTCTCGGCGCCGGCGCATCCGGCAGCGCGCGAGGTGATGACGGTACGGTCGTCGTACGACGAAGCACGGACGTTCGGGACCTGGGAACAGGGCAAAGTGTTCTGGTGGGGCCCCTCGGCGTACTCCGACCTGGTGCGGCTGGACGGCGATCAGGCCGGACTGTTGTACGAGGCGGGCGTCGCGACGCCGTACGAGTCGATCCGCTGGGCGCGGTTCAACGAGGCGTACCTGTCGACGCCGAACGGGACGCCGCCGGGCATTCCGGCTCCGCCCGCGCCGGGTCCGCTGACTCCCGATGTCGGACCGGGCCACAATCCGGCATACGTGCGCGGTGGCGCAACTGTTGCCGAGGGCAAGTTCGGGAACGGGCTGCCGCTGGACGGAGTGGACGACTACGTCGAGGTGCCGTTCGACCGCTCGATCGACCTCGGTGCGGATGACTTCACGCTGATGACGTGGATCAAGTACGGGTCGACGACCGGGTCACACGCGATTCTCTGGGCCTATCGGACCGGGTCGGGCAGTACGCCGCAGGTGTGGTTGCGGGCGGAGCCGGAGAGCAAGCGGATCCGCGCGTTGCTGGCGGTCGACCGGTTCAACGTGACGGTCCAGTCGGCGTCGGCGTACAACGACAACCAGTGGCATCACGTCGTCCTGGAACGCGCGGACGGCACACTCCGCCTCCTGGTCGACGGCACCGAGACCGGCTCGGCGACGGCTCCTCCGGGCTCTGTCACGGCCGGCAAGGAGTTCGGCGTCCAGGGAATCCACGTCGGCCAACGGGTCGACGGAGCCAACCGTTTCCAGGGCTCGCTCGACGAGGTTCGCGTCTACCGCCGGGCACTCTCCACGGACGAACTGGAGGAGATCCGCCTGCACAACACACCCAACAACAACCGGCTCGGCCTCGACCTACCGCTTGACCAAGTGCTCGTGCCAGGCCAGGGCTGAGGGGTCGGTCAGGCTCGCTACCTGGTCGATGACGACGCGGAGGCGGCTGTTGTCGTCGGTTGCCTCCGCGAAGTCCGACTGGAACGGGATGTCCAGGTGCCGCGGGGCCGTCGTCCAGAGGGTTTCCACCAACTCGGTGAGGAGCTCGCGCTGAGAGGCCCGGCGGGCCTGGCGTTCCGGCGACTTGAGGACGTGGTACATCCCGATGCCCTTCAGCAACCCGATCTCGGTGCGGATCCCGGGCGGCACCACCAGGTCCGCCTCGTACCGGATCAGGCGCGAGTTGCCGAACACCGCGTGTGTCGCCTGCTCCGCGGCCGTGGCGAACCGTCCGATCAGTTCGCTGGTCAGATCCTTCAGTCCGGCGAGAGCCCGCCGGCTGTCGTCGAACGGGGCGGCCGGCCAATACCGCAGCGCCCGGAGCCGCGCCCAGCCTTCGTCCAACTCGGCATCGCTTGCCTCTGGCAAGTACATCTGCCGGACCGTCTCCCAGTACGGCTCGCGCACCGTGTCGACCGCGGCCAGGTCGATGTGGTGGGCGACGATCCCGTCCTCGACGTCGTGGACGGAGTACGCGACGTCGTCGGCGAAGTCCATCACCTGCGCCTCGAGGCAGCGCCGCTCCCCCACGCCCGGACGCAACCATGTGAACACCGCGAGGTCGTCGTCGTACACGCCGAACTTCCGCTCACCAGGACGCCGTGCCCATGGGTACTTCGTCGCGGCGTCGAGCGTTGCGCGGCTGAGGTTCAGCCCGACGCTGCGGCCGGCGGCGTCGAACGTCTTGGACTCGAGGCGAGTCAGCAACCGCAGCGTCTGCGCGTTGCCCTCGAAGCCGCCGATGTCAGCGGCCACCTGATCCAGCGCCCGTTCGCCGTTGTGGCCGAACGGCGGATGCCCGAGATCATGCGCCAGGCAGGCCGCGTCGACGATGTCGGGATCGCAGCCGAGCGTCGCCGCGAGCTCACGCCCGATCTGCGCGACCTCGAGGCTGTGGGTCAACCGGTTCCGGACGAAGTCGTCGCTGCCGGCCATCACGACCTGCGTCTTCGCCGCCAACCGGCGCAGCGCCGCGCTGTGCAGCACCCGCGCGCGATCACGCGCGAACGCCGTCCGCCCCGGCCGCTTCACCGGCTCCGCGACCCACCGCTCCGCGTCGTGCTCGTCGTACCCGTCATGCTGCTTCCTCATCACCGCCCACAGTAGCGACGGCTACCGACATTCCGGGTGAACGCAGTACCGGATCCAGATGACGCCGTCCTTGAAGACCTCGGTGCCGGCGTGCTGCAGGTTGAGGCGACGGGTGTCGTACCAGGGTTCTCCGCCGGTCAGCACCGGGTGGATGAGCAGGGCGAGCTCGTCCACGAGCTCTTGGTCCAGACAGGTGCTGGTCAGAGTCGGCGACTCTACGCGCACGGTCCGTACGCCCCGGCGACCCAGGGCTGTGAGGGCTTCCAGCAGGTCGACGTCTTCGTACCCGGTGACCAGTTCGCGGGTCGTCGCGTCCGGTGGGCGCGGCGGAGTGCGGTCGGCGTACAGGGCCAGTACGTCGGACCAGTAGCCGAGCTCGCGGAGTGCGTCCCACGTCTGGATGCGGGCGCGGTCGTCGACGACAGCGAG
This sequence comes from Kribbella jejuensis, assembly GCF_006715085.1. NCBI lineage: Bacteria > Bacillati > Actinomycetota > Actinomycetes > Propionibacteriales > Kribbellaceae > Kribbella > Kribbella jejuensis. The sequence goes on along the minus strand of NZ_VFMM01000002.1, from coordinate 1,569,921 downwards.
CAGCGGGCCGTCGGCGCGGGTGCCGCGGCGGGGCGCGGCGCGGACTTCGTTCTCCTGGGCAACGATCGTGGCCGCGTCGACCAGCGTCACATCCTCCTGCCACAGGGTCGCCAGCGCATAGAACCGCGCGAGATCGACGTCGAACCCCGACGTCGCCCCGTCCAGCGAGATGGCCAACTGAGCCACCACATGAGGCCGCATAGCCCCAACCTAGGGACGCCCACCGACAGAAATCTGCGGGCTCACCAGGGCGTCGGCGTACCCGGAACGACAGCCGACTCCAGTCGCGTGCGGATGGCCTGGCGCGCCTGGTCGTACCCCGCCAGGTCACCTTGCAGGAGTGAGGCAAAGTTCGCGGCTTCGTAGTATGCGTTCAGATCGAAGGCCAGTTGTTTGGCGTCGCCGGTGAGCTCGCCGCGGTCGATGGCCGCTTGTACGACGTCCTCGAGGAGCTTCATCCACTCCCAATGCACCTCGAGCAGCGCGTCGTGGACGGCGCCTTCGCGGCCGGCGTACTCGTGGGAGACCTTCTGGAAGAAGCAGCCGCCGGGGAACACGCGCTGCCGTGAGTACTCCAGCCAGCAGGCGCTCAGCGCCCAGACGCGTCCCAACCCAGGCTCGACCTCGAACGCCGGTGTGACGACCGTGTCCGCGTAGATCCGCCGGGCGGCGCGGATGGTGGCGAGCTGCAGCTCCTCCTTGGAGCCGAAGTGTGCGAACAGGCCGCTCTTGCTGATCCCGAGGTCGGCCGCGAGCCGGCCGATCGACAAGCCCTCGAGCCCGTCGACCGAGGCGATGTCGACCGACCGGCGCAGCACCGCACGCCGGGTCTGGTCACCGCGCACCAACCGTCCGTCGACCTTCTCCACGGCTCCAGATCCTAATGGTGTTGACGTCGCTCACCTGACAAACTAATAATACGACCGTTCGTATAGTTTGCTGAAGGGGTAGCCATGCAGAAGCTCGTCAGTACCGGACTGCAGACAATCGGAGCCGTGTCGCCGCGGCTCGGTGGGCGGCTCGCATTCAACCTGTGGCGCCGGCCGCTCGCCCGCGGGCGGGTCCGCGCCGACGAGCAGATGGTTCACGCCGCGGCGAAGGTCGAGATCATCCACGATGCCGTCGGCCCCGGCTCAGCGGCCGGCGGCCGCGCGCGGACACCGGCCGGGGTGGGGGTGCGGACGTATTCGTGGGGCGATGGGCGGCGGCCGGTGTTGCTGGTGCACGGGTGGCGGTCGCGGGCTTCGCGGTACGCGGGGTTCATCACGCGGCTGCTCGAGCTCGGGTACAGCCCGGTCTCGTACGACGCTCCCGCGCACGGCGACTCCGACGGCGAGGTCACGTCGATCCTCGGGCACCAGCGGATCATCCAGGCGCTGGAGGAGCGGCACGGTCCGTTCGAGGGCGTGATCGCGCACTCGCTCGGCGTACCGTTCGCGCTCTATGCGGTCCGCGAGGGCGTCGCGGCCAAACGGATGGTGATGATCAGCGGGGTCGCGGACTTCGGGTACCTCGCCGACACGTTCTGCGCCGAACTCGGCCTCGGCCCGAAGCTCAACCGCGCGCTCCGGCGGTCGATCGAGCGCGGGTACTTCGACGGCGACCCCGACGTGTGGACCCGGTTCTCGGTCAGCACCGGCAAGACCGAACTCCTGGTGATCCACAACGACGAGGACGACGTCGTCGACCCCGCGCAGGCACAGGTGCTACTGCGCAAGTACGGCGAGCACGCGCACTTCCTGCCGACGACCGGCCTCGGCCACCGCAAGATCCTCTCGGACCCCGCGGTGATCGCCGAGGCAGTGGCTTTCCTCCAGGACGCAGACTCAGATGTCCCGGAAGGTTTCGATCTGAGCGCCTAGCGAGTTCAGCCGGGTGGCCAGGTCCTCGTACCCGCGGTTGATCACGTAGATGCTGCGCAACACCGACGTACCCTTCGCGGCCAGCATCGCGATCAGCGCGACCACGGCCGGGCGGAGCGCCGGCGGGCACATCATCTCGGCGCCGGAGAAGTGCGTCGGGCCCTCGACCATCACCCGGTGCGGGTCGAGCAGCTTGACCCGGCCGCCGAGCTTGTTCAGGTCGGCCAGGTAGATCGCGCGGTTCTCGTAGACCCAGTCGTGGATCAGCGTCTGCCCGGTCGCGGTCGCCGCGATCACCGCGAAGAACGGCAGGTTGTCGATGTTCAGGCCCGGGAACGGCATCGGGTGGATCTTGTCGATCGGCGCGTGCAGCTTCGACGGCCGGGTGGTCAGGTCGACCAGCCGGGTCCGGCCGTTCTCGGCCAGGTACTCGGTGCTGCGGTCGTAGTCCAGACCCATCTCCTCGAGCAGTGCGAGCTCGATCTCGAGGAACTCCACCGGCGCCCGGCGGATGGTGATCTCGGACTTGGTCACGATCGCCGCGGTGAGCAGGCTCATCGCCTCGATCGGGTCCTCGGACGGCGCGTAGTCGACGTCCACGTCGATGTCGGCCTTGCCGTGCACGGTCAGCGTGGTGGTCCCGATGCCGTCGATCTTCACGCCGAGCAGGTCGAGGTAGAAGCACAGGTCCTGGACCATGTAGTTCGGGCTGGCGTTGCGGATCACGGTGACGCCGTCGAAACGGGCCGCGGCCATGATCGCGTTCTCGGTCACGGTGTCGCCGCGCTCGGTCAGCACGATCGGCTTGCCCGGCGTGATCGCCCGGTTGACCAGCGCGTGGTACTGACCGCCGGTCGCCTTCACCTCGAGGCCGAACGGCCGCAGCGCGGTCATGTGCGGTTCGACGGTACGGGTACCGAGGTCACAGCCACCGGCGTACGGCAGCTCGAACGCGTCCTCGCGGTGCAGCAGCGGGCCGAGGAACATGATGATGGAGCGGGTACGGCGGGCCGCGTCGGCGTCCATCGAGGTCAGGTCGAGCCGCGCCGGCGGAACGATCTCCAGGTCACCGGCATCGTTCAGCCAGGTGGTCTTCACGCCGATCGAGTTCAGCACCTCGAGCAGCCGGTTGACCTCTTCGATCCGGGCGACCTTGCGCAGCGTCGTACGGCCCTTGTTGAGCAACGACGCGCAGAGCAGCGCGACGCCGGCGTTCTTGCTGGACTTGACGTCGATCGCACCGGAAAGTTGCCGGCCGCCGACCACACGGAGGTGGACCGGGCCGCCACCGAGAGAGACAATTTCGGAGTCGAGCGCCTCGCCGATCCGGGCGAGCATCTCGAGGGTGAGGTTCTGATGACCCTTCTCGATCCTGTTCACCGCGCTCTGGCTGGTGTTCAGTACTTCCGCGAGCTGCGTCTGCGTCCAGCCGCGGTGCTTGCGGGCGTCCCGGATGAGGTTTCCGATCCGGCTCAGGTAGTCATCGGTCATGTCCCGGACCATATCTCACATGTGAGATATCACTGCACCGACCCGCCGGTACGAGCGTAGCGAACGTCACGCGCGAACTCCGAAGGACCCACCCGACCTGCTGAAACGCCCGCAGCCTAGAGTTACTCCACACTCCCGCCGCCACCCGGAGAGGACCCAGCAGATGCCCGACGACACCTCCGCCGCGGTGGTCAACGAGTTCGAGGCGGAGTCCTGGCCGCTGGACGCGGCCGCGGACAGCCTGCACCAGGTCATCGACGGGTTCTACAACGGCGACACCCGGCCGCTGGTGATCGGCGACGGCGACCAGCCGGTGCTGGTGGTGCTCGCGATCGCCGACCTCGCCGACTTCCGGGCCCGGATCGCGGAGCTGCTCGGCAACCCGGTCGACGCCGGCTGGCTGCGGTACTACCTGCGCTCGAACTTCGACATGAGCTCCGAGCGGCTGGTCGAGCTGCTCGGCGTGGACACCGACCACGGGCTGTCGTCGCTGGCCAGCCAGGTCAACGTCGAGCAGGCCGCGACGCTGATGCAGGACCACGTACGCCGTACCGAGGCCGGCGGGAACCCGCTGATGCTGATCGGCGACGGCACGATGGCGACTGCCGCGCTGGTCTCGTTCCAGGCGTTCCAGGTGCTGCTCGCGATGGAGGGCGACGGGAAGAACGACGACGACTCCTGCGCGCACGACGACGAGGAGAAGCCGACCACGCCGCTCGAGGTGCTCGCGGAGCGGATCGGGCCGGTGTCGACCCAACTCGTCGCGCAGATCAACGCCGGCCGCGAACCCGGCCTGCCGCGGTACGAACTGCACTTCGAGGACGACCTGGTCGAACACCTCCGCGACCTGGAGGCCCGCGCGCAGAAGGCACCCGGCGGCGGCGCGTACGACGAGCTGAACGATCTGCTCCACCAGTTCGACCAGATGCGCAGCGGGCTCATCCAGGCCGAGGAGGAGGAGCAGCTCGACGAGGCGCCGTACCTCGAGGCGACCGATCTGAAGGCGGCGCTGCCGGAGATCCGCGACGCCTTCCGCGACGGCACCGACGACCCGTACCTGGTCGGCCTGGACGGGCGGCCGCTCGCGGGACTGATCTCCTTCGATCTCTACGAGGAGCTGCAGAAGGTCTCGGTCGAGCTGGACGGGACCGACGAGGCGCCGGTGCTCCCACTGCCCGCGCCGCGTTGGGAGAACGGTCCGCGGCTGGTCTCGTTCGAGCTCGCGCTGGAAATGTGCGAGGCGGTCTGCGAGGACATCACCAACGGCGAGGGATCGATGCTGTTCATCGCCGACGAGGACAACGAACCCGAACTGGTCCTCGCTCCGCTGGTCTGGCTGTGGGCCTACGTCGACTACCTGAACCTGGAAGGCGCCGACGCCTGACCGTCAGCTGAACGGGAAGAGTGTCTGCCATTCGGCGAGAGTGGCGATCTCGTAGACGTCGGCCGGGGTGTACGGGTCCTTGGCGAGGATGTCGCGGAGCTCGGCTTCGTCGGCCACGTCGTAGACCAGCAGTGCGCCGGTGCCGTCGGTGAAGGGGCCGGCGGCGACGAGCTTGCCGGCTTCGCGGAGGCTCGCGAGGTACTCGCGGTGCGCCGGGCGGACCTCCAGGCGGCGGTCGGTCTCGGACACGTCGAAGCGCAGCTGGACGACAAATTGGGCCATGGCCAGAAGCCTACATCGGCCTTGGAAACAAGAGATTTGGTGCGGGTAAGGGAGTCACGAGCCGCCACAGCGGCTGGTTCAGGTCAGACCCGAAAGTCGACAGTGAACTCCCTTCCCGCCCGGTTATTCTGACCAACCCAGGCGCTGCTATGCAAGGGTTGGTGAAGACAAATTCCTACAGACAGTTGATTGAGATAACGCTTGGTGATCGAACCTCCGCTGCGGTCGATGTGCGCGGCGATGCAGTCGTACAGACGGTCACGCCGGTCGGTTGTCAAGGCCCGGTGGCCTGAGTACGACGACAGAAGTTCGAGGTATTCGGCGGTGGTGTAGGTCGCGTCCCAGACATATTTGCCGAACTGCACGGACTCGAACAGACCGGTCTTCGCCAGCCCTTCCGGGTCTGGTGGTACGTCGTCCGCCGCCATCATCCGGTCCGCCGCAGGGTCGTCGGTGAACTTGTCGTAGCAGGCCTGGACGTCGGCGAAGAGCTGCTCCGAGCCACCGGCGACGTGGCGGGTGGAGACCACCGCCAGTGCGCCGCCCGGCTTCAGTAGCTGCACGCATCGTGCGACGCGGGTCGCGGGGTCGAGCCAGTGGAACGCCGTGGCGGAGACGACCAGGTCGTACTCCGCTGTCGGCAACTCCCAGGTGTCGAAGTCCGCGGCGATCACCTCGACCGTCGGGTACTTCCGCCGGAGAACCTCCGCGAGCCCGGGACTGAGTTCAAGAGCGGTGACGCCCCACCCCCGTTCGACCATGGCGCCAGTCGCCTGGCCGGTGCCGGGGCCGATTTCGAGCACGCGTTGAGGGGACCCGACCTGCCGCGCGAGATCTTGGAAGAGCTCGCGCGGGTAGGTCGGGCGGACGCGGTCGTAGAGTTCGGCGTCCTCGCCGAAGGTGTGTCTCAGGGTCTGTCGGGTCACCCGTCCAATGCTGCCCGGCCGGCTTCCAGGCGGGCTACTGGAATACGGAACGGCGAGCAGGAGACGTAGTCGAGACCTGCCTCGTGGAAGAAGTGGATGCTGTCGGGGTCGCCGCCGTGTTCGCCGCAGACGCCTACCTTGAGGTCGGGCTTGGTCGCGCGGCCGCGTTCGACACCAGTACGAACCAAGGAGCCGACGCCCTCACGGTCGATCGACTCGAACGGCGACACCGCGAAGATCCCCTTCTCCAGGTACCGGGAGAAGAACGCCCCCTCGACGTCGTCGCGGCTGAAGCCCCACGTGGTCTGGGTCAGGTCGTTGGTACCGAACGAGAAGAAGTCGGCGGCCTCCGCGATCTGGTCCGCGATCACCGCGGCCCGCGGCAACTCGATCATCGTGCCGATCGGAATCTCCCCGTCGAGCCCGACTTCCGCGAGCACCCGAGTCACCTCGTCCCGCGCCAGATGCAACTCCTGTACGGCGCCGACCAGCGGAATCATGATCTCCGGCCGCGGGTCCTTCCCCTGTTCCCGCAACTCGACGGCCGCCGAAGCGATCGCCCGCACCTGCATCGCGAACAGCCCGGGAATCACCAGCCCGAGCCGCACCCCGCGCAACCCGAGCATCGGGTTCTGCTCGTGCAGCCGTTCGACCGCCGCGAGCAGCTTCTCGTCGTGATTCGACGACGAACCGCGCTCGCGCGCCACCGCGACCTTCACCGCGAGCTCCTCCATCGACGGCAGGAACTCGTGCAGCGGCGGGTCGATCAGCCGGATCGTCACCGGCAGCCCGTCCATCGCGTCCAGCAGCTCCAGGAAATCCCCACGCTGCAACGGTTCCAGCTCAGCGAGCGCCGCTTCCCGGTCCGCGTCGTTGTCCGCGAGGATCAACCGCTCCACCGACTCCCGCCGCTCGCCGAGGAACATGTGTTCGGTGCGGCACAGCCCGATCCCCTCGGCCCCGAACCGCCGCGCCCGGGCCGCGTCGTCCGCGGTGTCGGCATTGGTCCGTACGCCGAGCCGCCGTACGTCGTCCGCGCGCGTGATCAACCGGTGCACCGACGCGACCAGCTCATCGCCCGCGTCCGGAGCGAGCGTGCCCTCGAAGTACTGCACGACCGGCGACGGTACGACCGGTACCTCACCCCGGAACACCTCGCCGGTGGTGCCGTCGATCGAGATCGTCTCACCCGCCTCGATCACCGTGCCGTTCACCTTGATGGTGCCCTGGACAACGTTCACGTCGAGCTCTTCGGCGCCGCAGACACAGGTCTTGCCCATGCCGCGGGCAACCACCGCCGCGTGCGAGGTCTTGCCGCCGCGGCTGGTCAGGATGCCCTGCGCGGCGATCATCCCGTGCAGGTCGTCCGGGTTCGTCTCCCGCCGTACCAGGATCACCTTCTCGCCGCGCTCGGCGGCCTCGACCGCGGCCGCCGACGTGAACACGACCTGCCCTGACGCCGCGCCCGGCGAGGCACCGATCGCCTTGGTGATCAAGTCCTTCGAGGCGTCCGCGTCGAACCGCGGGAACATCAGCTGCGCGAGCTGCGCACCCTTGACCCGCTTGAGCGCCTCGTCGGTGTCGATCACGCCCTCGTCGACCAGGCTGGTCGCGATCCGGAACGCCGCCGCCGCGGTCCGCTTGCCCACCCGGGTCTGCAGCATCCACAGCTTTCCGCGTTCGACCGTGAACTCGATGTCGCACAGGTCGCGGTAGTGCCCTTCGAGCGTGTCCATGATGTTCATCAGGTCGTCGTACGACGTCTTGTCGAGCTGCTCGAGATCCGCGAGCGGGACCGTGTTGCGGATGCCCGCGACGACGTCCTCGCCCTGCGCGTTCTGCAGGTAGTCGCCGTACACGCCGGGCTGGCCGGTGGACGGATCGCGGGTGAACGCGACGCCGGTCCCGGAGTCCATGCCGAGGTTGCCGAACACCATCGAGCAGATGTTGACCGCCGTGCCGAGGTCGGCGGGGATCCGTTCCTGGCGGCGGTACAGGATCGCGCGGTCCGCGTTCCAGGACCGGAACACGGCCTCCATCGCGAGGTCCATCTGGGTCCGCGGGTCCTGCGGGAACTCGCCTCCGGTGTGCTCCAGCACCGCCTGCTTGAAGGTCTCGACGAGCGCGCGCAGGTCGTCCGCGTCCAGGTCGAGGTCGTTGCGCGTGCCCTTCGCCTGTTTCGATGCCTCGATCGCGTCCTCGAAGACGTCGCCGTCCATGCCGAGCACGGTCTTGCCGAACATCTGGATCAGCCGGCGGTACGCGTCCCAGGCGAACCGCGGGTTGCCCGACTGGTGCGCGAGCCCGTTCACCGAGTCGTCGTTCAGGCCTACGTTCAGCACCGTCTCCATCATCCCGGGCATCGACACGGCGGCGCCGGAACGGACCGAGACGAGCAGCGGGTCATCCGCCTGACCGAGCTTCTTGCCCATCTTCCGCTCGAGCAGGTGCACGTGGTGGTCGATCTCGTCGGCCAGCTCGGCCGGCACCGCGCCGGTCTCGAGGTACGCACGGCAGGCGTCGGCGGTGATGGTGAATCCGGGTGGTACCGGCAGGCCGAGATTGGTCATCTCGGCCAGGTTCGCCCCCTTGCCGCCGAGGAGCTCTTTCATGTCCTTGTTGCCTTCGGCGAAGTCGTACACGAGTTTCGGCACGGTCACTCCCTGGGGTGCAGGCGGGTGTTCTCAGGCGCGGGAAGGTGACCCGCTGGCCCATCGACATCGGCGGCGGGGGCTTGCTTTCAGAGTAAGCCAGAAAACCAGTCCAGTTGAACACTGGTCTCACTATGCCGACGTGACCCTCCCCACAACCAGAAGGCCGGAAAACCCTTACAGCATTGACAACGCGAGACAATCGTCCGGTTTCCCACCGAAACGCAGAAGGAGGGTGTTACCCGCCTTTTCGACGGATAACACCCTCCTTCTCAGACTGCTACAGCTTTCGTCTGGTCCGCAGGTAGTCGCCGACAACGGCGGCTCCGAGGCCATCCGCGTCCGGTGCCACGACCCGCCCGCCGCTGCGCCGGGCGAGCAGGTCGACGAACGCGTTCAGCCGCGGATCGTCGCCGAGCCGGAAGACGGTCAGCGAGGCACCGAGCTTGGCCAGCCGGTCGACCTCGAAGATCGTCTTGCGCAGCGTGGCCGGCTCCGGCGGGTACGAGAACTCCGCCGTGCCGTCCGGCTCCAGGTGGGCGGTCGGCTCGCCGTCGGTGACCATCAGTACGACGGGTTGCGCGTCCGGGTGCCGCCGCAGGTGCCGGCCCGCGAGCAGCAGCGCGTGGTGCGCGTTGGTGCCCTGCTCCCAGGTGCCTTCCATGCCGATCAGCTGCGGCAGCTCCACGACCCCGGCGTACCGGCCGAAGGTGATCAGCTGCAGCGCGTCGTTGCGGTACCGGGTCGAGATCAGCTGGTGCAGTGCGAGCGCCGTCCGCTTCATCGGCAGCCAGCGGCCCTCCTGCACCATCGACCAGGACGTGTCGACGAGCAGCGCGACCGCGGCCCGGGCCCGGTGCTCGGTCTCCGCGATCTCCACATCGGCCACGTCGAGCTTCACGCCGCCACCGCCGCGGTGAGCGGTCCGCAGTACGGCGTTGCGTACCGTCCGCGGAACGTCCCACGGCTGGGTGTCCCCGAACTGCCACGGCCGGCTCGAACCGCTCAGCTCCCCGGCCGCACCGGCATTGGCGGCGTCCCGCTCACCGGATCCGCGCGCGGTCCGCAGTACGTCGGCCAACGCCGTCTGACCGAGCTGCCGGAGCGCCTTCGGCGACAGCTGCAGCGAGCCGTCCGGCGCCCGCTCGATCAGGCCCTGATCACGCAGTTGCCGTTCCAGTTCGGACAGCCGGCGTGCGTCGACCGTCGCCTCGTCGCCGAGCTGACGGGTGAGTGCGTCCAGGTCGATGTCCTCCAGCCGCGCCCCGGGATAGGACTGCGCGAGTTGCTCGGCCAGCGCATCCAGCTCGGCCAGATCGGACATCGCCTGCGCGCCCTCGGCGAGCCCGAGCGGATCGTCACCGCTCATCCGCTCCGAGGAGTACCAGTCCTCTCCCGGCCGCAATGCCTGCAGTTGCGCGTCGAGCTGGGACAGCTGCTGGGACAACTGCGCGTTGCCGAACGCCTGCTGCGAGAGCTCCATCAGCTCGGCGCGCTGCTCGGGAGTCATCGAGTTCAGCATCCGCTGCGCCGCGGCGGCCCGCTGCGCGAGCGCGTCGATGAGTTCCGCGACGTTCTGCGGATTCTCCGGGAAGAACTCGCCGTGCTTGGCCATGAACTCGTCGAACAGCTGCGGTACGTCGGGTCGCCCTTGCGCGTGCGCCGCGAGCAGCGCGTTCAGGTCCGTGAGCATCTCGTTGATCCGCTCGACGTCCTCGGGCGTGGTCTGCTGCAGCGCCTCCTTCATGCCCTCGAACCGCGACCCGAGCAGCTCGCGCCCGAGCAGTTCGCGGATCTCCTCGTACTTCTGCCGGGCCTCCGACGACTCCCACTGGTAGTTGGCCAGCTCCCGGACGGCGGCCGCCGTACCGGACGGCAGCGCGTCGAGCTCGGCCTCCTTGAAGCGGGCGTCGTCGGACGGGTTCGGGAACAGCTCGCGCCGCTCGGCCTCGAGTGCTTCGTCGAGCAGCCGCTGGACGTCCTGGAGCGTGCCGTCGAGGTTGTGCCGCCGCTGGATCTCGCGGCGGCGCTCCCACAACCGGCGGGTCAGGTCGTCCAGCCCCTGGGTGTTCCGGGTGCCGCGCCGGAGCAGTTCCTCCAGCGCGGACCGCGGCGACGACCCGTTCATCACGTCCCGGCCGATCTCGTCCAGCGCGTCCCGCAGGTCCGCGGGCGGCCGGAGCGGATCCGGCCCGTCGTGCCACGGCCCGTACGACCAGCCTTCAGGGATGCCGGTCATGGGGCCTCCCGGTCTGGACTGAGGAGCGGAGGGAGCGCAGCGACCGGAGCGACGAGGGAAGACCGGGAGTTCGAGCCCCATGACCCGCCGCGACGGAGTCGCGGCCTCAGTACAGTCATGGTCAGGCTCCGTACACCGTGGTGTCGTCGTCGGCGTCCTTGGCCACCCGTTTCGACAGGTAGAGCATCTCCAGGGCGAGTTCGACGGCGGCGGCGATCCGGCCCGGTGAGTCGTCGGCGTCCACGCCGGCCCGGGCGGCGACGTCGTGCAGTACCGGCAGCTCGGGCAGCGCCGACAGCACCTCACGACCGGGTACCCGCTCCCCGGTCGTCACAAGGTTGCCGTCGGCAACCGCATGGGCGAGCGGGGTCAGGTCGAGCCCGGCGAACCGCTCGCGCGCGGTGTCGGCCACCGAACGCCGCAGCAGGTACTCGAGCAGCTCGATCTCGCGGCCTTCCTCACCCGGCTCGAACTCGAGCTTGCCCCGCAGGACGGCGGGCACGGCCTCGAGGTCGACCGGTCGAGCGACGGCCGGCTCCTCGCCGGTGATCGCGGAACGGCGTAATGCGGCGGCGGCGATCGTCTCGGCCGCGGCGACCGCGAACCGGGCGGAGACGCCGGACCGCTGGTCGATCGACGTCGACTCGCGCAGGTGCCGGACGAACCGGGCCAGTACCTCCAGCAACGGCTCGCCGACCTCGGCGGTGAACTCGGCCTCCTGCCGGATCACGTCCACCTCGGCGTCGATGTCGAGCGGGTAGTGGGTCCGGACCTCGGCGCCGAACCGGTCCTTCAGCGGGGTGATGATCCGGCCGCGGTTGGTGTAGTCCTCGGGGTTGGCCGTTGCCACCAGCAACACGTCGAGCGGCAGCCGGAGCGTGTACCCGCGGACCTGGATGTCGCGCTCCTCCATCACGTTCAGCAACGCGACCTGGATCCGCTCGGCCAGGTCCGGGAGCTCGTTGATCGCGACGATGCCGCGGTGCGCCCGCGGTACCAGCCCGAAGTGGATGGTCTCCGGGTCGCCGAGACTGCGGCCCTCGGCAACCTTCACCGGGTCGACGTCGCCGATCAGGTCGCCGACACTCGTGTCCGGCGTCGCGAGCTTCTCGGCGTACCGCAGGTCGCGGTGCAGCCACGCGACCGGGAGGTCGTCGCCGAGTTCGGCGGCGCGTCGGCGCGAGGCAGGCGTGATGGGGTCGAGCGGGTGCTCGGGGAGTTCGGCGCCCTCGATCACCGGGGTCCACTCGTCGAGCAGGCCGACCAGGGTGCGGAGGAGGCGGGTCTTGCCCTGACCGCGCTCACCGAGCAGTACGACGTCGTGGCCCGCGAGCAGGGCGCGTTCGAGTTGCGGAATCACCGTCCGGGTGAATCCGACGATGCCGGGCCACGGATCCCGCCCGGCGCGGAGTTCTTTCAGCAGGTTGTCACGGATCTCGGCCTTGATCGACCGAGGAAGGTATCCGGCGGCCCGGAGGTCACCGGCCTTACGCGGAAGTTCAGCAGGTGCACTAGTCACTTTGACGACGTTAGCTCGGTCACCCCAATGTGCACCTTGTTTATCTCAGTTTCTGTCACCGCCTGGGCGTCACTCGGCCGGAGGTGAAGACGTAGGTCGGCGTGAAGGTGACCGGAACCCACGGGTCGTCCGGGGAGTAGCGGGTGACGAAATGGTTCCCGTCCAGCGGTTCGGTGGGCAGCAGTTCGTACTCGTGCACCGGCTCCTCGGCGAATGCGAGCCGGTCCCCCGTCGCGCTCTCCACCATGATCAGGCGGTCGTCGCGGAGGTTGACGTCCATCCGGACACTTGCCCGCTCGTACCGGCCGGTGTGGCGGTCGTCGACCGGTGCGTCGGCCGGCTGCGGCGCCGCGGGGTGCGCGACCCCGGCGTACTCCGTGAACACCTCGGAGGCGAGCGGTTCGAACAGGCGGGTGCCGTTGCCGGAGTTCGTCAGCAGACACATGATCAGCCGGGCTTCCGGGTCGATCCGGAGGAACGCGAGCTGCGAGATCGTCGACCCGTCGTGCCCGAACAGCCGCCTGCCGCTCCAGTCGTAGATGCGCCAGGTCAGTCCGAGGTCGACGAACCCACCGATGCCGGCCGCGTACGGTACCTGCGGCTCCTGCATCGCGGCATAATGCTCGTCGGTCAGGTGCAGTTTGGCGTACTCCAGCAGGTCCGCGGCGCTCGCCGTGATCGTCCCGGCGGGGCCGATGCTGCGCGGGAGCTGCCAGGTCTTCACCCGGGACCCGTCAGCGGCGGTGTGACCGACCGCGGCGTTGAGCAGGATCGCCTCTTCCGGGAGAGTCACGGTGTGTTGCAGACCGAGCGGCTCGATCAGACGGGCCCTGAGCGACTCGTCCCAGGTGTGGCCGTCGAGTACTTCGATCAGGCGACCGAGCAGGACGAACCCGGCGTTGCAGTACGAGTACGCCGTACCTGGTTCGAAGAGCTGGTCGACGTCCGCGAGCAGTGCGACGTACCGCTGCAGGCAGTCGTCGCCGCGGCCGGTGTCGGTGAACAGGTCGCCGTCGATGCCGCTGGTGTGCGTGAGCAGCTGACGGATCGTGACCCGCGGGTCGACCGGTGCCTCAGGCAACAGTTTCACGATCGGGTCGTCCAGGCCGAGGCGGCCCTCCGCAGCCAGTTGGACGATCATCGACGCGGTCCACGACTTGCTGATCGAGCCGAGCTGGAACAGCGAGTCGGCGGTGACCGCTGTTTGGGTGGTGCGGTTCAGGACGCCGTACGGCGCGATCGTCGTGTCGCCGTCGTACCAGATCCCGAGCACCGCACCGGTGACGTCAGCCGCCACCGCCAACTCTTGCAACCGCGCAGACCAGTCAGACATGCGCCCAACCTACTTCCGACTGGTGCGGAGGGTGGCAAGCGGTTACTTGCCGAAGGACTCCAGGGCTGTGCGGATGTCTTTCCAGGCGGTCGTTTCGTCGAGGCCCTGGTCGAGGAGGATTTTGGTTGCGATGCCGGCCTGGTCTCGGTAGAAGGCCAACAGGAGGTGCTCGGTGCCGACGTAGTTGTGGCCGAGGGTGAGGGCCTCGCCGGCGGCGCCCTGGAGGACGTGGGCGGCGCGGCGGGTGTACGGCGGGTTCTCGGCGTCGAGGGTCAGCGGCTCGCCGGTCCGCTCACGGGCGGGGCTCTGAGTGTCGACGGCGGCACGGACCGAGTCCTCGGTGATGCCGTGGGCGACCAGGATCTTGGTCGCGATCGAGTCGGGTTCCTTGTACAGCGCGAGGAGCAGGTGCTCCGTGCCGACGAAATCGTGGTTGCGCTCGGCGGCGACCCCGGCGGCCGCTTGTACGACGGCCATCGCTCGCTGGGTGTACCGCTCGAAGGCCGGGCGCGCGGTCCAGGAGTCGGCGAAGCGTTTGTGGGCGGCCTGTTTGCTGACGCCGAGGACGGCGCTGATCTCCACCCAGGACTTCCCGGCACCGCGGGCGCGGTCGACGAAGAAACCGAGGGCTGCGTCGCTCGTGGTGGTCAGGTCGTTGATCGTTGCTGCCGCGGTCGCGAGCTGCGCGAGCTCGTCGTCACTACCGGCGTCGGCCTTGATCGTGTTGATGAGCTGCTGCAAGTCAGGTCCAGGAGTCATGTCGTCAACCTTAGGTTGACGATCGGGCTTCGTCAACCCTGGGTTGACGGGCTAGGGTGTCGCCATGGACGGCATTCCGGACGTGATCGCGCCAGGCTTGCGGGTGTTGTTCTGCGGCATCAACCCGGGGCTGATGTCGGCGGCGACCGGGCATCACTTCGCGCGGCCCGGGAACCGGTTCTGGCCGGCGCTGTACCTCAGCGGTTTCACGCCCCGACAGCTCAAGCCGGCCGAACAGCAGGAACTGCTGGACTACCGGCTCGGGATCACCAACGTCGTCGACCGGCCGTCCGCGAAGGCCGCCGAGTTGTCGCGCGCCGAGTTCCTCGCCGGCGGGGAGAACCTGGTGAAGAAGGTGCTCGACGTTCAGCCGGAGTGGCTGGCGGTGCTCGGCGTCACGGCGTACCGAGATGCTTTCGGCGACCGTACGGCGGCAGTGGGCAAGCAGGCTCGCACCATCGGAACGACCCGCGTCTGGGTGCTACCGAACCCGAGCGGCCTGAATGCCCACTACACGTTGCCGAAGCTCGCCGAGGCGTTCGCGGAGCTGGAACGGGTCAGCCGAGCTGGTTGATCGCCTTGCGCAGCGCCGCGCTGACACCAGACCCTACGTCGCTGGCTTGTCCTGCGGGGCCGCGTCGGTTTCGGCTTGCGCCTCGCGGGCGCGTTTGCGGCGTTTGCCTTCGTGCATGGCGGCGACTCGGGCCACCGGGATCGCGCGACCTTCCTCCAGTACGTCCTCGGGGATCTGCTGCGGCGCCGGCAGCGCGTCGGCCCATGGATCGCGGTCGCCGAGCAGACCAGGCGCCGTACGTACGGTGAAGTCCCGCGGCGACACGCTCTCCAAGTCGTCCCAGCTCACCGGGAACGACACCGTCGTACCGGGCCGGACGCGCGGGCTGTACGCCGCTACCACCGTCGCCCCACCCGACCGTGTCGAGTCGACGAACACCTTCCCGTGCCGATCCTCCTTGATGTACGCCGTCGTCGCGACCGACGGATCCAGCTTCTCCGCCCGCGCCGCGATCGCCCGCGTCGCCGCCGCCGCGTCCTCGATCGTCACCGTGTCGGCAATCGGAACGATGACGTGCACACCCTTCGCACCACTGGTCTTCACCGCGCCGGCCAACCCGGAGTCGGTCAACGCCTGCCGTACCAGCAACACCGCCTGCACGGCCATCGCGAAGGTCTCGCCCTCGGGCGGGTCGAGATCGAGCACCAGATGCGTCACGCGATCCCACCGGCCGGCGCGCATCAGCGTCGGGTGGTACTCGACCGCGCGCTGATTCGCGAACCACAGCAACGTCCGCCGGTCGTCGCACAAGGCGTACGACACCTCGCGCTTGGACGCCTCCGCCCACACCTGCACGGTCTTCACCCATTCAGGCGTGTACTTCGGAACGTTCTTCTGCATGAACTTCGGCTGCCCCGGCCGAATCCGCACCACCGACAACGGCCGCTCCCGCAACTCAGGCAGGATCCGTCCGTGCACCGCATCCAGATAGTCGACCAGGTCCCGCTTGGTCGCCTCCGCCCCGTCGAACAACGGCTGATCCAGATTGGTCAGATCAACCCCGTCGCGCGTCTCATCCGGCTTGCTCGCCATCCCCCGAGCTTAGAACCCTCCCCGTTCCCCGCCCGGGATCCGGCGAGTTTCTCTGCCTTTCGATTCACGCCGAATCGCATTGACACCCGGGAGCGGCGACGATAGGAGTTCAGGGGTGGCCACGCCCGAGTCGTACCTCGAACGCCTGCCCGTTCCGGGGCTGCGCGGCGTCGTACGGACGGTGTGGATCCAGCGGATCGGCGGGACCGATCACGTCCATCGGCATCTGCCCAGCGGCGGCGTCGAGATCCACTTCCCGATCGGCGGACGGCCGCGGCTGCTCGGCCCGTTGACCAGGCCGGCGCACGAGGTCATCCCGGCCGGGACGACGCTGGTCGGCGTACGTTTCCGTCCGGGCACCGCGCCGCCGCTGCCGGCTGCGCTGGACGAGTTGGTGGATCAGCATCTGGGGCTGACGGACCTGTGGGGACACACCGCGGACCGTCTCGTCGACGGACTCGCGCGGGCGACGTCGCCGGAGCGGGCGTTGCTCTACCTCCAGGCTCAACTACTGAACGAGTTCCGCCGATCGGAGCGGTCGGACCCGCTGGTACGGGCGGCCGTGCGAGCCCTGATGCCTTGGCGGCCGGTGTCGATCGACTCGCTCGCCGCGACGCTGGCGCTGTCGTCGAGCCAGCTGCGGCGCCGCTGCCTGCACGCGGTAGGGACCACGCCCAAGGTGCTGCAGCGGACCCTGCGCTTCCAGGGCTTTCTCGCTTTGGCGCAGGCCGGTGCGACACCGTCCGGACGGCGCGGGGTGGACGGTACCGCAGGGCTGGCGATCGATGCCGGGTACGCCGATCAGGCGCACCTCAGCCGGGAGTGCCTGCGACTGACCGGGCTGACGCCTACCCAGTTGCTCGGCGAGAACCTCGACCGGTGCGGCTGCGACCACGACCACTCCGGGTCGTACGTGCCGTTCCTGGCCGGGATGCACGATTCGTTCAAGAACCCGGTGGTGGCTCGCTCCTAGTCTCGCGGCATGATTCCGCGTTCGATGCACCTCCCGCAGCAGGTCCGGCGACCTCGGACGGTCGCGGAGGTTGTCGCAGCTGTCAGGAATGCCCGCCGTTCGAACGCCCGTCTGGTACCGCGCGGGGGCGGACATTGCTTTGCCGATCGCGTGTCGACCGCAGACGTCATCCTCGAACTGAAGGCCCTCGACGCGATCACGGTCGCCTCGAACGGCGTTGTAGAGCTCGGCGCCGGCGTCGTTCTCGGCACGCTGTACCCGGCGCTCGAGGCGGCCGGGCGCGCGATCCCGGCCGGTTGCGGTCCCACAGTGGGGATCGCCGGCCTGACCCTGGGCGGTGGAATCGGCCTCCTCGGCCGGATGTACGGCCTCACGTGCGATCGTCTGCTGGGGGCGCAGGTCGTTCTCGCGGACGGAACCGTGGTCGACTGCGACGACTCGCACGAGCCGGACCTGTTCTGGGCTCTCCGCGGCGCCGGCGGCGGTCAGTTCGGCATCGTCACCGCTCTCCGCTTCGAGACTGTGCCGGCTCCCGAGCTGACCCGCGTCACAGCCAGCTGGGCGGTCGACGACGCCGAGCAACTGGTCGCCGCCTGGCAAGCCTGGTCCCCCGAAACCCCGGACGAACTGACCATCAACCTCACCATCACCGCCGTCAATCCACCCGGCCGCCCGCAAGCGTCGCTTGGCGGCGGTGGGCCGCAGTCGCCCGCTTCCCCCCGACCGCTCCAGGCGGTTGTCGTGGGTGCTTCTCTCCTCGGAGAACGTGCGACTCGCGGGCTGGTGCGGGAACTGGCTGAGCTGGCCGGCGACGACATCCCGTTCGAGGTGCGTGGCGGGATGCGGCTCCCGGAGCTCAAGCAGAGCTTCAACGGTCCGGCCGATGATGCCCGAATCCGATCGGAGTTCTTCGACCGCTCGCTGTCGGACCCCGTGCTGGCCGAGTTGCTCCAGCGGTTGAAAGGGCGGGCGTCGGGGCGGTTGTCGTTCACTGCGATGGGTGGGGCGTACAACCGGGTCTCCTCCGACGCGACGGCGTTCGCGCATCGCGGCGTACGGTTTCTGCTCGAACATGCCGGTACGCCGGACTGGGTCGACGCCTCGTGGGCCGTCGCACACCGGGACGGCTCCGGGCGGGTCTACCCGAACTTCCCGGATCCAGCGCTGGCCGACGGGCCTTCGGCTTACCACGGTGTGAATCTCTCCCGGTTGCGCGCGGTGAAACAGGCCTACGACCCGGATCGCTTCTTCGACTTCCCGCAAGCACTCTGAAGGAGACATCTCATGAGCAAGGCAGAAGTAGCGCTCGCCACGCCTGGAGACGGCGCGGTCACCGTCGCGTCGGGGGCCGGGCTCGGCGACGAGATAGTACTGACGCACCTGCGTTATGAGGCGGTCCGATGATCGTCGTCACCGGCGGTCTCGGCATGATCGGCGCCCATACCGCACGTGCCCTGGTGGATCTCGGCCAGGAGGTCGTCGTCACGGCGTACCGGCGTACCGACGTACCGTCGTTCCTCGCGGGCCGCGTGGCCGTGGAGACTCTGGACGTCACCGATCGCGAGGAATTCTTTGCCTTGGGCAAGCGGTACCCGGTGAGCGACATCGTGCACCTGGCCGGCACCATCCCCGGCGAGGATCCGGTCTCGTTCTTCCGGACCGACCTGACCGGCCTGCTGAACGCGCTGGACGCGGCCCGGACCTGGGGCGTACGGCGTTTCGCTGTCGCCAGCAGCATCGGCAACTACATCGGTCAGCCGGAAACTCCTTGGCACGAAGGCCTTCCGCTCCCAGCCGTGGACCTGCCGCACCTGATCATCGCGTTCAAGAAAGCCGTCGAGCCGATCACCACCCACAGCCTGCAGGGCACAGGTACCGAGCCCGTGCTGCTCCGGATCGGGAGTACGTGGGGACCGCTGATGGATCCGGAGTCCGCGTTCAGCCCGATGCCGCCGTACGTGAGCGCGGTCCTGCGTGGCGAAACTCCCGGTCCGCTGAACGCCGACGACGGCGGCGACTGCTGCTATGCCCCGGACGCCGGGCGTGCGATCGCGTTGCTGACAACGGCTTCGTCACTGCCGCACACCATTTACAACGTGTCCAGCGGACAGCCCGTGACCCACCGTGCGTTCGCCGAGGCGGTTCGGGCTGCGCGTCCCGACGCTGCGCTGGCCGTCGTACCGGGTGGTCAGCAGAATCCGCACTTGGACATCAGCCGTCTGACGGCCGACACCGGGTTCACTCCTGCCTTCGACATCACCAGAGCCGTCGCCGACTACATCACCTGGCGTACCACCAATCCCCGCTGAGGAGACCGCACCATGCTGGAACCCGCCGTACGCGAAGCCCTCGATGCCGCGTCCTTCGGTCATCTCGCCACCATCGGCCCGGACGGCGCTCCGCACAGCGCTCCCGTCTACGTTGCGGCCCGCGGCGAACAGGTCGTCTTCTTCACC
Organism: Kribbella jejuensis; assembly: GCF_006715085.1. Lineage (NCBI taxonomy): Bacteria > Bacillati > Actinomycetota > Actinomycetes > Propionibacteriales > Kribbellaceae > Kribbella > Kribbella jejuensis. The sequence goes on along the minus strand of NZ_VFMM01000002.1, from coordinate 1,550,440 downwards.
GGCCCGCAGACCCGCAAGGGCCGCAACATCCGACGCGATCCACGCGTCGCGCTCTCGATCGTCCCAGCCGCCAAGTGGTTCGAGCCGATCGTGATCCGCGGCCAGGTCGTCGATCAGATCGAAGGCGACGCCGCCTGGGAGATCATCGACACCATCGCCGCCAAGTACACCGACCAGCCGTACCCCCACGACGACCCGCGCACCGTCTACGTCATCGACCCCACCGTCCAGAGGGTCGGCATGAGCTGACCCTTCTGGTGCTTGGATGTAACGGTGGCGGCCAGACTGATCGTGTTGTGCGGAACGTCGTTCTCCGGGAAGAGCACGGTTGCCCGGGAGTTGGCCCGCCGATTGCCGGCGCAAGTCGTCAGCATGGACGAAATCAACGACCGCCGCGGCCTGTGGGGCGGAGCCGGCATCCCGCTGGAAGAATGGAGCCGGACGTTTCAGCAGGCGCAGACCGAGGCCCTCGAGCTGCTTTCGTCCGGCACGCCGGTGATCGTGGACGACACAAGCTCCCCACGATTCCTCCGCGACGCCTGGCGTGAGCTGGCAGCCGGGGTCGGGGCTGAATTCATCCTGGTGTACGTCGAGACGGACGAGACAACAGTCCGCGCCCGCCGAGACCAGAACCGAATCACTCACTCACGCCGCGACGTAACCGACACCGTCCTGAACCACCACCTCTCCACCTTCGAACCCCCTGCGGCGGATGAAGGGGCCCTGTCTGTTGAACAGATACGAGCTATCGGGCGGTAGCGAGCACTTGTCTGTTGTCGCCGACCTCGTGATCGACCTGGCCGACCACTCGAACCTCGACACAGCGCGTGCCACGAGCGGCAATCTCGGCGGTCTGTGGCTCTCGCGGTACAGCTACTTCTCGTCCGGCCGCGACGCCAATCTGGAAGGCGAACACAGCATTCGCCTCCACCACACCGGCAGCAGGCTCCACGGCACCAACGATCACGCCGACGGCGAATCACGACTCACACTCGATCTGTCTGTCGCCGGAGCCATAGCCACCGGAACCTGGAAAGAACGAACAGCCCCCACCGGCTACTATCGCGGCGCCGTCTACCACGGCACCATCCAACTGGTCGTCAGCCCCCACGCCCGAAACATGAACGGCCGCTGGCTCGGCTTCGGCAAGAACTTTGTCGTCAACTCGGGCGACTGGCACCTGGAGTGGCTGGAAGCCTAGGCGACGTCCGGCACCTCGCCGGACCCGCTGATCACCGCCACGATCCTCGCACCACGCGGGAATGCGCCACGCGCGACCTGGTCGAACAGCGCGTACATCATCTTCGCCTCGTACACCCGGTCCAACCGCACACCGTGCCGCATCTCGAAGCCCTCGATGAACTCATCGAGCTCAGACGTCCGCTTCGCGTAACCCCCGAAGTGGTAATCGCACTCCAGTCGCCACGACCCTGCACGCGCGCCGTACACCTGCTCCTGCAGCTGAACGATCTCGCCTTCCAGGAACGCGCCACCCTTCAGTACCGGCACCCCCACCGCCGACTGATCCGGCCGCAGACCAGCGGCTACACCAGCGAGCGTTCCTCCGGTCCCGACCGCGCAGAACACGACATCGACGGACGCATCCAACTCCGCCGGCAACTCCGCACATCCCCGGACCGCATCGGCGTTACTGCCGCCCTCCGGAATCAGGTAGAACTCGCCGAACTCCTCATGCAGCGCATCGATCGCAGCATTCGACGTCTTCGCTCGGTACATCGTGCGATCCAGATATGTCAGCCGCATGCCACGCGACACGGCGTACCGAAGCGACGGATTCAACGGCAGGTGTTCCTCACCGCGGATCACCCCGATCGTCGTGAAACCGCAGTACGCCCCTACCGCGGCTGTGGCCCTGATGTGGTTCGAGTACGCGCCGCCGAAGGTCAGTAAAGTCTCGAACCCGAGCTCCCGAGCAGTCGCGATGTTGTACTTCAACTTCCGCCACTTGTTCCCAGGCACTTCCGGATGAATCAGGTCGTCCCGCTTCAGCACAACCCGCACTCCCGCCGCCGCCAACCGGTCGTCCTCAATCTCGACAACCGGCGACGGCAATCGAAGCTCCGCGATCAGTCCATCCTCCACCCCGCCAGCATGACAGGTCCCCTACGCAGGTGCTTCGCGCGCGTGGCGGTAGCACGCCGCCGGAGGCGGCCAATGGACAGTCGCCGCCGCAGGCGGTGTCGTTTGGGCGGTGGTGGGGTCAGCCGCCGGAGACGCCTAGTTCGGCTTCGGCGAGGTTGGCGGTTAGGCCGTCCGTGTCGTCGAGCCAGCCTTGGGGGAGGATGATGTGGTCGCGGGGGCTGCCTTGGCGGCCGCGGGGGGCGCCCAGTTCGGCTACCGGGAACGGGACTGTGGGGTCCAGTTGGGACAGCAGTTCGTCGAGGTGGGCGAGGGTGTCGACCATGCCCAGGGCGGCGCGGAGTTCGCCGCCGGCCGGGAAGCCCTTCAGGTACCACGAGACGTGCTTGCGGAAGTCGCGCAGCCCGCGCTGTTCGCCCATCAGTTCGGCCAGCAGCTCGCCGTGCCGGCGCATCACCGCAGCGACTTCGCCGAGGGTCGGCAGCTCCAGGACCTCCTCGCCGGCGAAGGCGGCAGCGAGATCGCGGAACAACCACGGCCGCCCGAGGCACCCGCGCCCGACGATCACCCCGGCGCATCCAGTCTCCGCGACCATCCGCAGAGCGTCGCCCGCCTCCCAGATGTCGCCGTTCCCGAGCACGGGGATAGAGACGTGCGAGACCAACTCGGCGATGGTCGACCAGTCCGCCTGACCAGAGTACGCCTGCGCGGCCGTACGCCCGTGCAGCCCGATCGCCGCCGCACCCGACTCCTCCGCGATCCGGCCCGCGTCCAGGTACGTCTGGTGCGACGCGTCGATCCCGATCCGCGTCTTCATCGTCACCGGTACGCCGTACGGTGTCGCGGCCCGCACCGCGGACTGCAGGATCGCGCCGAGCAGGTTGCGCTTCCATGGCAGTGCGGCGCCACCGCCCTTGCGGGTCACCTTCGGCACCGGGCACCCGAAGTTGAGGTCGACGTGCGCAACCCCGTACGAATCACAGAGGATCTGAACAGCACGCCCGATGTACGTCGGGTCGACGCCGTACAGCTGCACCGACCGCACGGTCTCGCGCGGGTCGAACGTCAGCATGTCGAGCGACTTCTGGTCACCCTCGACGATGCCGCGCGAGGTGATCATCTCGCACACGTACAGCCCGGCGCCCTGCTCCGCGCACAGCCGGCGGTACGCCGCGTTCGTGATGCCGGCCATCGGCGCCAGCACCACCGGCGTCTCGATGGTCAGATTGCCCAGTTTCAGCACGTCACGCCTTCTCCACGTGGACCTGGCCGTTGCCGGTGACCGAAGCCTTGTACGGCTGGACCGCGTTCGCGGTCGTGGTCACGTCGCACCCGATCGGCGGTCCGTCGGGTACGACGATACCGATCTCGTCCATGTCGCAGGTCACCTTCGAGGCACCGGCCGCGGTCCGGAGCACCGCATCGATCACCTTGGCGCGGACGATCGCAACCTGCGCCGAAGTGAACTTGTACGACGCGCTGTACTGCTTCGCGTCGACGGTCAGCTTCCCGGTGAAGGACTTCCCGGAGTACGTGACGGTGCAGTCCAACGAGTGCTGTCCGGCGGTCTCGACCGTGTCGATGCCCGGGCACTTCACGGTCGTCTTCGCCGCCCGCCCGGCCGCGATCTGGGTCTGCTTGGAGATCGCGAACGTGATCCGCTCGGCCAACGCAGCGTCGTCGGCCGGCGCACCGGTGACCGCCGGCATCGGCCACGGCTTCGACGGCGTCGGCAGCGGGGTGAGCACGGGTGTCGAAGCGGTGGGGATCGGCGAGCCGACCGCCGGGCTGGACGGGCCACTCGAGCCGGCAGAGGTCGACGGAGACGCGTCCGGCTGGCTGTCCGAACAGGCCGACAGCAGCAACACCCCGAGCACCAATACGCCAAAGGCGGCCAGCCCGGAGCGCCGGCGGTCCCCGGTCAAGAGCATGGTCAGCAGCCCACCAGGTGCTGGGCCAGGTATCCGGTGACCTCGGTGAGCGCGACCCGCTCCTGCTTCATCGAGTCCCGCTCGCGGATCGTGACCGCGTGGTCCTCGAGCGTGTCGAAGTCGACGGTGATGCAGTACGGCGTACCGATCTCGTCCTGGCGGCGGTACCGGCGGCCGATCGCACCGGCGTCGTCGAAGTCGACGTTCCAGTTCTTCCGCAGCTCGCCGGCCAGGTCGCGCGCCTTCGGCGAGAGGTCGGCGTTGCGCGACAGCGGGAGCACGGCGGCCTTGACCGGCGCGAGCCGCGGGTCGAAGCGCAGGACCGTGCGCTTGTCGACGCCGCCCTTCGCGTTCGGCGCTTCGTCCTCGGTGTACGCGTCGAGCAGGAACGCGAGCACATTGCGGGTCAGGCCGGCCGCCGGCTCGATCACGTACGGCGTCCAGCGCTCGCCCTTCTCCTGGTCGAAGTACGACAGGTCGGCGCCGGAGTGCTTGGAGTGCGTGGTCAGGTCGAAGTCGGTCCGGTTCGCGATCCCCTCGAGCTCGTCGAACTCCTTACCACCGAAGTTGAACCGGTACTCGATGTCCACGGTCCGCTTCGAGTAGTGCGAAAGCTTCTCCTTCGGGTGCTCGTAGAACCGCATGTTGTCCGGGTTCAGCCCGAGGCCGGTGTACCAGTCCCAGCGCGCCTTCAGCCAGTACTCGTGCCAGTCCTCGTCGGTGCCGGGCTCGACGAAGAACTCCATCTCCATCTGCTCGAACTCGCGGGTCCGGAAGATGAAGTTGCCGGGGGTGATCTCGTTGCGGAAGCTCTTGCCGACCTGGGCGATCCCGAACGGCGGCTTCTTCCGCGCGGTGCCCATCACGTTCGCGAAGTTGATGAAGATGCCCTGCGCGGTCTCCGGGCGGAGGTAGTGCAGGCCCTCCTCGGACTCGACCGGGCCGAGGTAGGTCTTCAGCAGCCCGTTGAACATCCGCGGCTCGGTGAACGTGCCCTTGTTGCCGCAGTTCGGGCAGGCGATCTCGGCCAGCTGGACGGTCTCGGGGTCCTTGTTCTTCCGGCGCGCGAAGTCCTCCCGGAGGTGGTCGTCGCGGAACCGCTTGTGGCAGGACTGGCACTCGGTCAGCGGGTCGACGAACTCGGCCAGGTGGCCGGAGGCCTCCCAGACCTGGGTCGGCAGGATCACCGAGGAGTCCAGGCCGACGATGTCGTCGCGGCCGGTCACCATCGTCCGCCACCACTGGGTGCGGACGTTGTTCTTCAGCTCGACGCCGAGCGGACCGTAGTCCCAGGCCGACTTGGTACCGCCGTAGATCTCGCCGCACGGGTACACGAAGCCTCTCCGCTTGCTGAGGCTGACGACGGCATCGACGGTTTCCACGGGCACTTTTGGACTCCAGAACAGGTACAGACAGATCTTTGGAAGGAACCAGGCTATCGGTCCCGAGCGCCGCTATCGAATCCGTGCTGATTCAGCAAATCTTCGTACGCCGTCGGCTCGTCGATCGCCTCCGACAGCAGCGGTACCGCGGTCAGCTTCACCTCGTACGGCGACAGCGCTCGTCGATAGCTGCCGATGTTCTCGAACTCGAGCGTCAGCGCGAGCAGTTCCGGGTCGTCAACGTTGCGCCCGGTCCGGGCCGCGACGAACCCCTTCTGCTGCGCGAGCACGTCGACAGCGGCCTGCAACCGCTCTCCGAACCCGGCCTGCTCGGACTCCCCCACCCGGAACCTGATCACCACGAACACCCGGGTCACCTTACGGTAAGCGACCAGCACTTCCCCCGGCGGCAGCGGTCGCCGCACAGTGGCGGTATGCCCGAGCGTGTGGTCGGCCGGACCCGGGAGCTCAGCACCCTGACCGGCCTGCTGGACGAGGTCGAGCGCGGCCGCGGCCAGGGCGCGCTCCTGATCGGCGACGCCGGGATCGGCAAGTCGACCACAGCGGCGGTACTCGCGGACACGGCGCGGAGTCGGCGGTACGCCGTCGCGTGGGGCCGCTGCCCCGAGACCGAGACCCTGCCGTACTGGCCCTGGCGGCAGGTGTTCCGCTCGCTGGGGTTGTCGATCGAGCCGGGTGACGGCGCGCGGACGAGCATGTTCGCCGCGGTCGCCGACCAGCTCGGTACGGCGACGGCCGCGCAACCGGCGGTGATCATCGTCGAGGACATCCACCTCGCGGACGGGTCGACCCTCGCACTGTTGCGGTTCGTTGTCGGTCTGCTGCCCGAGCTGCGGTGTCTCCTGCTCGTCACCAGCCGTGACAACGCGGTCGACGTACCCGAGCCGGCGGCGGATGCGTTTCGCGCCCTGCCGCCTTCGTTCGTACGGGTGCCTCTTGCTGGGCTGGACCGCGCCGCTACGGGCGAGCTGGTCACACAGGTCCTCGGGAGTACGGACAGCGGCTATGCGGACGCCGTACATGCAAGGACCGGTGGGAACCCGTTCTTCGTGCAGGAGCTCGCGCGGTGGCACGCGGCGCGCGGTACTACTTCCACGGAGACGCCTACCGGCGTGCGTCAGGTGCTGGAGAGGCGCCTTGCTCGTCTTGGACAGCACACGTACGACGTGCTCGCGGTGGCGGCTGTGCTGGGTGAGGACGTGGACCTGCGGGTGCTTGCTGCAGTAGCGGATACGGGAGATGTGCTTGCTGTACTTGGTGATGCTGTGGCGGCTCGGTTGGCAGCCGTGTCGGAGGACCGTCTGCGGTTTGCCCACTCCCTGGTGCGTGAGGTCGTTTATGACGGTCTTGGTGTCCACCGGAGGTCCGAGCTCCATTTGCGGGCGGCTGAGTTGTTGGCCGGTCAGAACGATGCTGGGCAGGTTGCTGCGCACTACCGGAGTGCTGGGGTTGTCGAGAAGTCGCGGGAGTTCGCGCTGGTAGCAGCACGGGCTGCGCGGGACCAGTCGGGGTATGAGCAGGCCGTTCGCTTCTACGGGTGGGCTGAGCTGGACGATCCCGTGGTGCAGGTGGAGCTTGGGGCGGCACAGGTACTGGCTGGTGAGTTGACGGCTGGCCGGGACACGCTGCGGGCTGTCGCTCGTACTGCGGGTGATCCGGAGACCGTGGCGCGGGCTGTGCTGGCAATGGGAGGTGGGGTCGGTGGGTTCGAGGTCGATCTCGGGGATGAGGAGTCGACGGCGCTGTTGGGACAGGCAGTGCCGCAGTTGCCCGATGGTGCGCTGAAGGCTGCTGCTGTTGCACGGCTGGCTCTTGGGCGGTTGCAGACAGACCAGGGCGATGAGCCGCGTCAGCTGGCCGACGAGGCAGTGCGGCTCGCCTCGGAGGCAGGAGATGCCGCAGCTGAGGTCGCTGCGTTGGCGGTGTGGTGCGACGTCTTCTCTGGGCCTGACTACGTCGCAGAGCGGGTGGCGGCTGCCCGGCGCATGCTCACTCTCGCGGTCGGTGATCTTGGATCAGTCCTGTTGGCTCGGCGGTTGCTGGTGGTCGGACTGCTCGAACAGGGGCGGTTCGTGGAGGCTGATGTGCAGATCGCTGCGTATGCGCGGGCGGTCGTGCCGCTGCGGCTTCCGCTGTACGGCTGGTTGGTGCCGATCTGGCAGGGCATGCGAGCGTTGATGTCGGGCCGGCTGGATGAGGCGGCCAGGTGTGTCGAGGAGGCGACGCAGCTCGCGGACGATCCGGACAGTCCTAACGGGCGGTTGATGGTGTTCGCGTTGCGGGCGGCACATGCGGATGCGGCTGGGGTGATCGCGGAGCTGCGCACGTACGTCGAAAGTGTGATGCGTCCGTTCGCGGGCAATCCGATGGCTGATGGCCCGTCGGCGTACTACTTCGCGCGGACCGGGTCCGCTGAGCCGGCGCGGCGGATCGCGCGACGCCGGGTGCAGGACGGTCTGGACGCGATCCCGCGGGATGCCGAGTGGCTGGAGTCGGTGGCCTTTCTCGGTGAGGCGGGGCGGGTGCTGGGTGAGGACGCGGTCGCGCGGATCGTGTACGACGTACTCACGCCGTACACCGATCTCTGGGTGATCGATGGGATCGGTGGGGCTTGTCTGGGCAAGGTGTCGCTGTTCTTGGGGCGCCTCGCCGCTCAGCTCGGCCGGGCCGAGGCCCGCCGGCTCCTGGAGGACGCGCTCGAAGCACACCGCGCGGCCGGGGCGGAGACGTTGGTCGCCGAGGCGGAGAAGGCGCTGGCCGAACTCGACCCGGAACGGTCGAGCCGGGCGGGTGGGCTCGAGACGGCCTCTGAGGTGGGGGTTCTGCGGTTGGTGGGCATGGCGTGGGAGGTGACTTGGCGAGGGGTCACTGCGCAGGTGGCTGATGGCAAAGGGGTTCGGGATCTTGCGGTGTTGCTGGGGCGGCCGCGGCAGGACGTGAGTGTCGTGGAGCTCTCCGGGCAGGTGCTGGGCGGGGATCTCGGACCGGTGATCGACGGGCAGGCGCGGGCGGCTTACCGCGAGCGGGTGCGGGAGTTGGAGGAGGAGCTCGCCGAGGCGGAGGACGGGAACGACCTCGGGCGGCTGGAGAAGCTCCGGGTGGAGCGGGAGTTCCTGGTGCGGGAGTTGGCGGGGGCGCTCGGGCTCGGTGGGCGGGCGCGGGTGGCGGGTGATCCGGTGGAACGGAGCCGGAAGGCGGTGTCGATGCGGATCGGCGTTGCGGTGAAGGCGATCGAGCGGGTACATCCGGCGCTCGGCCGGCACCTCCGCGCGTCCATCCGCACCGGCCGCCAGTGCCGGTACGAGCCGGAGAACGACGTCACCTGGCATTGCCAGTCCACACCTGGCGCCTGAGGGGTGAAAGCAACTACACGAGGAGGGGCACGATGACCACGACAAACATCCCCGGCACAGACACAACCGGCGACGCCGCAAACGCGGCGGGTCCGAGCACGGCGGCGGACGGCACGGCGGCGGAGGCCGCGGGGGCGTTGATGGGGCGGTTGTTCGGGGCGGCGTTGGGGGCGGCGGAGTTGTTCACGGTCTATCTCGGGGAGGTGCACGGGATTTACCGGGCGATCGACGAGGCCGGGCCGATCACCGCGAGCGAGTTGGCGGAGCGGACCGGGCTGGACCATCGGTACCTGGTCGAATGGCTGCAGTCGCAGGCGATCAGTGGGTTGTTGACCATCGACGGATCGGACGTCTGGACGGACAGGTTCGACCTGGCGCCGGGCGTGCGGGTGGCACTGCTGGAGCCGACGAGTCCGGTGTACGCCGGTGGCCTGGCGGCCATCGTGCCTGCGGTCGGGCGGTCGTTCCCGCAGGTGGTCGCCGCGTTCAAGAGTGGGGCGGGCGTGCCCTACGCGGCGTACGGCGAAGAGGCCGTGGCCGCACAGGAGATGCTGAACCGCCCCGCGTACGTGAACTCGTTGGCGGCCGAGTGGATCCCGAACGTACCCGGGCTGCACGACCTGCTCACCAAGGGTGCACGCGTCGCGGACCTCGGTACCGGCGCCGGCTGGTCGGCGATCGAACTGGCGAAGGCCTACCCGGCGGTCCACGTCGACGGCTACGACAACGACGAGGACTCGATCACCCGGGCGCGCCGGAACGCCGCCGAGCAAGGCGTCGCGGACCGCGTCGGCTTCGAGGTACGCGACATCACCGAGGTCCTTGCGGGCGGCACGCAGTACGACCTGATCACGTTCTTCGAATGCGTCCACGACTTCGCCCATCCCGTCGAAGCACTCGTCGCAGCCCGTACCGCGCTCGCACCAGGCGGCCGCGTGCTCGTGATGGACGAGCGGGCCGACGAGCAGCTGCAGGCACCTGGTGACGAAGTACAACGGTTCCTCGCCGCGGCCAGCACCATCTGGTGTACGCCGCAAGGCCGCGTGGACGAGGACTCCGACATCGTCGGCGCCATCATGCGACCGCACCAGCTACGCCACCTGGCAGAGCACGCGGGCTTCACCAAGGTCGACGTACTACCGATCGACCACCCGTTCTGGAGGTTCTACGAGCTGACCCCCTGAAACGACCTGGAACCACCTGGAACAATAGGCGCATGAGCACCCCCAGCAGCCCGATGCGGCAGCGGATTACCAAAGTGAGTTATCCGTACGTCGCCAAGCTGCACGCCGCGCCCAAGCTGACTCTGCCAGGCATCACCCTGGTGCTGGCGCTGGCGGGGGTGTTCGCGCCGCTTCCGGTAGGTGTGCCCGCGCTGGTGCTGCTGGCGCTCCTACTGGGCTGGCTGGCGTTCCTGTCATGGCCCGCGGTGACCGGCGGACCGAAGTTCCTGCGCATCTTCTCGATCGTGCTGATCCTGCTCTTCGCGGTCTCCCGGATCGCCAACGGCTGAACCGAGGCTCAGACCTCGTCCAGCCCGAGAGCGGTCAGCCGGTCGCGGAGCCACGACAGCTCCTTGGTGATCCGTTTCGCCAACGCCTGCTGGGTTTTGGGCGTCCGTGGCCACACGTACACCTCTGACTCCAAGTGGTGCGTCAGCGGATGCCCACCACCGACCAGACGAGCCAGGCAGTCGTCCAGCACCCCGGTCGTCGCACTGAGCGGATCTGGTGGCGCAGCGTGCGCCGCCAGATGCGCATGCATCCGCCACGCCGCATGACCCGACAGCTGCGATGACTGCGCGACGTCGTCCACCCCTGGCCCACCCCACTCGCGCACTTGCCTCAGATACCGAGGTACGCCGAGCTGGCCGAGCACGTACCGCCCCGACGCATCCCCCGGGTCCACCAGCGTCGGAGCCACCGAGAGCTGCGCCTTGACCACGTCGACGCCCGCCCGCCACAGCAGCTCGAACGACTGGGCAGGGTCCTCGAACTGCACGGCGAGATGACACGTGTCGAGCCCCAGCCCGACCAGCGACATACCGCCGTACGGGCTCGAGTAGCGATCCAGCCAAGCCGCGGCCTGCCCGACCATCTCAAGGACACACCCAGGCTCGGTCTCGACGGCCACGCGGATCCGCCGGCCGGTACGGGCCTCGGTCCGGGCCAGGTGCTGCTCGACCCGGTCGAACGCCTCCCGCGCGGCCAGGTTGCGCGCCTTCGACCACGGAACCCGCCACCCGAGCGGCACCGTCGAGATCGAGCCGTACGTCGCATCGTCCGGCAGCAGGTCCGCGAGTACGTCGATCAGGTCGAGGGTGTACCGCAGCCGCTCGGGCTCGGTCCAGTCCGGGCAGTACACGCTCGTCCCGGTCAGATCGTTCGCATGCGCGATGCCGTTCAGGGTGACGACCTCGAGCCGGTTGCGATGCAGCGCGCGGCGCAGCTTGCTCAGCGACGCGGGCGAGTTCGCCAGCCGATCGGCCAGCCGGTGCGGGAACCACAGCCCGACGCCGAGCAGGGGTACGTCGAGAGCCGACCGGACCGGGCTTGCACAGCCGTCGAGCTCCGCGACGAGCTCGTCCAGCTCGGCTGCCGGATGCACGGTCGCGCAGTACCCCAGATGGACGGTCGACCCGTCCCGATGACGGAACCTCATCAACAACTCCTCACCCCGTGAGGCCACGGAAGGTGATTGCTGACGGACTTTCCGTGACTTATCTGCAGGGTAAGAGGTGTGGGGGTTATGCGACAGGTTCTGGCGTGCCGACCAGGTCACGCGAGCGGTCCGCGACCGCCATCGCGGCCAGCGCGGTCGTCAGCGGAACGGCTGCGATGATGCCGAGGCTGCCGACCAGACCGCGGACAACCTCCATCGCGACCGCCTCGGTAGAGATCACCGTCACCACTGGCAGGTCCTGGATCGCGAACACGAGCAGCACCGGCATCGCGGCACCGGCGTATGCGAGAACCAGCGTGTTCACCACCGACGCGACGTGCGTCCGGCCGATCCGCAGACCGGCCGACATCAGCTCACGCCGGCTCGCAGCGGGGTTGGCCGCGGACAGCTCCCACACCGCGGCTGCCTGGGTGACCGTGACGTCGTCGAGAACTCCGAGCGCGCCGATCACCATCCCGGCCACCAGCAATCCGGCCAGATCGAGGTGCGGTGAGAACTGCTGCGCGGTGGACGCCCCCTCGGCCGCCAGGCCACTCAACTGCGAGAACCCGGTGAAGAACCAGCCGAGGAGTACGGTCAGGCCGAGCGCGGCGATCGTCCCGGCGAGCGCGATCGAGGACTCGGCATTGATCCCGTGGGTCAGGAAGACCGCGATCGTCATGATCACCGCGCCGCCGACTACCGCGACGAGCAGCGGGTTCGAGCCCCGCAGGATCGCCGGCAGGATGAACTGGGTCAGCATCACAGCCGTCACCGCGAGCGCGATCAGGGCCGCGAACCCGCGCCACCGGGACAGCGCGACCACCGCGACCGCGAAGATCACCGCGAGGATCAACAGCGGCTTGATCCGGTCGTGGTCGACATACTGGTACTTCTGGTCCGGCGGCGCGTCCTTCTGGACGGCGAGCATCACCTCCTGGCCGACCTTGACCGGGATCGGCGCCCCGCCGGCCTTGGGTACCTGGACCGGCACGGCCTTCCCCTTGTCCGCGCCGTTGCTCAGCTTCACCGTGGCGAGGTTGCACTTGTCCCTGGCGTCCGCGCAGGGCTTCAGCGCAGTGATCTGACCACGCGCGCTGCTCGTCTGATAGGACGCGACCTTCACGTCACCGCCCGGCCACAACACGATCAGCGAAACCACCGCGGCCACGATCAGCGGGACGAGGACGGCGGCGACGACGATCCGGACGCGCCGCGCGACGATCGCGTCCGAGTTCACCACCGAGGTGTCGACCACGTGATCGCCGTGCCCATGACCGTGCGCATGACCGTGGCCGTGCCCATGACCGCGCGGAATTTCGACCGCGCGGCGGCGGTTGGGTCTACGGTCGGCACGCCGTCGCCCGACGTTGCGGCTGGCCATCGCGAACTCCCTGTTTTGACAATCAGTTCCAACTAAGATGAAAATGATTGTCATGAGAACTGGTCTTCGAGCAATTATCGCCGGTGCCGCCGCGGTGGCCACCGTCGCCCTGGCCGGGTGCGGTGGTCCGGCCGCCGACGGCACCGCCGACGGGAAGCTCGACGTCGTCGCCTCGTTCTACCCGCTCGAGTTCATCGCCCGGTCAATCGGCGGCGACGCGGTGCACGTGACCACCCTGACCGCGCCCGGCGTCGAGCCGCACGACCTCGAGCTGACCCCGAAGCAGGTCGCCACGATCGCCGAGGCCAAGGTCGTCGTGTACGAGAAGACCCTGCAGCCGGCCGTCGACGAGGCCGTCGCGCAGAACGCGAAGGACGCCGGGTTCGACGTCGCCCCGGCCGCCCAGCTCGAGGACACCGGCGCGAACTTCGAGGAGCACCAGGACGGCGCCGCCGAGGCCGCGCACAAGGACAACGCGCTCGACCCGCACTTCTGGCTCGATCCGGTGCGGTACGCGGCGGTCGTCAAGGCGGTCGAGGAGAAGCTCGCAAGCGTCGACAGCAAGAACGCGGCCGGCTACCACGAGCGCGCGCAGGCGCTGCTCGCCCAGGTCGGCAAGCTCGACACCGAGTACAAGACCGGTCTGGCGAACTGCAAGCTGAAGACGTTCGTGACCAGCCACGAGGCGTTCGCGTACATGGCCAAGCGATACGGTCTGACGATGGTCGGGATCGCCGGGTTCACGCCGGACGCCGAGCCGACACCGACCCGGATCAAGGAGGTCCAGGACATCGTGAAGGCCCAGCACGTGACCACGATCTTCTACGAGGAGCTGGTCAGCCCGAAGGTGGCCGAGACGATCGCCCACGACGTCGGCGTCAAGACCGCCGTACTGAGCCCGATCGAGGGGCTGTCCGACGCCAACTCCAAGGAAACCTACCTGACGCTCATGCAGGAGAACCTGCAGGAGCTCCGGACCGCGAATGGTTGCTCGTGACAACTGACAACACCCTGGCTGTCCAGGTCGACGACCTGTCCGTCGATCTGGGCGGCCGCCTGGTGCTCCGGGGAATCGACCTGCGGGTCCGGCAGGGCGAGGTTGTCGCCGTGCTCGGTACCAACGGGTCCGGCAAGTCCACGCTGATCAAGACCGTCGTCGGTCTGTTGCCCGCGGCCCGCGGCGAGGTCCGCCTGTTCGGTACGGCGGTCCCCCGCTTCCGCGACTGGCGCCGCGTCGGGTACGTACCGCAGCGGATCACCGCGGCCGGCGGCGTACCGGCGACCGTGTACGAGGTGGTCTCGTCCGGGCTGCTCTCCAAGCGGCGGCTGTTCGCGCCACTCGGTGCCGTGGGCAAGCAAGCGATCGAGGACGCGTTGCAGGTCGTGGACATGGCCGACCGGCGCAAGGACGCGGTCGCCGAGCTGTCCGGCGGGCAGCAGCAGCGGGTGCTGATCGCGCGGGCACTGGTGTCCGATCCGGAGCTGCTGATCCTCGACGAGCCGACCGCCGGGGTCGACCTGGCCAGCCAGCAGATCTTCGCCGACGCGATCCGCGAGCGGGTCGAACGCGGCACGACCGTGGTGATGGTGAGCCACGACCTCGGCCCGATGGACGCGCTGATCGACCGCTCGGTGGTGATGCGCCGCGGCCGGATCGTGTACGACGGCCCACCGCACGCCTCCCAGACGCACGCCCACGTCCACCACTCGCACACCGCCGACGACGAACCGGGGTGGCTGCCCTCATGACCATGTTCGAGCTCGAGTTCATGCAGCGCGCACTGATCGCGGGTCTGCTCACCGGACTGTCCGCGCCGGCGATCGGGACGTATCTGGTGCAGCGCCGCCTGTCGCTGATGGGCGACGGGATCGGCCACATCGCGATCACCGGTGTCGCGCTCGGTCTGCTGACCGGGAGTGCTCCGGTGCTGACCGCGGTGATCGTGTCGATCGCCGGCGCGACTGCCATCGAACTCGTGCGCGCCCGCGGCAAGGCCACCGGCGACGTAGCGCTCGCCCTGCTGTTCTACGGCGGCATCGCGGGCGGTGTGCTGCTCATCGGACTGGCAGGTCAAGGCGCAGCCACACTGAACACGTACCTGTTCGGTTCACTCACGACGGTCTCCCAGAGCGACCTGTACGTCGTCGTCGGCCTGGCCGTCGCCGTACTGGTCGTAGCGATCGGCCTGGGCCCGCAGCTGTTCGCGGTCTGCCAGGACGAGGAGTTCGCCCGTACGACGGGACTCCGGGTTCAGCTGCTCAACCTGGTGATCGCCGTGATGGCCGCGGTCACCGTGACGGTAGCGATGCGTACTGTGGGACTCCTGCTCGTCAGCGCGCTCATGGTGGTCCCCGTGGCGACCGCGCAGCAGATCACGCGGTCCTTCCGCAGTACGTTCGTCACCGCGTGCATCATCGGCGTACTGGCGTGTCTGGCCGGCATCGTGACGTCGTACAACGCCAACGTCGCACCGGGCGCCACCATCGTCGTCCTGGCGCTGGCCGGGTTCGTCGTGGCTGCGACCGTCGGGACGTTGCTCCGCCGCCGCGCCGGGCGTCCGCTGGCGGACGAGGAGCCGGAGGTCGGCGTACCGGCGCCGGAGCCGCATGTGGTGAGTGCTGGACACCCGCATGCGCACAGCCAGGACTGTGGTCACAAGAAGGTCGACCACGGAGACCATGTCGACTACGTGCACGACGGGCATCTGCACGCGGCACACGGCGATCACTGGGACGAGCACTAGCTTGCTGACTTCTGAGAGACTGGAGGGCGCTATGGAGACGACAGGAGGAACGGTGGCCATCGGAACACGCTCGACCCGTCAGCGCGCGGCGGTCGCGCACGCGCTCGACAAGATCGACGAATTCCGGACCGCCCAGGAGATCCACCTGGAGCTCCGGTCCGCCGGTGAGGCCGTCGGCCTGACCACGGTGTACCGCACGCTGCAGGCGCTCGCGGACTCGCGTGAGGTCGACGTACTGCGCACCGCCGACGGAGAGACGGCGTACCGGCGCTGCTCGAAGGGGCATCACCACCACCTGGTCTGCCGCAACTGCGGGCGCACCGTGGAGGTGGAAGGCCCGGCCGTGGAGCGCTGGGCCGACAAGGTCGCCGCCGAGCACGGCTACGCCGACATCAGCCACACCCTGGAGATCTTCGGCACCTGCGCCGACTGCCAGTCGAAGTGACAGTCAAGTGATCTAGCTCACCTTTGCCTTTGAGCGCACTCGAAGGCATACGGTCGTAGTCATGAACACGACCGAGCTGGTGGACCGCCGCACTGCGATCGCGGCGTACCACCCCGAGCCGGAACCGGTGGACCCCGACCTGCTCTGTCTGCTGGAGCTGCCGGAGGACCTGCCCGACGACCTCTCGATCGCCGAGGCCGCCGAGCTCACCGGCCTGACCGCTCACACCCTGCGGTACTACGAGCGGATCGGCCTGGTCGACGTCCGCCGGGACGCGGCCGGCTACCGCAGCTACGACCGGCGGGCGATGTCGCGAATCGTGTTCATCAGCCGGTTGCGCGCCTCCGGGATGTCGATCGGCGCGATCAGCCACTACCTGGAGCTGGTGTCCGAGGGCGACCACACCGAACCGCAGCGGCTCGCCCTGATGCAGGAGCACCGCGACCGGATCCAGCGGCAGCTGCGGGACCTGCAGCTCGCCCTTGCGGTGACCGACTACAAGATCGCCGTCTACGGCGGCACTGCCGCTCCGTAAACAACAACTCGATCCAGCCGACCGTCACGCACGGCTCGGCCGGTTTGTGATGGGAGAAAACAGATGAAACTGGGTAACCAAGGCGCCGAGGTCAGCCGGCTCGGACTCGGCTGTATGGGAATGAGCTTCGCGTACGGCGCCGCCGACGAGAACGAGTCGGTCGCGACCCTGCGCCGCGCCCTGGACCTCGGCATCACGTTCCTCGACACCGCCGACATGTACGGCTTCGGCGCGAACGAGGAGCTGGTCGGCCGGACGATCGCGGACCGCCGCGACGAGGTGTTCCTGGCGACGAAGTTCGGCATCGTCGGCGATCCGCGGAATCCTGCGGCGCGCGACGTGAACGGTTCGCCCGAGTACGTCCGGTCCGCGATCGACGCGTCGCTGCAGCGGCTCGGCGTCGACCACGTGGACCTGTACTACCAGCACCGGATGGACCCGAACGTGCCGATCGAGGAGACGGTCGGCGCGATGGCCGAGCTCGTCCAGGCCGGCAAGGTCCGGTACCTCGGGCTGTCCGAGGCGTCGGCGGAGACGATCCGCCGGGCGCACGTCGTGCACCCGATCACCGCCGTCCAGAGCGAGTGGTCGCTGTTCAGCCGGGACATCGAGGAGTCGGTGCTGCCGGTGCTCCGCGAGCTCGGCATCGGCCTGGTGCCGTACTCGCCGCTCGGCCGCGGCATGCTCACCGGCGCGCTGCCGACGGAGCTGGCGGCCGACGACTTCCGCCGTACCCTGCCGCGGTTCTCCGGGGACAACCTCGACGCCAACCTCAAGCTGGTCGAGGAGATCCGCGCGGTCGCGAGCCGGTACGACGCGACGCCGGGGCAGATCGCGCTCGCGTGGGTGCTTGCGCAGGGCAACGATGTGGCGCCGATCCCGGGGACGAAGCGGCGCAAGTACCTGGAGGAGAACTGGGCGGCGCTCGACGTCCAGCTGTCCGCGGACGACGTCGAGGCGCTGTCGAAGCTGACCCCGGTCGGCACCCGGTACGCCGACATGAGCTGGGTCGCCGGGGAGACCGCGGCGCAGAACTGATAAACTGCTCAGCAGTAAGCCTTCCACCGGACTTCCGGCGGGAGGCTTTTCTGCGTTCACACATCTTTGGTGAGGAGACCGATGTCCGATCTGCTGGTGCGCCGAGTGCAGCCGTCCGACCGCGTCCTGATGGAGCGGCTGTGGCTGATGTTCCGGCACGACCTGTCCGAGTTCCAGGGCCAGCTCCCGCGTCCTGACGGCAGCTACCGCAGCGAGTGGCTGGAGAACGTGCTGACCGGCCACCCGGAGTGGGCCGGCTACCTGATCTCGCTGGGCGAGGTGCCGATCGGCTTCTGCTTCCTGCGCGCGCTGCAGCAACCGGTGCACGTACTCAACGCGTTCTTCCTGGTGCGTCCGGCGCGGCGGCACGGGTACGGGCTACAGGCGGTGCAGCAGGTGCTGGCACATCATTCTGGTCCGTGCGACGTGGCCTTCCAGCGGAACAACGAGACAGCGGTCCGGTTCTGGCAGCGGGTCGCGACCGAGGTGTCCGGCGACGCGTGGACGCAGGAGGAGCGTCCGATCGTCGGCCGGCCGGACGCCACTCCTGACGTGTGGATCTCATTCAAGGTCTGAGGGCAGCTCGAAGTACGCGAAGAGCTCCTGGCCGAAGAAGACCACGTTGTGCGTGATGCCGGCCCTGGTGACCGTGAACACCTGCAGGCTGTGCGCGTGGAAGCGTCCGTCGTCCCCGCGCACGTACGCGCCGATGGCGGGCTGTTCGTTCGCCACGGTCGGCAGTAGTCGCCAATCCGGTCCGCGCATCGCGTACACGCGCTCCATGAATTCGCCGTACGCGTCGCGGCCGACGTACCACAGCGGCGCGGGCGGCATCTCGAGGACGACCTGGTCGGTGAGCAGCCGGGTCAGGCCTTTCACATCGGCCGCCTCGAAGGCGCGCATGTAGTCCTCGATGACGGACTTGACCTGCCGGTCGTCGGGCTCGTCGACGTCGTCCTCGGTGATGTCGATCTCGGCGAGCTTGGCCCGCGCGCGTTGCAGTGCGCTGTTCACGCTCGCCGCGGTGGTCTCGAGGGCCTCGGCGATGTCGGCGACCGGCCAGTCGAGGACATCGCGCAGGACCAGGACCGCGCGCTGCCGGGCCGGGAGGTACTGCATCGCAGCGATCAGCGCCAGCCGCAGACTGCCCTGCGCGACCGTCGCCGACGCCGGATCGGTCGGGAACGGCTGCAGCCAGGACACCTCGGTCGACAGCTCGATCGGTACCTGGGTGTCCTCGCTCGCGCTCACCAGACCCGAGGGCAGAGCTCGCCGCGCTCTGCCTTTGAGAGCGGTCAGGCAGGCGTTGGTGGCGATCCGGTAGAGCCAGGTCCGCATCGACGCCCGCTGCTCGTCGTACGTCTCGGCGGCGCGCCACGCCCGCAGCAGGGTCTCCTGCACCAGGTCCTCGGCGTCGTGGATCGATCCGAGCATGCGGTAGCAGTGCACCAGCAGTTCGTGCCGGTGCGGCTCGGTCAGCCGGTCGAAATCGTCACGGTCCATCGTCGTCACCCTCCCACAGGTCACGAGTACGTACTGCGTGACCGCGCGAAAATCATCGGTCCGGCACCGATGAATCCTGCGGACCCGCCAGGTATACCCCCACGTCCGGTGCAGACAAGGGAGAACCTGATGACCGCTGTTATCACTGATCGCGCCGCCGATACCCGGCGTGGGCTGATGCTCGCCGTGCTCCTGCTCGGCCAGTTCATGGCTCTGCTCGACACCTCGATCGTGAACGTCGCGATGCCCGCCATCGGCGCCGGCTACCACGCCTCCGGTGCGTGGCTGCAACTGGTCGTCGGCGGCTACCTGGTCGCGTATGCGATGACCCTGATCACCGGCGCCCGGCTCGGCGATCTGTACGGCCGCCGCCGGATGTTCCTGACCGGCGCGATCCTGTTCACGCTCGCCTCACTCGCCTGCGGGCTGGCGCCCGCGATCCTGCCGCTGGTGCTGTTCCGGTTCGTCCAGGGTGTCGCCGCGGCGATCATGGTGCCGCAAATCATGAGCCTGATCCAGGCGCACTTCTCCGGACCGGCCCGCGCCAAGGCGTTGTCGGCGTACGGCGTGACGCTGTCGGCCGGCCAGGTCGCCGGGCTGATCGCGGGCGGCCTGCTCGTCGGCGCGAACCTGCTCGGCTCCGGCTGGCGACCGGTGTTCCTGGTCAACGTCCCGGTCGGCATCTGCCTGGCGATCCTGGTACCGCGCGTGATGCCGGCGGACCGTCCTTCGTGCGCACGGCGTCTCGACCTCGTCGGGTTGGCGTTGTCGACGTGCGCCGTACTGCTGCTAGTGCTGCCGGCGGTGGTCGGTCACGAGATCGGGTGGCCGCTGTGGACGTTCGGGTGCATGGCAGCCGGCGTCGTGCTTGCCGCGGTCTTCGTCCAGTACGAGCGTCGTACGGTCGACCCGCTGCTCAACCTCGAGGTTCTGCGCGCTCGTGGGCTGCCCACGGGTCTGGCGACGATGGCGTTCACGATCCTCGCGCTCGGTGGGTTCCTGTTCGCGTTCACCCTGCATCTGCAGGTCGAGCTCCGTGAGTCAGCGATGCGGGCCGGGCTGACCTGGCTCCCGTTCGCGGTGACGTTCGGCCTGGTCGGATTCTTCTGGCGGTCCGTCCCCGGCCGGTTCCACCACCTCGTCGTACCGGTAGGTCTCGCGCTGTGCGCCATCGGGTATGCGGGCGTCGGAACGTTCGTCTGGCCCGCCATGGTCGTGGCCGGCGCGGGCATGGGCCTGTCGGCGAGCCCGCTGGTCACCCAGGCCCTGGTCAACGTCCCGCTCCCCCGGGCCGCCGACGCGAGCGGCATCCTCACCACCGCGATGCAGCTCAGCCAGGTCGGCGGCGTCACGATCTTCGGCACGGTGTACCTGTCGACGCACTCGTTCCCGGTGACGCATCGGGCGGTCGCGCTGACAGCGGTGGCCGGCATCGTCGCCGCCGGCGCACTTGCTAGAACAGCACGACCGACCGCAGTACGTCTCCGTGGTGCATCTTCGTGAACGCGTCCTCGACGTCCTCGAGCGCGATCGTCTCGGAGACGAACCGGTCCAGCGGCAACCGGCCCTGAAGGTGCAGGTCGATCAGCATCGGGAAGTCGCGGGTCGGGAGACAATCGCCGTACCAGCTGGACTTCAGCGAGCCACCGCGGCCGAAGAAGTCCAGCAACGGCATCTCGATCCGCATCTCCGGCGTCGGTACGCCGACCAGTACGACGGTGCCCGCGAGGTCGCGCGCGTAGAAGGCCTGCTTCCACGTTTCCGGCCGCCCGACGGCGTCGATCACCACATCGGCGCCGAACCCACCGGTCAGCTCCTGCACCGCCGCGACGACGCCCTCGTGGTCGAGGTCCTTCGAGTTGATCGTGTTGGTGGCGCCCAACTCCTGGGCGGTGGTCAGCTTGCGTTCGTCGAGGTCGATCGCGATCACCTTCGCGGCTCCGGCGAGCCGGGCACCGACCACGGCCGCCGTACCGACGCCACCTGAGCCGATCACCGCGACCGTGTCGCCGCGGCCGACGTTCCCGGTGTTGAGCGCCGCGCCGAGGCCGGCCATCACGCCGCAGCCGAGCAGGCCCGCGACCTCGGGCTTGGCCGCCGGGTCGACCTTCGTGCACTGCCCGGCCGCGACCAGGGTCTTCTCCGCGAACGCCCCGATGCCGAGCGCCGGGCTCAGCTCGGTACCGTCCGCGAGCGTCATCTTCTGTTGGGCGTTGTGCGTGTTGAAGCAGTACCACGGGCGGCCGCGCAGGCAGGCGCGACAGTTGCCGCAGACCGCCCGCCAGTTCAGTACGACGAAATCACCCGGCTGTACGTCGGTGACGCCGTCGCCGACCGCCTCCACGATCCCCGCAGCCTCATGCCCGAGCAGGAACGGGAAGTCGTCGTTGATCCCGCCCTCGCGGTAGTGCAGGTCCGTATGGCAGACGCCGCACGCCTGCACCTGCACGACCGCTTCGCCCGGTCCGGGGTCCGGGATCGTGATCTGCTCGATCGTCACCGGCGCACCCTTGGTCGCCGCCACCACACCACGCACCGTCTGAGCCATGCGTCCGAACCTAACCGCCTCGGCCCTGCGGCGTACACCCTTCTGTCCACCGGTCGGGGGACAACCGGTCCGCCGGGCGGTGCTCCCGGCGGACCGGTCCGCGACGGGAGAGTGGAGGCATGGAGAACGACAACGCAGTGAGGGTGCGCGGCCTGGTCAAGCGGTACCCCGACAAGGTCGCGGTCGACGGTGTCGATCTGGACATCCACCGGGGCGAGGTGTTCGCCCTGCTCGGCCCGAACGGGGCCGGTAAGACCACGACCGTGGAGATCCTGGAGGGGTATCGCCACGCCGACGCCGGCGAGATCAGCGTGCTCGGGTCGGACCCGGCACGCGCCGACCGGGTCTGGCGGTCCCGGATCGGGATCGTCGCGCAGACCACCCGGGACGAGGCCGTGCTCTCGGTCGCCGAGATGGTCACGCACTTCGCCGGGTACTACCCGAACCCGCGCGACCCGGCGCAGGTGATCGCCGCCGTCGGCCTGCAGGACAAGCGCAAGGCCCGGGTCCGCAGCCTGTCCGGCGGACAGCGCCGTCGCCTGGACGTCGCGCTCGGCGTGATCGGCAACCCGGAACTGCTGTTCCTGGACGAGCCGACCACCGGGTTCGACCCGGAGGCGCGCCGGCAGTTCTGGACCCTGATCGAGGAGCTCCGCACCGAGGGCACCACGATCCTGCTCACCACCCACTACCTGGACGAGGCCGAGCACCTCGCCGACCGGGTCGGCGTGATCGCGGACGGCCGGATGCTCGAGGTCGCGACCCCGGAAACGCTCGGCGGCCGCGGCGCCCGGACCGCGCGAGTCTCCTGGCTGTCCGCCGACGGCCCGCGCGAAGTACGCACCGACGAGCCGACCGCCGAGGTCGCCCGGCTGATGGCGGCGTTCGGGGGGTCGGAAGTGCCGGAGCTCGAAGTACGGCGGCCGAGCCTGGAAGACATCTACCTGGAACTCATCGGGTCGGTCAGCACCGCCCGCGTACTGGAAGGAGCCTCGAAGTGAGCGCCGTACTGCCCTCGCCGCTGAAGGTCGGCCTGTCCCGCACCGGGATCGAGGTGAAGGAGTTCTTCCGCGAACGCGAGCAGCTGATCTTCACGTTCTTCTTCCCGATCATCTTCCTGGGTATCTTCTCCGCCGTGTTCAGCGGTACCGACTTCTCCGGCGGCGTCACCGCGGCGACGTACTTCACCCCCGGAATGATTGCCTCCGGCATCTTCCTGACCAGCTTCCAGTCACTGGCCATCGCGATCGCGATCGAGCGCGACCAGGACGTGCTGAAACGGCTCCGTGGTACGCCGATGTCGCCGCAGTCGTACTTCATCGGCAAGATCGGGATGGTCCTGATCACCTCGATCCTGCAGTTCGCACTGCTGCTCGCGATCGCCGGCCTGCTGCTCGGCGTCGACATCCCGACCGCGCCGGGCAAGTGGCTGAACTTCCTGTGGATCTTCGTCCTCGGTACCGCGTCCGGCTCGGTGCTCGGGATCGCGTTCTCCGTCGTACCGAAGTCCGGGCGGGCCGCATCCGCCGTCGTCACCCCGGTCGTCCTGCTGCTGCAATTCATCTCCGGCGTGTACTTCGTCTACAGCAGCCTGCCCGCGTGGATGCGGACCGTCGCGGAGTTCTTCCCGCTCAAGTGGCTCGCACAGGGCATGCGGTCGGTGTTCCTGCCGGACGGGTTCCAGGTGCACGAGCCGGGCGGGTCGTGGCAGCTGGGCACCGGCGCGATCGTGCTCGGCGTCTGGCTGGTCGTCGGCCTGGTCCTCGCGCAGCGGGTGTTCCGCTGGACCCGGCGGGACGCGGGCTGATGAACGGGCTCCCGGCGCGGCGTGCTGCCGAGGAGCCCGTGTGGAGCGGGCCTCGGCTGTGGATCCTCGCGTGGAGGAAGATGGGGTCCGTGCAGAACACACGCGGTGGCGCCGGGCAGCCGGTCTGGTCACGGACGCTGGTCGGCTGGCACATCGTGTTCTGGGTGCTGCTCGGCATGACGCTGGCGCTGTCGTTCCTCGGCCATCTCGGTACGGTCCGGCAGCTCGTCTTCACCGGTACGGTCGTGGTGCTCGGGGCGGCGTACCAGTTCGTCGGCCTGCCCGCGATCCGGTCCGGCCGGGCGCTCCCGTCGTACGCCTATCGGCTGGTGCTGATCGCCTCACTGGTCGTGCTGATCGGGATCTACCCGCAGTCGGTGTTCCTGATGTTCATCGCGTCGGCGCAGATCTGGCTGCTCAACGAGGACGCCCGCGAAGGGGTCGGGCTCAGCCTGCTGCTGGTGATCGGCGTCGGTACGGCGCAGTTGTGGAGCGCGGGATGGGGCTGGGCCGCGTTCTGGAACATCCTGCCGTGGATGCTGGTCAGCCTCGTGGTCAGCCTGCTGTTCGGGATCTGGATCGAGAAGGTGATCACGCAGAGTCAGCAGCGGGCCGATCTGATCGAGCAGCTCGAGTCGGCCCGGGACGAGCTCGCCGAGGCGCACCACAGTGCCGGTGTGATGGCCGAGCGGGAGCGGATGGCGCGGGAGATCCACGACACGCTCGCGCAGGGGATGACGTCGATCGTGATGCTCTCGCAGGCCGCTGCCGCCGAGCTGTCCCAGGGCGGTGCGGCCGGTATGGCGGCGCGGTTGGCGGCGATCGAGGACACTGCGCGGGAGAACCTCGCCGAGGCGCGGGCGTTGGTTGCCGCGTTCACCCCGGTGGCGTTGTCGGGGGCAACGTTGACCGAAGTACTGCGACGGCAGGCGGAGCGGTTCGCCGCCGAGACCGGTGTCGACGTACAGGTGTCGCTCGACCTGCCCGACGACGAGGTGGCGGCGCTGCCGCAGGCGCAGCAGGTCGTGCTGTTGCGGTCGGCCCAGGAGGCGCTGGCCAACGTCCGCAAGCATGCGGCCGCGACGCAGGTGCTGATCACGCTCGGTTTGTCGGACGGCGGCGTGTGGATCGAGATCCGGGACGACGGGTCAGGGTTCACGCCCGCGTCGGCGTCCAGCGGTTTCGGCCTGAACGCGATGCGCGGGCGGGTCGAGGAGTCCGGCGGTAGCGTTCAGATCGAGAGCACTCCCGGCCAGGGGACAC
Source organism: Kribbella jejuensis (assembly GCF_006715085.1). Lineage (NCBI taxonomy): Bacteria > Bacillati > Actinomycetota > Actinomycetes > Propionibacteriales > Kribbellaceae > Kribbella > Kribbella jejuensis. The sequence continues at coordinate 1,525,725 of NZ_VFMM01000002.1, read as the reverse complement.
GAGTTCAGGTACTGATCCCAGCGGTCCAGGAGGATGTGTGATTCGGGTTCTGGTGGTCGACGACCATCCGGTGGTGCGCTCCGGCCTGTCCGGGATGCTGTCGGTGACCGAGGACATCACGGTGGTCGGCGAGGCCGGCGACGGTGCGGAGGCGCTCGCGCTGGTCGAGTCGACCGGTCCGGACGTCGTACTGATGGATCTGCGGATGCCCCGGATGGACGGGGTGGCGGCGACCGGGGCGATCGTGTCCACGTACCCGTCGACGCGGGTGCTGGTGCTGACGACGTACGACACCGACACCGACATCCTGCACGCGGTCGAAGCGGGCGCCGCGGGCTACCTGCTGAAGGACACCCCGCACGCGGACCTCCTCAACGGCATCCGCGCCGCCGCCCGCGGCGAAACCGTCCTGGCCCCACCGGTCGCGGCCCGCCTGATGTCCCGGCTCCGTACGCCGGCAGCACCGGCGGCCGCTTTGCCCTCCCCGCGCGAACTCGAGGTCTTGGCCGCCGTGGCCCGCGGCCTCAGCAACGCCGAAATCGGCCGCGAACTCTTCATCGGCGAAGCCACCGTCAAAACCCACCTACAACGCCTCTTCGCCAAACTAGACGTAGACGACCGAACCCGAGCCGTCACCGTCGCAATAGAACGCGGCCTGCTCCCGTCACCCGGCCGTTAGACGGTCCGGCCGGTCTCCTGAGCCGGTCCGTCCAGTCGACGACTGAGGTCGGACTCCGCCAGGTTCGCGACCGGGCGCTGGTCGGCGGGGCGGGTCGGATTCACGCCCGCGCGCATGGAGTCGGCCAACTGGGCAGCCTGTTTGTCCGCCAGGTTGCGCTCGTCCGTTGCACGGTTGGCGATACCGACGCCGTAGTCCGTCACCAGGCCGAAGGACGCGCGGTTGTCGGTGAGATCCTTGCGCAGCGCGCCGCCGCGCGCCTCGGTCTGGGCGAGCGAGTCCTCGAGCTGACCGACAACCCTGCCGATGTTGGCAGAATGCGCCTGGGTGCCGACCGAGGCCGCTCCGTCGGCGAACGCGCGCGCCGCCTGCTGAGCGGTCTGCATCTCGTTCACCATCGCCTGCACGCGCGGCCCGACGGAGTTGACGACTGCCCGGAAGTACTCGACTCCCTCGCGGAGCTTCGCGAGCTCCGGCGTGTCGCGGCCGGGCAACTCCTTGATCCGGTCCAGATCTCTCATGGCGTCCTTGAGGGACTCCGCCCGCTGTGCCAACGCCTCGTTGTGGCCTGCCAACTCCGCCTTGATCCCGCCGAGCTGGTTCGACAGCAGTCCCGCGTCGCTCTGGTACGACCGGTACGTCGAGTAGATCCGCTCCCTCGCCGGGTCCTTCGCGGCGCCCTGGGCCTGGTCGTAATCGTGCTCGGCCGCAGCCAGACTCCGGATACCCGGCCGTAGCATGTCGAGTTCGTCCCGTCGCCGGTCAAGCGCCCGGCCGAGGTCGTTGCCGAGGTGGCCGGACAACGAATCCAGCGACCGCTGCGTGTCGAACATCGCCTGCGCGACCCGGTTCGTCCAGCCGGCGTATTCCGCCTCGTTCGCCATCAGCCCTCGTCCTTCGTGCTGTTCTCTTCCTCGGCCGCTTCCTTCGTCGCTTCCTTCGCCTCTTCCTCGGCGAGTGCGGCGCGCATTCTGTCAGCCACTCTCCGGACCTGCTCCTGCGCGGCGCGTAGTTCGCGTTCCACGATCTGTTGCGGAGTCTCCTCCGCCGGCTGGTCCGGCATCGTCCATCACCCGTTCATGTCGTTGACACTTGCAACGAGCCTAGACGGTGCGGGGCCGATTTCCGTTCCCTGTCAGGGTGTTAGCTGAGAGGCGCCTCAGGTTCGGCGGTCACCTCGTTCGGTACGGCGCCGCCGTACCGCCGGTCGCGCTGCGCGTAGATCTCGATCGCCCGCCACAGGTCCCGCCGGTCGAAGTCCGGCCAGAGCGTGTCCAGGAACACCATCTCGGCGTACGCCAGCTGCCACACCAGGAAATTGCTCGTCCGCTGCTCCCCCGACGACCGGACGAACAGGTCGACCTCGGGGATGTCCGGCGCGTACAGGTGCCGCGCGATCGTCTGCTCGGAGATCCGGTCCGGCTTGAGCTTGCCCTCGGCAACCTCCCGCGCGATCGACCGCATCGCGTCCGCCAGCTCGGCCCGGCCGCCGTAGTTCACGCAGAACTGCAGCGTGATCGTGTCGTTGTGCTTGGTCCGCTCCTGCGCGTACTCGAGCTCGTCGATCACGCTCTTCCACAACCGCGGCCGCCGCCCCGACCACACCACCCGGACACCCATCGCGTCCAGCTCGTCGCGCCGCCGGTGGATGACCTCGCGGTTGAACCCCATCAGGAACCGCACCTCTTCCGGCGACCGCGCCCAGTTCTCCGTCGAGAACGCGTACGCCGAGATGTACTTCACCCCGATCTCGATCCCACCCTTGATCACATCCAGCAGGCTCGCCTCCCCCGCCCGATGCCCCTCGGTCCGAGCCAACCCCCGCTGCTTGGCCCACCGCCCATTCCCATCCATAACAATCGCCACGTGCTTCGGCACCAACTCCTTAGGCACCTCCGGCACCCGAGCCCCCGAAGGATGCGCCTCAGGCGCCACCACCCCCTTCTCCCGCCGCCCCTCCGCGGAAGCCGCCCCTCGCGACCCCAATCCCCGACCCCGCTCCCGACGACGACCAATAGGCGACATACCCCGCAGTCTTCCATCCCACCCAGCTGCAACAACCTGCAACCTGTGGATAACCCCCTCTCCGAACACCCTCCGTATGCAACCCTTACACCAACAGCACTCAAGAACGGAGCCCTATCCCATGCCCCGCCGACCGCTAGCAGCAGCCGCTACCACGCTCAGCACCCTCCTCCTGCTGACCGCCTGCAACGGCTCCCCCGAAGCCGGCCGGCCCAACACAGCACCTCCCTCGACCTCCACCACCCCTAGCCCGACGCCATCGGCCCCCTCAACGCCAACCTGGACCCCCGAACAACAGGCCGCCATCACCGCCGCCAAGTCACGGTATGCCGTAGCAACCGCCGCCATAGATCGGACATTCACAAATCCGTCGGCGCTAGATCGACCGGCGCTCGAGAAGGCCGGGCTGAGCGGTCAGCGGATCATCACCATTGTTGATCAGGCAAGAACATTGGTAAGGAACGGCTTGTACCTGACCGGAAATGTACAGATTGCCAAAACAACGGTCGTTTCGGTGAAGCTGAAGCAGGCCCAGCCTGAAGTCGTTCTCCTGAACTGCCTCGACAGTTCGAAGCAGGTCATGAGATTCAAAAGCAACGGCAAGCCTGTGCCATCCGGCCCTGGCAGCGCAACGCGCCGACAGGTCACCTCACATCTGCGGTTTGCACTAGGCGCTGATAACAAGAAGTTGTGGTTCCTCATCTCCGATGAGGACAAGGGACCATGCTGAACATGGCGAGGCTCGGCCGGCGTGTCGCCGCGGGATGCTTGCTGAGCCTTGTTCTCTGTACAGGTAACGCAACGGCGTACCCGCCGACCGGCCCTCCGCCGGGGCCGGGCTATGAGTGGATATGTTTCGGCAACATCTGTCAGTGGATGCTCGTGGGCGAGAAGACCACAACAACCGAGCCGACCGAACCCGGAACTCCTGGAACCCACGGGAAGACTACAAGCGTTGAATGCAAGTTTCGCGGTGCGCTGGTGCCTTGCGTCGATCCGGAACTCGGGAGTTGGTCCAACAGCCACCAGTGCTACATGAAGCGCGAAGAACCACAGCCGCCACCAGGCGACGAGCGATGGCAAGGGCACACCGACGGGAGTGTCTGGGCCTGTACCCGCGAACAGGGTTATGACCAGGGCAGGCACATTGTGACCGAGTGGGTGTGGCTGCCGGGGCGGCCCGATACGGTTGTTATCGATCCAATGACGCTGGTATATGAGGCGATCGCGGAGATGCAGCTTGCGCCGCCGCAGATTGAGACTGCGCCCTCGGCTGGTCAGATTGGGCTGGTGAATATGCCGGTTTGGATGTGGGTGACGAAGAGCGAGAACACCTGGGGGCCGATTGTTCGTAGTGCGAGTGTTCCTGGGTTGTCGGTTACGGCGACTGCTCAGGTGAAGGCGATCGACTGGTCGATGGGGGATGGTACGACTGTGCGGTGTGAGGGGCCGGGGACGCCGTATGACAAGTCGATGGGGGTTAAGTTCTCGCCTACTTGTGGGCATCGGTATGTGAAGACCTCTCACAAGCTTCCGAACTGCAAGTACCCGGTGACTGCTGTGGCGCAGTGGGATATCACCTGGGAGAGCACGCTCGGGGACAACGGGCAGATCTCGATGACACAGCAGGCCGCGACCCAACTGCGGATTGGGGAGGCTGTGCCGGTGCTTGTTGATCCGAACGGGGGCGGTACGGTCGCGCCGGCTGCGGGCGAGTGCTGATTCGTTGACCGCGCTGCGGTTCGAAGTGGGTCGCGCCGAGGATCTCGTCTAGGCGATGCCGACGGCTGATGGGTCGGTCGGTCAGGTGGATCGGGTCGGATGGCGTACCTGGAGAATGTCGCGGTGGCCGTGTATCCCGTGGTGCGGCGCATGCTCGAGGCCGTGGAAGCCCGGCGGGCGGTGACAGTCATCCCGCTCTGGACGGCGCTGCCCATCGAGCGGGCAGAGGGTGCGGTCGCCTTGGCTCCGGATGTGCTGCGCAGGCATGTCGCGCGGAGGCGCCGAGCAGGAGACGTGAGCGCTGCGGGGCCGCAAGGGCGGTCGCGTCAACCGGGGCATCACGCGCTGTCGGTGCCTCAGCTCGAGCTCGCGGCCGGCGACCTCGTGGTGACCGACCAGACGGTCGCGGAAGGCGTTCGGTACTCGCCGAGGCGACGAGCACGGGTTGTCGGTGCAGTAAGCGACGGACTGGCAAGGACTCCGGGCTAGGTTAGTGGCGTTCGTCCGGGGCGTGGTCGCGGGTGTTGGGGGCTCGGCGTGCGGCTGACGGATTCGCGTTGGTTGATGCCGGGGCTGGGACAGCTCGGGGAGTGACCAGCCCCTCGGTTGTCAGGCGGAGGGAGTGCTCGGTGTCCTGGCGTGCCTTCGCGTCGGAGATTGGTTCGATGCACTCCGACAGCGCCTCGCGAACGGGTTCCGCGCCGACGCCGAAGGCCTCGGCCATTACCTCGTTCTGACGGTCGGCGATGCGGGTCCAGTCGATGCGGTAGCCCGCGGCTTCGGCGACGTGGTCGAGGAAGATGCGCTGGGTTCGGCCGTTGCCCTCGACGAAGGGGTGCAGCACGTTGACCCCGGCGTACGTCCTCGCGAGCACGTCGACGACCTCGGCGGTGGGCCGGTTTCGTAGCTCGGCCGGGTCGCCGAGTTGGGAGAAGACGACCGGTGCGAGGCGTTCGATGTCCTCCGGTTTGACGAACTCGTTCGGGGGCGCGTTCGGGTCCTGGGCCGGTCGGACCAGTTCGGTGGTCCGCAGTTCGCCGGCCCAGTCGTACACGTCCTGGAACAGGTGCCGGTGGATCGCCCGCAGATGGTCGAGATCGAACGTCCGTGGGATCTCGGCCTCGCCCACGATGAGCTCGGCGGCACGTTCGGCGGTCCGGATGCGTTCGGCGTTCTCCAGGCGAGTGGCGTCGTGGATGCCGAGCTTGTTGATCTTGCAGTCGTCGATCTGCCCGGGCCAGAAGTAGTCGCCCCAGTTCTCGAACGTCGGCATCAGGGCAGGTCGTCCAGCAGGCGGCGCCGTTCGGCGGCGTCGATCTCGCCGAGAACGTAGCGAGCCAGGACCTCGATCTCGGGGTCGCTCAGGGGCATGTTCTCCATCCGCCAGGACGCGATCAGGTTGTCCAGTTGACGGCGCTGGTCGGCATTGAGGCGGTCGATGGCGCGGGCGGGGGGCATCAGGGCCGTCCTGTGGTCAGGTCTAGGTGGGGGAGGGAGCGGAGTTGGTTTTCTTGGTGGTAGGTGAAGAAGGCGGCTATCAAGCCCGTGGCTTCTCGGCGGGTTCTGGGGTCGGCTTGTAGGGCGGTGGGCCAGTCGCCGGTGAGGAGGGCGGCCAGGTGGGTGACGGTGGATTGGGCGGGCATGGCTGAGGCCGGGGGGCGGCAGGTGGTGCAGACCATGCCGCCGGCGGCGGGGTTGAAAGCTCGGTGCGGGCCTGGTTCGCCGCAGCGGGCGCAGTCATCGAAGGACGGGGCGTAGCCGGAGATCGAGAGCGAGCGCAGCAGGAACGAGTCGAGGACGAGAGCCGGCGAACGTTCGCCGGTCGAGAGGACCCGGAGGGCGCCGGCCAGCAGGAGGTGTTGCTGGGTGGCGGGTTCCTTCTCCTCCACCACCAGGCGGTCGGCGGTCTCCAGGAGCACGGTGCCCGCCGTGTACCGAGCGTAGTCGCCGACGATTCCCTCGCCGTACGCCGCTATCGATTCGGCCTGGGTGACGACGTCGAGGGTACGGCCGGTGGCGAGTTGCAGGTCGACGTGGCTGAACGGCTCGAGCCGGGCGCCGAAGCGGGACGACGTACGCCGGACGCCCTTGGCGACCGCGCGGACCTTGCCGTTGGCGCGGGTCAGCAGCGTGGCGATCCGGTCCGCCTCACCCAGCTTCTGGGTGCGCAGCACGATCGCCTGATCCCGGTAGAGCGGCACCCCACCAGTGTCTCATTGAGCGCGGACATACTGTTCCAGGCTGGTTGGCTCGACCCCGGTGATGTCGCGGACGGCGGTGGACACGTGGCTGAGTTCGCCGCTGGCGATGGCGGCGTACGACGTGACCCAGCCGGCGACCTCCCAGGCGGGGGCGCCGTACGACTCCCGGGAGCGATACGCCTCGTCGAGGGTCTCCGGCTCGTAGCGGATCGTGCGGCCCCAGGCGTCGGTGAGGAGCGCGGCGGCCTCGGCGAGGGTGAACGCCGAGGGACCAGTGAGGTCGTAGGTGGCGCCCGAGTGCTGGTCGGGTGCGGGCGAAGCTCCGGCAGTGCGGAGGACCGCGGCGGCGACCGCGGCGACGTCGTCGCGGGTGACAGCGGCGGTTCGCCCGTCCCCCGCCGGCCCGCGGATCACGCCGTCCGCGCCGACGAACCCGGGCACGAAGTCGAGGTACAGGTTGTCCCGCAGAAACGTGAAGTCCACCCCGGTCGAACGGATGTGCTGCTCGGTGTGCCAGTGGTCCCGCGCGAACGTGAACGTCGCACCCGGCGCCGCCCCGACGAACGAGGTGTACACGATCCGCTGCACCCCGGCGGCCACCGCCGCGTCGACGGTTGCCTTGTGCAACGCGACCCGGTCCGCCGACTCCGTTGCGCTGAGCAACATCAGTACGTCGACCCCGTCCAGTGCAGAGAGCAGCGCCGCATGTTCCCCGTACGCCGCCCGCGCCACCGACGCGCCTGGTACCGAGGGCGCCCGGGCCGGGTCCCTGACGATCAGCCGCAACGGTACGCCGGCCAGCCGGGACACGATCCGCGATCCGAGCTGCCCGGTCGCGCCGGTGATGCCGATCACTTGCCCACCAGGTCCATCCCACCCTGCTGGTACCGCTGCCCGGCCACCGCGTCCGGCGGGAACGCCGCGTCGAGCTCCGCCAGCTCGGAAGCGGTCAGCTCGACGTCCAGCGCGCCGAGGTTCTCGGCCAGGTACGTCCGCCGCTTGGTCCCCGGGATCGGCGCCACGTCATTGCCCTGAGCAAGCAACCAGGCGAGCGCGAGCTGGCCCGGCGTCACGCCCTTCGCCGCGGCCAGCGACTGCACCTGCGCGACCAGGTCGAGATTGCGCTGGAAGTTCTCGCCCTGGAACCGCGGCAACCCGCGCCGCATGTCGTCCTCAGGGAAGTCGGCGGGCGACTTGATCTGCCCGGTCAGGAACCCACGTCCGAGCGGGCTGAACGGCACGAACCCGACACCGAGCTCCCGCAGCGTCGGCAGTACGACGGTCTCCGGGTCGCGGGTCCACAGCGACCACTCGCTCTGGACGGCGCTGATCGGGTGTACGGCGTGGGCCGCGCGCACCGTGTCGCCGTTCACCTCGGACAGCCCGAGGTACCGCACCTTGCCCGCCTCGACCATCGAAGCCATCGCGCCGACCGTCTCCTCGATCGGTACCTGCGGGTCGCGCCGGTGCAGGTACCAGAGGTCGACGTGGTCCACGCCGAGCCGCCGCAGCGACGCGTCCAGCGCCTGCCGTGCGTAGGAAGGCGAGCCGTCGACGACCGTCGGTACGTCGGCCGCGGAGGCCGGGCGCTTGAACCCGAACTTGGTCGCGAGCACGACCTCGTCGCGGCGGCCGGCCAGCGCGCGGCCGACCAGCTCCTCGTTCGCGCCGTCGCCGTACACGTCGGCGGTGTCGATGAACGTGCAGCCGGCGTCGATCGCCGCATGGATGGTCGCGATCGACTCCGCGTCGTCGGCGCGCACGCCGTACGACTGGGACATCCCCATGCAGCCGAGGCCGAGGCTGGAAACGGTCAGGTCACCGAGCTGAGAAGAACGCATACGCCGAACCTACCGCCGCGACCGGTCCGGGCGGCACCGACCCCACCCAAGAGGTGGCCCGAAGTATCACCTCGTCGGCAGCCTGAGTTCCAGCTCGCGGTGTTGTTCTACTGGGCGGAAGCCGAAGCGGGTGTTGACCCTGCGCATAGGAGAGTTGGTCAGAGCGGTCCAGGTGTGTAGATAGCGTTGGGTTGTGCGGTGCTTGGACAACTGCACCAGGTTCGCGAGTTTCAGGTGGGTGCCCAGGTTGTGGCCTCGGTGGTCTCGTAGGACCAGGGTGTCGTCCTGCTGGGCGTGGTCGGTGTTTGCTCTGGGCAAGTAGATGAGGGTGTAGCCGGCCGGGGCGCCGGACGCGGTGTGGGCCATCGTGACGAGTGCCAGGTAGTTGCGGTCGACCCTTGCCTCGCTGGCCTGCAGTTTTTCGACTGTCCACGGGACGACCTCGCGGGTCATGCCGCCGGTCGGTACGTCGAGGTCCATCGCGCTGTGCAGGTCGGCGTACGCCTGCTGGTGTTCGGGTGGGCACACCCCGGCCCACGACGTCAGCCGATAACCCTCCAGCCGGCCGACGGAGGACCGCAGATCGTCGAGCAACAGATCGTCGTACGGCAGCGGTACGACGAGATGCTCCTCGACATGCTCGACCACGAAGCCGAGTCGCTCGGCGAAGAGCGCTCCAGGCCACGGATCGGAAGGTACGGCGAGTTCGGTCTGGACGATGGTCCGCCCGAGCTGCGCGGCCCGGGTGACCGCCCACTGCCACAACGCGGTGCCGATCCCCCGCCGCCGGTGCTCCGGCGGTACGTCGATCTCGACCTCGACCGTGTCCAGGTTGTCGGTCAGCCGGTACTCGAACAGCATCCCGCCGAGCACCCGGTCGTCCTCGAACGCGCCGACCGCGATCCGCTGCTTCAGCGTTCCCGGATTGCGCAGCGCGTACGCCATCGCCGAACGCGCCTCGACCAGTGGCGCCTCCCGTCCGGCGACCGCGCCGGCCCGGAAGGCGTCGTACCACTCGTCGAACAAGGCCAGGTCGGCCGGGTCGATCTCACGTACGCAGATCACCCGGCCGACCCTAGCCGAAACCGGCAGGTCAGACGCCAACCATTAAACCGGCGCGACCTTGCCCTGGTACATGTACATGATCACGAAGTTGTCCGCGTACGGCGCGTTCTTCAGGATCGGGTCGTCGTCGGCCGGGAACTTCGCCACCCGCTTGCCCTCGAGCGCCGGGTTGTTACCGTAGCGCTCCCAGAGCGGGATGATCGGCAGCAGTTCGTTGAAGGCCAGCGCCGCGGCGGTGACGTTCTTCTTCTGCTCGTCGAGGTTCAGGCCCTGCGCGGACTTGTCCACCACGGACTGCAGGTCGATCGGACCGGCCGAGGTGGTCTGCTTGAGCGGGAAGTTCATTCCCTTGCCGCCGGAGTTCGCCGCGGTCACGTAGTTGAACGTGTACAGGTCCTGGACGAACGAGAAGTACGGGTGCGGGTGGCTCGACGCGCCCCAGCTCTGGATCGCGATGTCGAACTTGCCGGCCAGTACGTCGGGGCTCAGCTGGGTGAAGGTGATACCGCGCTTGGTGATGTTGAACCCGAACTTGTTCAGCTGGTCGGCCGCGTTGGTGGCGGCCGGGTTCCAGTCGGCGAACTCGGTCGGGAACTTGATGTCGTAGGCGGCCGGCTTGCCGTTCGGCAGCGTCCACTTGCCACCGTTCTTCTTCCAGCCGGCGGCCTGCAGCAGCGACGTGGCCTTGGCCTCGTCCTTCTCGTACGCCTGGAGCTTCTTCTGGTCGGCGTCGGACACCCAGTCCGGAACCGAGATGTCGGAGAAGCCGGCCATGAACTTGCACGGCTTGCCGGAGTCGCCGAGTGCGACCGTGCCGTTCTCGTTGCGGTCCAGGATGTAGGCGATCGCCTGCCGGACCTTGACGTCGGAGAACTCCGGGTGCGCGGTGTAGTTGAACACCAGCGCCGGGCCGGAGTACACCGGCGGCCGGAGGATCCGGAAGCCGCTGGACAGCAGGGTCTTCTCGGTCGCCACCGCGAAACCGTGGGTGGCGTAGTCGATGTCCTTGTTCAGGACGACCGGGGTGATGTCGGAGGTCTCACCGTTGTACAGCACGACCTTGTTGAAGCCGATCTTGTCGGCGAACAGACCCTTGTCGTTCTTGACCAACGTCATCTGCGAGTTGGTCATGCTCTTCACGTCGAAGTTGAACGGGCCGGACACGACCGGGTTCTGCGGACGGAACTTCTGGAAGTCGCCGTTCAGCTGCTTGCCCTCGGCGCTGTCCAGGCTGGTCTTTGCCTTGCGCATCGTCTCGGCCTTGGTCGCCCACTCACCGTAGACCGAGTCCGGCATGATCGGCGCGCGCAGGATGTAGCGCTCCAGCACGGTGGACGGCGTACCGATGGTGAAGGTCACCGTGGTGTCGTCCTTGGCGCTGACGTCGGACAGGAACGTCCAGGACTGCTGGCGCATCAGCCAGTGCAGGTTGAACGTCGACACGACGTCCTTCGAGGTGACCGGCTTGCCGTCGCTCCAGGTCAGACCGGACCGGAGCTTCATCGTGTAGGTCTTGGTCGCCTCGTCCAGCGTGCCGGACTCGGCCATCATCCATTCCCACTTCTTGTCGGCCCAGTAGTACAGACCGCCACTCGGGTAGATGAGATCCAGGTACGGGCTGTCGACCTGGATACCGTCGGTGACACCCTTCACCAGGTTGAAGTGACCCTTGGGGGGCAGCTGGTACGGGTACGCGCCGTGGAACTCCTTGCTGGCGTTGCTGCTGCCGCCGCCACCGCTGGAGTTCGGCTTGCTGGGCGAGCAGGCCTCCAGTGCCCCGATGCCGGCCACGCCGACACCGGCGATGCCGAACAACTGGAGTACGTTGCGGCGGGAGATGGCGTTGGTCCGGGCGTCCGCGCCCTGACCGTTGGCGCCGGAATCGTTGGTGCCGGTGGGACTCATCCTTCGTCCTTTCTGGACTGACCACACGACCATGTGGGTCAGGTACTACTCACTGGTGGGACTAACTACCGCCCTCGCGTTTTTCCCGGCGCCGGGTGATCAACACCCCGACGACGACCACCAGGCCCAGTAGCAGGCCCAAACACAAGGTGAACAAGGTGACGACGAACTCCGCGGTGCCCGGCGTCAGGGTGAGCAGCAGGACTCCGCTGGCCAGCACGAGGAACGCTGCCCAGCCGAGCGCCGCCCGGCCGATCTGAGGTGTCATCAGCTCCCCGGCTCGTCGGGAAGTTTCTGCGGGCCGTCATCAGGTACGCCGTCCCGCGCGACGACGTGGCACGCGGCCGACTGGCCGGTCCGGATCTCGACCAGCTGCGGTACCTTCGCGTCGCACAGCCCGTCCTCGAACAACGGGCAGCGCGGGTGGAACGAGCACCCGGGCGGCAGGTCGGCCAGGCTCGGGATCTCCAGGCTCCGCAGGGATTCGCGGCCCTTGGTCTTGGTCAGGTCCGGGTCCGGCTCCGGGATCGCGTCGATCAGCGCCCGGGTGTACGGGTGCGTCGGCGCGTTGATGATCTTCGGGGTCGGGCCGAACTCGACGATCCGGCCGAGGTACATCACCGCGGTCTTGCCGTTCCAGCCGAAGTACTTCGCGATCGCCAGGTCGTGGGTGATGAACAGGAACCCGACGCCGAGGTCGTCGCGCAGCCGGCCGAGCATCGCCAGCACGCTGATCCGGATCGACACGTCCAGCATCGAGGTCGACTCGTCGGCGATGATCAGCTTCGGGTCCAGGGTCAGCGCGCGGGCCACCGAGACTCGTTGCCGCTGGCCACCGGACAGCTGGTGCGGGAACTTCGACAGGTAGTTCTCCGGCGGCGTCAGGTCGACCTTGGTCAGCAGCTCGGCCGCCTTCTCCGCGGCCTCCTTCTTGTTCTTCACCACGCCGTGCTTGAGCAGCGGCGCGGTGATCGTCTGCTGGATCGTCCGGGTCGGGTTCAGCGACGCGTACGGGTCCTGGTGCACGTACTGCACGCCGCGCCGGAACGTGGTGAAGTCGTTGCGCTTCATCGACCAGATGTCGGTGCCGTCGAACGTGACGTGGCCGCTGGTCGGCCGGGCCAGACCCGCCGCCATCCGGGCCGCGGTCGTCTTGCCCGAACCGCTCTCGCCGACCAGGCAGAGCACCTCGCCGGGGTTGATCGACAGGTTGATGTTGTCGACCGCCTTGATCGGGCCGGCCTTGGTCTCGAACACCTGGCTCACCCCGTCGAGCGAGATCAGCGACGTCCGGCCGGTGGCCTCAGCGGCCTGCGGAGACTTCTCGAGCGCGCTCATGATGCCGTCCCCAAGTTCTCGCTCGGCACCTCACGCTCGAGGTGCACGTCCTTCCAGTGGATACAGGCCGCTTCGTGCGCGTCGCCCGGCTCGTCGGTGATCGGAAGCAGCGGCGGGTCGGCCTCCTTGCACTCCGGCGTCGCGTACTTGCAGCGCGGGCTGAACTTGCAGCCGGCGGGCAGCGCCGCCAGGCTCGGCGGGCCGCCCGGGATCGACTCCATGTCGGGCAGATCGCCGACGATCGGCGGGACCGCCTTGATCAGGCCGAGCGTGTACGGGTGCCGCGGCCGGTAGAACATGTCCCGGACGCCACCGGTCTCGATGATCCGCCCGGCGTACATGGTGGCCACCCGGTCCGCGAGCTCGGCGGCCAGCGACAGGTCGTGCGAGATGAAGATCATCGAGAACCCGAGCCGCTCGCGGACCTCGTGCAGTACGTCGACGACGGACCGCTGGGTGAGGATGTCGAGCGCGGTGGTCGGCTCGTCCAGGATCAGCACTTCGGGTTCGAGCAGCAGGCTCATCGCGATCAGTACGCGCTGCCGCATGCCGCCGGAGAGCTCGTGCGGGTAGCTGTCCATCACCCGCGTCGGCTCCAGCCGGACCAGCCGGAGCAGCTCGGCGGCGCGGTCCTCGATCTCCTGCTTGGACGCCTTGGTGTGCGCGCGCATCGTGTCGTGCATGTGCGCGCGGATCTTCAGTACCGGGTTGAACGCGTTCATCGCGCCCTGGAACACCATCGCCGCGTCCCGCCAGCGGAACTCGCGCAGGTCCCGGCCGTCCAGTCCCAGTACGTCGATCTCGGTGCCGTCGCCGCGGTTGAACTGGACCTTGCCGCTGGCGTGCCCGAGCCGCGGCAGCAACCGGAGCAGGCCGAGGCCGAACGTCGTCTTGCCACAACCGCTCTCGCCGACCAGCGCCAGGCTCTCGCCGGGGAACAGGTCGAGGTCGACGCCGCGGACCGCCTGCACGACCGAGCCGGAGCCGGTCCGGTACTCGACCTTGAAGTCGCGGATCGACAGCAGCGGCTTGCCCTCGCCGCCACGCTTGGCCCGGGTACTCGTAGAGGTCGTCGTCATCGCGCGATCACCGGTCCCGGAGCCGCGGGTTGAGGATCTCTTCGAGGGATCGTGTCATCATCACCAGTCCGAGCAGCAGCAGGATGATCGCGACCACCGGGCTGAGGATCCAGGCCAGGCTCGCGTCGTTGAAGATGGCGCCGGCGATCCAGGCGCGGTTCAGCATGATGCCCCAGTTCGAGCCGGTCAGCGGGGCCAGACCGAGCAGGTACAGGCCGACCAGCTGGTAGATCGCGTTGGTGACGCCGATCATGAAGTTCATCAGGATGAAGCTGGCCATGTTCGGCAGGATCTCGACGAACACCACCCGGACCGTACCGAGGTCGAGCAGCCGCGCCGCCTCGACGAACTCGCGCTCCTTCAGCGAGAACACCTGGGCCCGGACCGCCCGGGTCAGCACCGGCCAGGACAGGCCGCCGACCAGCAACGCCAGCAGGATCGGCGAGTCCAGCTTGAAGAACGCGCCCATCACGGCGAGCAGCACGATCTGCGGGACGGTCAGGAAGACATCGGCCAGCGTGACCACGACCGTGTCGACCCAGCCGCCGAGGTAGGCGGCCAGCGACCCGAGCACGATCGCCAGCGCGGTCGAGATCGCCGCGGCGAAGAAGCCGACGAAGATCACCGTCCGGCCGCCGCCGACCATCTGGATCAGGACGTCCTTGCCCTCGTTGTCGGTACCGAGCAGGTGCCCGGGCGAACCGGCCGGGAGCAGGATCTCCTTGACGTTCGGCGCGACGTTCGGGAGGAAGAACGGCACGATCGCGGTGACCAGCACCAGCAGCGTGACGATCACGAACCCGATGAAGCCGGCCGGGCTGCGGCGCAGCGAGCGGAGAATTCCGGCGAAGCGGGAGACGCCGGTGGTGCCGACCGCGGAGACGGGGATGGTTGCCTCGGTCATCTCGTCACCCCTTGCCCTGGACGCGGATCCGCGGATCCAGCCGGCTGTACAGCAGGTCGGCGAGCAGGTTGGCGACCACGACCGAGATCGTCACGACCAGGAAGATGCCCTGCAGGACGGCGTAGTCACGGCCGTTGACCGCGTTGTACAGGCTGAAACCGATGCCCTGGTAGCCGAAGATCTTCTCCACGAAGATCGAGCCGCCGACGACGAACCCGAGCGACACCGCGAGCTGGCTGAACAGCGGCAGTACGGCGTTGCGCCCGACGTACCCGGACCGGATCCGGGAGTCGGACAGACCGCGCGCCCGGGCCACCGTCACGTAGTCCTCGCCGAGCGTCTCCACCGTCGACGACTTCATCACCAGCGCCCACGAGCCGACCGTGGTCAACGCGTACGCGAGGATCGGCAGCGTCGCGTGGTAGAAGATGTCGTTCAGGAAGCTGAAGCTGAACGACGGCGTCACGCCCGGCGTGTACGAGCCACGGGCCGCGGTCAGGTCGAAGAACTGCAGCTTCACGCCCAGGAAGACCACGATCAGGATCGCCAGGATGTAGTTCGGGATCGCGTGCAGCAGCGAGCCGATCGACGTCAGCAGGTGGTCGATCCAGGTCTCGCGGCGGTAGGCCATGATCATCCCGGCGACGATGCCGATGATGAAGCTGAACACCGTCGCGACCCCGACCGAGAACAGCGTCCAGGGCAGATAGGTCTTGATCACCTGCGCGACTGTGGTCCCGGGCGACAGCACCGAGTTGCCGAAGTCGCCGTGCAGCATGTTGGCCATGTAATGCAGGTACTGCAGGATCAGCGGCTGGTTCGGGTCCAGCGAGAACAGGTTCTTCGCCTGCGCGGCCGCTGCCTCGTAGGAGATACCCGTCTGCGCGATCTGCGTTTGGATATAGGTGTCGACCGGGTTACCGGGCAACAATCGGACCAGGAAGAACGTACCCGTCGTGACGATGAAGACCGTCAAGACCGCCTTGAACAGTCTTCGCACCAGCCAGGCGTTGAAGAACCGCCGTACGGCCGAAGGTCTCGGTTCGACAGCGGGACCTTCGATCAGTTCCGCCGCGGACGTATCGACCGCACCGCTCACTGCTCACCTCCACGCGACTACCAGGGAAAGTCGGTGGCGCAGGCCCTCATCCGCAGGACTTAGTAACACTGTCTTGCAAGGATCTGCGCATAGTGACGCTAGTGTGCGCAGCTCTGGTCCCCGAGTCAACGACTTGAGGCAACGTTGAGACAACGTTGCGATCCGTGACGAAACGGTACCGGGGCGTACAGGAAGTGCCCGCCTCCGACACGGAGACGGGCACTCGAAGAAGTGGATCAGCGCGTGGCGCGATTGACAGCCGAGACGACGGCCTTCAGGGACGCAGTGAGAATGTTGGCGTCCCTGCCGACTCCCCAGAACACCTCGTCACCGACCTCGCACTCGACGTACGCAGCGGCCAGCGCGTCACCACCGGCCGACAGCGCGTGCTCGTGGTAGTCCAGCACGCGGACGTCGTACTTCAGCGGCTGCAGCGCGTCCACGAACGCCGACACCGGGCCGTTGCCCTCACCAACCAACTCGTGCGGCACGCCATTGGCATAGACCTGAACCCGGAGCTGGTCGCCCTGCCCCTCGCCCGAGGTCGAGTTCACGCTCAGCAGCGACAGCTTGCCCGGCGCCAGGTACTCGGCCGCGAAGATGTCCCACATCTGCTGCGGCCCGACCTCGCCGCCCTCGTTGTCGGTGTGCTGCTGGATCACCCGGCTGAACTCGATCTGCAGCCGGCGCGGCAGGTCGAGCCGGTGCTCGGACTTCATGATGTACGCGACCCCGCCCTTGCCGGACTGCGAGTTGACCCGGATCACGGCCTCGTACGACCGGCCGACGTCCTTCGGGTCGATCGGCAGGTACGGCGCCTCCCAGGCGATCTCGCTGACCGGCCGGCCCTCGGCCGCGGCCTGCTTGTCCAGCGCCTCCAGGCCCTTCTTGATCGCGTCCTGGTGCGACCCGGAGAAGGCGGTGTAGACCAGGTCACCGGCGTACGGCTGGCGCTCCGGGACCCGCATCTGCGTGCAGTACTCGACCGTCCGGCGGATCTCGTCGATGTCGGAGAAGTCGATCTGCGGGTCGATGCCCTGGCTGAACAGGTTCATCCCCAGCGTCACCAGGTCGACGTTGCCGGTCCGCTCGCCGTGGCCGAACAGGCAGCCCTCGACCCGGTCCGCGCCGGCCATCAGCGCCAGCTCGGTGGCGGCCACCGCCGTACCGCGGTCGTTGTGCGGGTGCAGGCTGATCGCGCTGTGCTCGCGGCGGGTGAGGTTCCGGGCGAACCACTCGATCTGGTCGGCGTACACGTTCGGGGTGCACATCTCGACCGTGGCCGGCAGGTTCAGGATGATCTCGCGACCCTCGGCCGGCTGCCAGACGTCGCTGACCGCCTCGCACACCTCGAGCGCGAACTCCAGCTCGGTCCCGGTGAAGATCTCCGGGCTGTACTGGTACCCGAACTCGCAGTCGCCGAGGATCTCGTCGGCGTACTTCATCACGGTCTCGGTGCCGCGGACGGCGATCGCGCGGCACTCGGCCTTGTCGACGTTGAACACCACCCGGCGGAACAGCGGCGCGGTCGCGTTGTACAGGTGGATGGTCGCCTTCGGCGAGCCCTGCAGCGACTGTACGGTGCGCTCGATCAGCTCCTCGCGGGCCTGGGTCAGCACCGAGATCGTCACGTCGTCCGGGATCACGTCGTCCTCGATCAGGCTCCGGACGAAGTCGAAGTCGTACTGGCTGGCGCTCGGGAAGCCGACCTCGATCTCCTTGTAGCCCATCTTCACCAGCAGGTCGAACATCCGCCGCTTGCGGGCCGGCGACATCGGCTCGACCAGCGCCTGGTTGCCGTCGCGGAGGTCGGTGGACAGCCAGCGCGGCGTGCGGTCGACGGACTTGGCCGGCCAGGTGCGGTCCGGCAGGTCGATCGGCGGGAACGCGCGGTAGCGGTGGATCGGCATACCGGACGGCTGCTGAACAGGCTTGGGCTGGTTCTTCGGTGCCACGGGGGTTCTCCTCGGAAGTACGGGTGTCGTGCGGGACGACCGGCGTACGTCAAGACTCCGCGGCGAGGGAACCGGCCTTGTCAGGCCTCGCCGCGGCAGCGAAGGAGGAGAAGCTGGTGCCGCATAGTGCCTGCGAGTCTATGCACAACACCCCCACCCCGTCGAACCGGGGTCCGTTTCTTGCCTTCAACAGCGCTTGAATTCATAGGGTGATCGCATGACAGAAACTCTTCTCGACCGGATCGGTACGCACGGGCTCGGGGTGCTGGTGACGATCAAGCGTGACGGCAGGCCGCAGCTGTCCAACGTCACCTATGTGTACGACGGGAATCGCATCAGGGTCTCACTGACCGACGACCGCGCCAAGACAAGAAACCTGCGCCGCGACCCGCGGGCGAGCTTGTACGTCGACGGCCCGGGCGGCCGCTCGTACGTCGTACTCGAGGGCAAGGCCGAACTCAGCCCGGTCGCCGCCGACCCGCACGACGTCGTGGTGGAGGACCTCGTCGACTACTACCGGACCGCGTCCGGCGAGCACCCGGACTGGGACGAGTACCGCGCGGTGATGGTCCAGGACAAGCGCCTGGTGCTCTCGATGACGGTCGACCACGCCTACGGGATGCCTAAGCCGTAGCGGCTTCCTCTGCGCCGGCATCCGCACGAGCCGCCCGCGCCGCCTCGCGATAGCGGCGGGGCGCGATGCCGTTGACGCGTTTGAAGGCGTTGCTGAACGCACTGTCGGAGGTGTAGCCGAGCGAGTGCGCGACGGCTGACATCGGCTGATCGCCGTCGCGCAGAGCTCGCTCGGCCAGGCGCATCCGCCAGTTGAGCAGGTACGTGAGTGGCGGGACGCCGGCGACCGAACGGAAGCGCTCGGCGAACGTCGTCCGGGACATCGCGACCGCCCGGGCCAGCTCCTCGAGCTGCCAGGCGCGACCAGGGTGGTCGTGCATCAGGCGCAGCGCGGGGCCGATCCGCTCGTCGGCAATCGCGCGCAGCCAGCCGACCGGCAGCGCGTCGACCTCCGCGAGGCAGGCGCGCAACGCCTCCAGGAAGAGCAGGTGCGCGACGTCGGCGGCGGCCAGGCTCGCGCCGAGGTCCGCGGTCGATGCCTCGCGCAACAACCTGTGCAACAGCCAGTGGAAGGTCGCGGCCCGGTCGTCGGTGGCCCGCAGATGCAGCACCGGCGGCAGCGCGCGCATCAGCAGTTCCTCACCGGTGCGGTTCAGGCTGACGTGCCCGCCGACGCCCACGACCCGCGGTCCGATGCCAGTCGTGGTGCCACTGCCGAACCGGGCGATCGGACCGTCGGTGGTGCCGAACGCGGCGACCGCGTCCCCGATCGGTACGGCGTCGGAGTTGCCCTTCACGAACTCGTGCCGGCCGTCGAACAGCACGATGTCCCCCGGCATCAGCTCGATCCGGCCGGTCGGCAGCTCGTCGTCGAAGTCGATCCAGCAGGTGCCCTCGACCACGGCGCTGAACTTGAGCCGGTTCGACGCCGGGTAGTGCAGCGCCCAGTCGCCGATCGCCTCGAACCCTCGCGAGACGTGGCAGCGTGCCTCGGTGAGCGCGAGCGTCTCGGTGAGCGGATCGGTCATATCCGTACTATCGCGCAAGTTGTCGGCACTCTCAAGCATTCTGCGTCCGGGCGGTCCCGCCTACCGTCGAAGCATGCAGACACCAATGGGTTCCGGATTCAGCGCCGCCTCCACGACGTACGACGTACTCGACGGCGTCGATCTGCACGGGAAGGTCGCAGTCGTCACCGGTGGGTACTCCGGGCTGGGCAAGGAGACGGTCCGCGCGTTCCGGGCCGCCGGCGCCGAGGTCGTCGTGCCGGCGCGTGACGTCGCGCGGGCGGCCCAGCAGCTGGACGACATCGCCGGGGTGACGGTCGAGCACCTGGATCTGCTCGATCCGGTGAGCATCGACGCCTCGCGGACCGGTTCCTGGCCGGCGGGCAGCCGCTGCACATCCTGGTGAACAGTGCGGGGATCATGGCGAACCCGCTGACCCGGGACGCCCGCGGGTACGAGTCGCAGTTCGCGACGAACCATCTCGGCCATTTCCAGCTCGCGACGCGGTTGCTGCCGGCGTTGCGGAAGGCCGGGGGCGCACGGGTGGTGGCGGTGTCGTCGCGTGGCCATCGCTACAGCGCGGTCGACTTCGAGGACCCGAACTTCGAGCGCCGGGAGTACACGCCGTACTCGGCGTACGGGCAGTCGAAGACCGCGAACGTGCTGTTCGCCGTCGAGTTGGACCGGCGCGAGCAGGCGCACGGCATCAGGGCGTTCGCGGTGCACCCGGGCAGCATCATCACGCACCTGGCCCGGAACGCGGACCGCGAGATCCTGCGAGCGGGTGGCTTCCTGGACGAGAACTACGAGCCGATCATCGACCCTGCCCGCGGGCTGAAGACGGCCGAGCAGGGCGCGGCGACGCAGGTGTGGTGTGCGGTCAGTCCCAAACTCGAGGGGTACGGCGGGGTGTACTGCGAGGACGTCGACATCGCCACGGTGCACACGTCCGACGTACCGGACACCGAGGTGCTGGCCGTTACTCCGGGCGCGTTCGGCGTCCTGCCGTACGCGATCGACCCGGACAACGCGCAGCGGCTGTGGAAGCTCAGCGAGGAACTTCTCGACCAGGGATAAACCAGGTGCGGTAACCGTGTGTTCCGGGGACCCTGTGGGCGTGGAGATCATCAAGTTGTCGGCCGACGACGAGGTCGGTTGTGCGGACGCTGTTGCCGTGGACTCGGCCGGGTGGAAGCTGGATTGCCCGGAGTTGGTCCAGCACACGCCGCGGACGTTCGCGAACATGCTGCGCTACGGGTGGGACCTGGAGCCGCCGGGGGCATACCTCGCCCGCGAGGACGACGGGACGGCCGTCGGCGTGCTGACGATCGACATCCCGCGGTACGAGAACACCGACAAGACCTGGCTGGACATCAAGGTGCACCCCGACCACCGCGGTCGCGGGATCGGCTCGGCGCTGTTCGAGTACGGCGAACAGCTCACCCGTGAGCTGGGCCGTACCGGGACCGGGCTCGGCGCGATCGATCTGCCGAATGCGCAGGCGTTCGCGGCGCGGCACGGGCTCGAGCAGAAGTCCGTCGAGGTGAACCGCCGTCAGGAGCTGGCCGGCCTCGACTGGGACCTGGTCCAGCGGATGTACGACGAGTCCGCCGCGGCCGCGTCCGGGTACGAACTGGTGCGGATCACCGGCGCGCTGCCGGACGACATGCTCGACGGGATGGTCGCGGTCGTCGAGTCGATCAACGACGCGCCGAAGGACGACCTCGACCTGGACGACGACGTGTTCACGCCGGAGCGGTTGCGCGCGTACGAAGAGGCGCAGCGCAAGAGCGACCGGACGGTCTATCGGGTGGTCGCCCGCGCGAAGGACACCGGCGCACTCGCCGGTCACACCGTGGTCGCGGTCGAGCGCGAGCGCCCGCACCTCGGCGAGCAGCACGACACCGCGGTGTCCCGCGACCACCGCGGTCATCGCCTCGGCGCGCTGCTCAAGTCCGCGATGCTGCTCTGGCTCCGTGAGCAGGAGCCGGCGCTGACCCAGATCGACACCTGGAACGCGGAGTCCAACGACCACATGATCAGCATCAACGAGGCGCTGAACTACCACATCGTCGCGCGCTTCCTGGACTACCAGAAGAACCTCTGAAACAGACCGGGGGCGCCGCAGCACGCGGCGCCCCCGGGCTCTGCACTACTGCAGGATCACTCCCCGACCAGCTGGTTCCAGTGGCCGGTGATCGAGAAGATGCCGGTGCCCGGCACCGTGGCGCCCGGGACCCGGCCGTAGGACGTGACCGCGGTCTTCGAGCCGTTGAACTTGCTCATCGCGTACTGGTAGATCGAGTCGGTGTCGTTGTCGAAACCGGTCACCAGCGTGCCGCCCCTGGTACCGCACTCCACGGCGGCCAGCGACTCGTACGCCGCGAAGCCCGAGCTCCGGACCAGCTTCAGGACCGGCTTCGTCGAGGCCGCGGCCGGGATGTGGACGGTCCAGAGCGCGCCCGCCTTGGTGGTCATCAGCAGCGTGTCGTAGGTCGGGGTCTCGGAGATCACGGTCATCGCCTTGAAGCCCTTGAAACCCGGGAAGTGGCCGAGTGCCCGGAAGGTCGCACCCGACGCCGCGTAGCGGTACAGGCTGCCGTTGGTGCTCAGCCCGTACAGGTACGAGCGGTTCGGCGCGGTGATCGCGTAGTTCGAGGTCACCAGCTGGGTGAAGCTGCTCCAGCCGGAGCCGATCCGCGCGTAGGTCGGCCGCGGGTTGTCGGTGTCGAAGTACGTGACGCTGCGGTAGAGCGTTCCGCCCTGCACGAACAGGCCGTGGGTGTAGATGTGCGCGTCGGTCTTCACGCCGTACCACGTCGTGTTGAGCCGGGTGCCGACGAAGCGGAACTCCGAGTAGAACTCGGGGCGCGGCGGCTTGCCCGGTGTCACCAGGACGTCGTTGATCGCCGGAGTCGGGGTGTTGAAGCCCACGTCCTGCTGGCATCCGCCGGAGGCGAGCTTCGTGTTCGGCGTGGTCTTCAGATTGCCCTTGGCGATCCCGGGCGTCGGGTCGGTCCGGACGGCGGCGGTGGCCGGTCCGGTGGCGGCCGTCGCGGCGAGCATGCCGACCCCGGCCAGGGCGAGCGCGAAGCGCTTGAGTTTCATACTGGGAGTCCCCCTCAGGACATGGTCGACCTCGATGAACCTCGAGATCGTGCGCGAGCATAACGCGCGCGGGGGACAGCAGGCGCCACAGTTGCAGCTTGTTGCAACTGTTCCAGGCTAGACCGCCTCGACGATTGTGACCTTCATCTCATGGGAGAGGGTGAAACCCAGCGAGTGGTACAGCCGGATCGCGGTGCTGTTGGTGCCGCCGGTGTGCAGGAACGGGGTCCGGGAGGTCGCGGTGACGTGGGCGGCCACGGCCCGGATCAGCCGGGTGGCGAGGCCCTGACCGCGGGCCGACGGGTGCGTGCAGACCGCGCTGATCTCGGCGTACCCCGGCAGGCTGAACCTGGTACCGGCCATCGCGACCAGCTCGCCGCCGCGGCGGATGCCGAGGTACGTGCCGAGCTCGATCGTGCGGCTCCGGAACGGGCCCGGATCGGTCAGCGCGACCAGCGCCAGCATGTCCGGTACGTCGTCCACGCCGAGCCGGACCGCTTCCGCGTCCTCGGCGGGCAAGTCGGGCGGGGCGACGAACTGGACCAGGTCGAACCTCCTGTCCAGCTTGATGCCGTCCGGCACGTCGAACTCGGGCCGCATCAGCGCGGCCGGGCCGGAGGCCTTGAGCAGCTCGGCCGCGTCGGCCCAGTCCGCCGCGGTCGGCTCGTCGGGCAGGCCCAGGAACGGCGCGACCGCGGCCGGGTAGCGGCGGGCGTTGCCGCGGACCTCGGCGAAGGACGCGTGCGGCCCGGTCAGAGCGGCGTACACGGGGTTGGTCAGCATCAGAAGCCCAGCTTGCGAAGGTTCTTCGCGTCCGTCTGCCAGTTCTTCGCGATCTTGACGTGCAGGTCGAGATAGACCGGCGTGCCGAGCAGGGCCTCGATCTGCTTGCGCGCGGCCGCGCCGACCTCGCGCAGCCGGGCACCCTTGTGGCCGATCACGATGCCCTTCTGGCTCTCCCGCTCGAGGAAGATGTTCGCGTAGATGTCGAGCAGCGGCTTGTCGGCCGGCCGGTCCTCGCGCAGGTTCATCTCGTCGATGGTGACGGCGATCGAGTGCGGCAGCTCGTCCCGGACGCCCTCCAGCGCGGCCTCGCGGATCAGCTCCGCGACCAGCGTCTCCTCGGGCTCGTCCGTGATGTCCCCGTCGGGATACAGCGGGAAGCCCTCCGGCAGCAGCTTCACCAGTTCGTCGGCGACCACGTCGACCTGGAACCCGGACGTCGCCGACACCGGGACGACCGACGCCCACTCGATCCCGACCGACTCCCCCAGCGCCTGGATCTCGGCGAGGTGCTCGACCATCCGGTCGGGCGAGACCAGGTCGGCCTTGGTGGCCAGGGCAACCTTCGGGGTCTTCGCGACCTTGGCCGCCTCGCTGACCAGGAACCGGTCACCGGGGCCGATCTTGTCGCTGGCCGGCAGGCAGACAGCGATCACGTCGACCTCGGCCCAGGTGGTCTTGACCAGGTCGTTCAGCCGCTCGCCGAGCAGCGTGCGCGGCTTGTGCAGACCGGGTGTATCGACCAGGATCAGCTGCGCGTCCGGCCGGTGCACGATGCCGCGGACGGCGTGTCTCGTGGTCTGCGGCTTGGACGAGGTGATCACGATCTTCTGCCCCACCAGCGCGTTGGTGAGCGTGGACTTGCCCGCGTTCGGCCGGCCGACGAAACAGGCGAAACCGGCCTTGAAGTTCTCAGGTGTGGACGACATCGTGGACCTCTCCGGTGCCCAGGGCAACTACGACGGGAATGTTGGCACCGGCGAAGTGCCGGACGACCTGGATGTCCGGCGCGTCGCCGTCGGTGACCACCGCGGCCGCCTCCAGACCCTTCACCCCGGACGCGAGCGCCATCGCGACCGCGAGCTGCAGCGCGGTCAGCTCGACGTTGTCGAGCGCCACGGTGCAGGCGGCGTACGTCCGCCCGTCGCTGTCCCGTACGGCGGCGCCTTCGACCGCACGGGTACGAGCGCGCGCGGCCCGGGCCAGCGTGACGAGTTTGGTGTCCTCGGCGGACAGGTCAGACAAAGGTACTCCTCAGGCGATCAGGCGTGCTGGTGGTTCTGGTCGTGCGGCGCGGGAGATGGCTCCTCGCGGCGTACCAGAACCGTACCTACCTGGTTCCGGCGGCCGGACGGGCGCTCCGCGGTCAGCGACAGGCCCTCGATCGCGACCTCGGCGCCGGGGATCGGTACCTTCCCGAGCAGCTTGGCCATCAGGCCGCCCACGGTGTCCACGTCGTCGTCGTCCAGCGGTACGCCGAACAGCTCGCCCAGCTCGTCGATCGGCAGCCGGGCCGACACCCGGTACGCGCCGTCGGCCAGGTGCTGCACCGAGTCCGGGTCCTCGTCGTACTCGTCGGTGATCTCGCCGACGATCTCCTCGAGGATGTCCTCGATCGCGACCAGCCCCGCCGTACCGCCGTACTCGTCGACGACGATCGCGAGGTGCATCCGCGCGGCCTGCATCTCGCGCAGCAGCTCGTCGACGGGCTTGGAGTCCGGGACGTACATGCACGGCCGCATCACCGACTCGACCCGTTCGGTGGACTCGGCCTGGGCGTTGTCGTAGACGCGGCGCATCACGTCCTTGAGGTAGACGACGCCGACGATGTCGTCGAGCGACTCACCGATCACCGGGATCCGCGAGTACCCCGAACGCAGCGCCAGCGAGGTGAGCTGGCGGAGCTTCTTGTGCTTCTCGATGAACACCATGTCGGTCCGCGGCACCATCACCTCGCGGACGATGGTGTCGCCGAGCTCGAACACCGAGTGGATCATCTGCCGCTCGCCGGACTCGATCACCGCGGACTTCTCCGCGTAGTCGACCAGCGCGCGCAGCTCGGCCTCGGTCGCGAACGGGCCTTCGGCGAACCCCTTGCCCGGGGTGAGCGCGTTGCCGAGCATGATCAGCACCTTCGGCAACGGACCGAGGATCCGGGTCACGGTCATCACCGGACCGGCCGAGAGGATCGCGAACCGGTCCGAGTGCTGCCGGCCGAGCGTCCGCGGCGCGACGCCGATGATCACGTACGAGACCAGCACCATCACCACGGCGGTGATCAGGATGTGTTCCCAGGTCACCGAGAGGACCTCGGACAACGCCTGGGTGACCAGGACGATCGCGGTGATCTCGCAGCTCAGCCGGAGCAGGAGCAGCGAGTTCAGGTACCGCGGGGCGTCGGAGAGCAGGTCGCGGAGCCGGAGCGCGCGCAGGTTGCCCAGCTCGACCTGCTCGTTCGCGCGCACCTTCGAGTACGACGACAGCGCCGCCTCGGCCGCGGCGAACAGCCCGGCCAGCAGAACGAGCACCGCAGCCACAACCAGCAGAACGAGGTCGTGGGATGTCATGGCAGTATCACGCCTCGATACGGTTTCCAGGTGCGCGCCATGCTTCCAGCAGGCGGCCCTGGACGTCCCACATCTCCGCTTTCTCGGCGGGTTCCGCGTGGTCGTAGCCGAGCAGGTGCAGGATGCCGTGCACGGTGAGCAGCTCCAGCTCGGCCCACGTCCCGTGGCCGGCCTTCGCGCCCTGGGCGGCGGCCACCGTCGGGCACAGGGCGATGTCGCCCAGGTGCCCGAGCGGCAGGTCCTCGTCCGCGTCGCCGTCCGAACCCGGTCGGAGCTCGTCCATCGGCCACGACATCACGTCGGTCGGACCCGGCAGGTCCAGGAACTCGACGTGGTACCGCGCCATGGTGTCCTCGTCGACCAGCTTGATCGACAGCTCACACTCCGGGTGCAGCCGCAGCGACGACATCACGAACCGGCTGAGCCGCATCAGTCCGTGCGCGTCGATCTCCACGCCGGACTCGTTGTTGACCTCGACGTTCATCGGTGGGAATCAGCACTGCCTTCGTAGTTTTCGTACGCCGACACGATCCGGCCGACCAGCTTGTGCCGGACCACGTCATGCGATGTCAACCGGCAGAATGCCAGATCCTGGACGCCGTCGAGAATTTCCTGCACCACCTTGAGCCCGGAATTCGTCCCGTTCGGCAGGTCGACCTGGGTGACGTCGCCGGTGACGACCATCTTCGAGCCGAAGCCGAGCCGGGTGAGGAACATCTTCATCTGCTCCGGCGAGGTGTTCTGCGCCTCGTCCAGAATGATGTAGGCGTCGTTCAGCGTCCGGCCGCGCATGTAGGCCAGCGGGGCGATCTCGATCGTGCCGGCGGTCATCAGCCGCGGGATGGACTCCGGGTCGAGCATGTCGTGCAGTGCGTCGTACAGCGGCCGCAGGTAGGGGTCGATCTTCTCCGACAGGGTGCCGGGCAGGAAGCCGAGCCGCTCGCCGGCCTCGACGGCCGGCCGGGTCAGGATGATCCGGTTGACCTCCTTGGCCTGCAGCGCCTGGACCGCCTTGGCCACCGCCAGGTAGGTCTTGCCGGTACCGGCCGGGCCGATCCCGAACACGATCGTGTTCTTGTCGATCGCGTCGACGTAGCGCTTCTGGTTCAGCGTCTTCGGCCGGATCGTACGGCCGCGGCTGGACAGGATGTTCTGCGTCAGCACGTCGGCCGGGCTCTCGGCGGTGGCCTGCTTGACCATCGCGATACTCCGCTCGACCGAGTCCGCGGTCAGCCCGTGCCCGGTCCGGATCACCGCGATCAGCTCGTCGATCAGCCGCTCGGCCAGGGCCAGCTCGGCCGGCTCACCGTTGAGCGTGATCTCGTTGCCGCGAACCATGATGTCGGCGGCGAACAGCCTCTCGATGATGCGGAGGAACTCGTCCCGGGCTCCGAGCAGCGCCACCATGTCGATGCTGTTCGGCACGACGATCTTGTGCGACGCCTGCGTGCTGGTGCCTGCACCTGAAACCGCGCCGTTCGGGCGCGCCTCCGGTTCGATACTGCGTGGCCTGGACAGGCTCTTCCTCCTGAATAAACGTGATGGGACCTCCCATGCTAGCCGTCCCGTCCGACAGCCTCACTCGGAATTCGCCGGGACGCCTGCTTCGTGCCTACAGAATCGCGCCCGATCGGTGCATGCTGTTGTCAACCTGGGACGCAGTCTTGGCGTCGTCTTTTCGTGGCACAACCGGCCGTGGTGTACGAAGAGTGCGTGACACATGAGTCCTCGTGGGATGCCGACGAGGCGCTGACGGCTGTGTACACGGCGCATTACACCTCGCTCGTCCGCCTCGCGAGCCTGCTGCTGCGCGACACCGGCACGGCCGAAGAGATCGTGCAGGACGCGTTCGTCGCGATGCACGGCCGGTGGAACCGGTTGCGCGACCCCCACAAGGCCCTCGCGTACCTGCGGACCGCGGTGGTGAACCGCTGCCGGTCCCGCCAGCGCCACCTGGTGGTGGTCGACCGGCATACCCCGCGGTCGCTGCCCGACGAACCCAGTGCCGAACAGGCCGTCCTGCGCACCGCCGAGACCGACCGGGTGATCGAGGCGATGCGGACCCTGCCGGAGAAGCAACGCACCGTGATGGTCCTGCGGTATTACGGTGACCTGTCGGAGGCGGAGATCGCCGACACGATGGGCATCACCCGGGGTTCCGTGAAGAGTCATGCCGCGCGCGCGACCAAGTCGCTGCGCCAGCTCCTGGAGCAGAACGCATGAGTGACCAGCAGAAGGATCCGTTCGACGAGGTGATGCGCCGGGCCCTCCGCGAGGAGGCGGACCGGATCGAGCCGGCCGACGCGCTGCTCGAGATCCGCGCCCGCGCACACGCCCAGCGGCCGTCCAGGCTGCGCCCGTGGTTCCTGACCGCCGGCGTGGCCGCGGTCGGTACCGCGGCGGCCGTCGGAGCCTTCACCGTGTTCAACGGCTCGGACACCACCGCGAACGACGGTGACTCGGTCGCCGGGCAAGGTACGGCGAACACCTCGACCGCCCTGCCCGAAAGCCAGGCGCCGTCGGTACTGACCGCGTCGCCGGTGCCGAGCCCGTCGGTGAAGACCGCCGGCCCGACGGACCGCGGCGTACCGGAGGAGACCGTCAAGAACCAGCTCGTCCCGGTCTACTGGCTCGGCGAGCAGATCGGCGTACCGAAGAAGCGGTCGGCCCGGCTGTACCGCACCTGGACGAAGGTGAGCGGGCACCCGGCGGAGCAGGCGGTCCGGATCATGACGACGAAGCAGCCCGCCGACCCGGACTACTTCTCGGTGTGGCGTGGCGCCGCGGTGAACACGGTGACGCGCACGGACGACGCGGTGACGGTCGACTTCAAGCAGTTGCCGAAGGCCACCTTGGACCCGGACGTCGCGCGCGTGGCGGCGCAGCAGCTCGTGTACACCGTTCAGGGCGCGTTGCAGGACAACCAGACGCCGATCCGCGTGACCGAGGGCGGGCAGACCGTACCGCGGCTGTTCGGGCAGATCGACGCCACCCAGCCGCTCGACCGGGCGCAGGCGGCCGACGTCCAGGCGCTGGTGTGGATCGACTCGCCGTCGGAGAACGAGGCGCTCGACCCGTCGGTGACCGTGCAGGGTGTGGCGGCCGCGTTCGAGTCGACCGTCAACTACCAGGCGACGAACGTGAAGACCCGCGAGGTGCGGAAGGGCTTCACGAACACGAAGGAGGGCCAGACCTTCTCGTCGTACTCGTTCCAGCTCATGCTCAGCCCAGGCCCGTGGCAGATCAGCGTGTACCTGGTTTCGCCGGCCGACGGGAGTATCACCGACACCGACACCAAGTCGATCGTGGTCAGCTAGCGCGGGGTCAGTCCGCGCGGTCGATGGTGGCGGCGAGCAGGCCGGGGAACGCGGCGTCGAACTCGGCGCGGCGCAGCCGGTTGAGGCGACGAGCACCCTCATCGCGCTGCTCGATCAGGCCGGCGGAGCGCAGGACGGCGAAGTGGTGGCTGGCGGTCGCCTTCTTGATCGGCAGGTCGAAGGTGCCGCAGGCGCGGGTCCAGTCGTCGTGGGCGGCCAGGTCGCGCAGGATCGAGCGCCGGACCGGGTCCGCGAGCGCGTCGAGGGCCGCCTGGAGCGGCACCCCGGCCGGGTCGGCATGGGTGAGCGTCCGGGCTCTGGCGGTCTCGACAGCCATAATGTTCGATCCTCGTCGTACAGTTGTGTTCGGTATCTGTCTAACAGCGTAGCGAGGTGCTGGTGATGATCGAACTAGTCGACTACAGGTACGGGCCGGACGCGCGACCGCGAGTTGCGGAGGCCCGCGCGGCGGGGCGGGAGGGCGCGCTGGCCGCGCTGGAGACGTTCTACTACGCGCTCAACAACAAGGACCTGGACGTGCTCGTCGACGGCTGGGCGGACGATCCGTTGGTCCAGCTGAACAACCCGGTCGGAGGGATTCTGCGCGGCCGGGAGGCGGTGCGGGACCTCTACAGGCGGGTGTTCGCGGGCAGCTTGAACGTCCAGGTGACGTTCGGCGACGCGGCGACGTACTGGCTGGACGACTCGGTGGTATTCGCCGGGCGGGAGGTTGGCAGCTATTTGGGCGACCGTCCGCTGCAGATCCGTACCACCAGGGTCTTCAGGTACGACGGTTCGTGGCAGCAGATCCACCACCACGGGAGCATCGACGACGCGGACATGCTCGCGGCGTACCAGCAGGCTGTTCGCGATTAGCGCCAGCGGGAGCGGGACAGCAGGGCGGAGGCGGCTGCAACGCCCGCCGTTGACGTTCGGAGGACGGTGTCGCCGAGGCGGACCGGCGGGACGGCGAAGGACGAGAGCTCCGCTGGAGTCAACCCACCCTCAGGCCCGATCACGATGACGATGATGCCTGTCCGTGGTAGGTCGAGGGTGGCGAGGGGGACCGTGGCTTCCTCGTGCAGGACGACCGGGAGCGCCGCGGTGGCGAGCAACGCGGCGACGTCCGACGTTGACGCGAGTGGAGCGACCTCGGTGAACCAGGTGCGGCGGGACTGTTTGCTGGCCTCGAAGGACCACGACTGCCACTTCGCGAGCAGCTTCTCGACGCGTTCCGGGTTGGCGCGGAACTGGCTGCGGTCGGCGTTCCACGGGACGATGACGTCGACGCCGACCTCGGTCAGCATCTCCACCGCGAGCTCAGCGCGCTCGCCCTTCGGCACGGCCTGCACCACGACGACCCGCGGGTCCGCGGCCGGCGTACTGCCCCGCTCGTCCACGGCCACCGTCAGGCCCACCTTGGACGCGGCGACCACAGACCCCTCGGCCCAGGCACCCCGTCCGTCGGTCAGCCGGACCCGCTCCCCCGGCCCGATCCGCCGTACGACCGCGGCATGCCGGCCCTCGGCCCCGTCGAGTACCAGTTCTTCCTCGCCGAGCTCGGCGAGGAAGAACACCGCGACACCCACGGCTGCTAGTGCGCGCCGAAGGCGTCGCGGAGGCGGCCGAAGACGCTCTTGTGCGTGGCTTGGACCTGACCCTGGGGGCGTTCCTCGTCGCGGGCGATGGCGAGCTGGCGGAGCAGGTCGGCCTGGGCGTCGTCGAGCTTCGTCGGGGTCTCCACGATCACCTGGACGATCAGGTCACCCCGCCCGGCATGCCGCAACCGCGGTACGCCGCGCGCGGTCAGCGTCTGCGTCGTCCCCGACTGGGTCCCGGGGCGGACCTCGAGCGGCGTCGTCTCGCCCTCGAGGGTCGGCAGGTCGATCGTCGTACCGAGCGCGGCGGCCGTCATCGGGAGCGTGACCGTGCAGTGCAGATCGTCACCGTTGCGGGTGAAGATGTCGTGCGGCTCGACCTCGATCTCGACGTACAGGTCGCCGGCCGGGCCGCCGCCGGGGCCGACCTCGCCCTGACCGGACAGCTGCACGCGGGTGCCGGTGTCGACGCCGCCGGGGATCTTCACGGTGACGGTCCGGCGGGAGCGCACCCGCCCGTCGCCGGAGCACTCGACGCACGGGTTCGGGATGGTGGTCCCGTAGCCGCGGCAGTTCGGGCAGGGACGCATCGTCCGCACCTCACCGAGGAACGACCGCTGCGTGTGCGTCACCTCACCGCGCCCGTGGCAGATCTCGCAGGTCACCGGCTCGGACCCGGCCGCCGCGCCGGATCCGCTACAGGTCGGGCAGAGGACGGCGGTGTCGACCTTGAGCTCGCGCGTCGTACCGAACGCGGCCTCGGCCAGGTCGATCCGGAGCGGGATCAACGCGTCCTGGCCGCGCCGGGTGCGCGGCCGCGGTCCACGGGTCGCGCCGCCGGTCTGGCCGAAGAATGCGTCCATGATGTCGGTGAACGTGAACGCCTGGCCGAACCCAGCCCCGCCCGGCCCGCCGGCCGCGGAGGCGAACGGGTCGCCGCCGAGGTCGTGCAGCTGCCGCTTCTGCGGGTCGCTGAGCACCTGGAACGCACGCCCGATCTCCTGGAACTTCTGGTGCGCGTCCTCGGAGTCGTTGACGTCCGGGTGGTACTGGCGTGCCAGCTTGCGGTACGCCTTCTTGATCTCGTCCGGTGACGCGTCACGGCTGACACCTAGGACGGCGTAGTAATCGGTGCTCATACTCCAGACCAGGGGGTTGTCTTCATTTGAATCATGACTCAGCCAGGATCTGGCTGACGTAGCGCGCGACGGCCCGTACGGCGCCCATCGTGCTCGGGTAGTCCATGTGCGTCGGCCCGACGATGCCGAGGGTGGCCAGTACCTCCGACTTGGACCCGTACCCGGTCGCGACCACCGAGGTGGTGGCGAGCTCCTCGTACGGGTTCTCGTGGCCGATCCGAACGGTCAGCGTCTGCGGGTTGGTCGCCTCGCCGAGCAGTTTGAGCAGGATGACGTGCTCCTCGAGGGCCTCCAGCACCGGCTTCACGTTCCGCTCGAAGTCGTCGCCGTACCGGGTCAGGTTGGCGGCGCCGCCGACCGCGATCCGCTGCTCGCCGACCTCGTCGGTGAACGCCTCGAACAGCGTGGTGACGATCGACGAGACCAGCGGCCGGTCGGCCGGCGCGAACAGGTCGGGCACGCCGGCCAGTGAGGTGGCCGCGTCGGTGAGGCGCTGACCGGCGAGGGCTGAGTTCAGCCGGGAGCGCAGGTCGGCGATCAGCTGCTCGTCGACGTCCTGGGGATGTTCGACTAGCCGCTGCTCGACCCGCCCGTTGCTGGTGATCAACACGAGCAGTAGCCGGCGTGGACTCATCGTGACGACCTCGATGTGCCGCACGCTCGACCGGTTGAGCGACGGGTACTGCACGATGGCGACCTGGCGGGTGATCTGGGCGAGCAGCCGCACGGTCCGGCGGACCACGTCGTCCAGGTCGACCGCACCGGCCAGGAACGACGTGATCGCCCGCTTCTCCGCCGCCGACAGCGTCTTGACCGTGCTCAGCTTGTCGACGAACAGCCGGTAGCCGGCGTCGGTCGGGATCCGGCCGGCGCTGGTGTGCGGCTGGGTGATGTACCCCTCCTCCTCCAGCGCGGCCATGTCGTTACGTACGGTGGCCGGGGAGACCCCGAGGTTGTGCCGGTCCACGAGTGCCTTCGACCCGATCGGCTCATGGGTCGCGACGTAGTCCTCGACGATGGCGCGGAGCACATCCAGCTTGCGGTCGTCCAGCACGCGCACCACCCTTTCGGACCCTTGGCACTCCGTCGTTCAGAGTGCCAGTCTAGGCGGTCTCGGGTGAGGCTCCCAACGGAACCGGCGCCGGACGTGTCACTGTACTGGCCACATCAAGCGGCTGATCCTGTACGGCGGAGTCGATGAACGACTCCAGTACGTCGAGCACGTGGTACGCCAGCTCCCCCGACGCCCGGTGTGGCTCGCCCGTGCGCAAGGCCCGGGCCATGTCCGCGACACCGACCCCGCGGCCCGTCCCGGCGTACCCGCCGGCGACCGGAACCTCGGTCCACTCGCGCTGATCCGGGGTCACGATCTCGACGGCGCCGTCGAATCCGTTCGGGTCCGGGACGGACAGGCTGCCGTCCGTGCCGTGGACCTCGATCCGGGGCAGCCGCCCGGCCCAGACGTCGAACGACATCAGCACGGTGGTCAGCGCGCCCGACTCGTGCTCCAGTACGCCGGTGACGTGCGTCGGCACCTCGACGTCGAAGACGGTCCCAGCGCGTGGTCCGGTGTGGATCTTCCGCTGCTGCTTCGCCCGGCCCGCGCGGGCCGTGACCCGGACGACCGGACCGAGCAGCGTCACCAGGCTGGTCACGTAGTACGGGCCCATGTCGAGGACCGGACCGCCGCCGGGGCGGTAATAGAACTCGGGCGCCGGGTGCCACAGCTCGTGGCCGGGGGTCACCATGAACGCGGTCGCCGCGTGCGGGGTGCCGATGTCACCACGGTCGATCACCGCACGCGCCGTCTGGGTGCCGGTGCCGAGGACCGTGTCCGGTGCACAGCCGATACGCAGGTCGTTGGCAGCGGCGTACTTCAGCAGCGGTTCCGCTTCGGCACGGTCCATGGCCAGCGGCTTCTCGCCGTACACGTGCTTGCCGGCCTCCATCGCCGCCTGGTGTACGGCGGCGTGGGCAGCCGGGATCGTGAGGTTGAGGACGATGTCGACGTCGTCGGCCGCGTAGAGCTCCTCCGGTGACACCGCGCGGATGCCCGGGTTCTGGTCCGCGATGGCTTGAGCGCGCGAGACGTCCAGGTCCGCGACCGCGACCACGTCGACGCCGGGGAGCTTGGCGAGGTGGTCCAGGTAGGTACCGGAAATGACGCCGGTACCGACGATGCCGACTCCGGTCACTTGCTCGCCCACAGCAGCCCCCGCTCGATGATCGTGCGTACCTCGGGCGTCTCCAGGTCGTCCAGCTTGTGGCCGACCGTGCAGACGAAGACCTTGCCCTCGCCCCAGGTCCGGGTCCAGATCGCCGGCATCACCGCGCCCTCGATCCACGGGTAGTCGGGGTGCGACTCGAACGTCGTGGTGGCGAGCACCGTGTTGGTCGGGTCGTAGTGGATGTAGTACTGCTCGGTGTGCACGTCGAAGTGCTTGATGCCCTCGACGATCGGGTGATCCGCAATGATGTCCACCCGGTAGTCGGTGAAGCCGTGCGGGTGCGAGATGAACTGCCCGCCGGTGATGAAGCTGTAGTCGACGTTCTTCCGGAACGAGTCCGCGATCCCGCCGTGCCAGCCGGCGAACCCGGTACCGCGCCGGATCGCCGCCTCCAGGCCCTTGAAGTGGTCGTCCTCGATCTCGCTCATCGTCACGCACTGCACGACGAGGTCGACGCCGTCCAGCTCGAGGTAGGCCGCGGTGGTGTCGGAGACCGTCACCTCGTAGCCGTTGTCCTTCAGGTACGGGATGAACAGGTCGGTCGCCTCGACCGGCGAGTGCCCTTCCCAGCCACCCCGGACCACTACCGCACGTCGTGTCGTCACCACGGCCACCCTTCGAAAGTTTCGGAGTTCCGATCGGAACACTTGCGACCTTAAGTCGCAAGGAGAGGGCTTGCCAACCGTTACTCTCACCACCTGGGCCGGAAGTTCTGGAAGCGGCCAAGTAATGTCAGGCCTATGAGCGCTTGGGCCGAGCTGGGGGACCGCACGTGGGTTCGGCGGTATGACGAATGGGATCTGAACGTCGGTTTGGTCGTCGGTGTGGACGGGGCGCTGGTGATCGACACCCGGGCGACCATCGAAGAGGCCGAGCAGTTGCGCGAACAGATCCGCGAGCTCACGGACCTGCCGGTGAAGTGGGTTGTCAACACGCATGCCCATTTCGACCACGTGAACGGCAACAGCGTCTTCGAGGGTGCCGAGGTCTACCTGCACGAGAACGCCGCCGCCGAGGAAAAGCTGGCCGGTACGACGTTCGCCGCCGCGAAGGTGATCGACCTCGGCGACCGGCGGGTCGAGCTGCTCTGGGTCGGCAACGGGCACACCTCCGGCGACGCGGTGGTCGCCGTACCGGACGTGCACGTGTTCTTCGTCGGCGACCTGCTCGAGGAGTCGGCGCCGCCGTCGTACGGCGAGGACTCGTTCCCGTTGGAGTGGCCGGACACGATCCAGGCCGTGGTCGGCATGATGCCGCAGGACGTGCGGATCGTCCCGGGTCACGGCGCGGTCGTCGACCTGGAGTTCGCGCACGACCAGGCGATCGAGCTGGGCAAGGTCGCGAACACCATCTCGACCCTGCACCACGCCGGTACGTCGCTCGAGGACGCGCTCAAGCACACCGACGACTGGCCGTGGCCGGTCGACAAACTCCAGGACGCGATCCGCCGCGGCTACGCCGTCCTCGGTACGCCGCAACGCCCGAGCCTCCCGCTGCTCGGCCCCGGATAGGTAATTGTCCGTTGACATGACGTCATCCGGTCCCGCAACTTGTTCGCAACGGACATCGCCCGACCGGATGGGGTGGGACTCATGGCCATACAAACGGTTCATCCCGACGGACGCGTCGAGCTAGCGGATCCGGAAGCTCTCCGAAGCAGTCCGTACGCGAACGCCGAGCTCGCGCCGACGCGGTTGCCCGAGCGGACCTGGACGACGTACAACTACGCCGCCTTGTGGATGGGGATGGCGCACAACATCCCGAGCTACCTGCTCGCGTCCGGGCTGGTCGCGCTCGGGATGAACTGGCTGCAGGCGTTCCTCACGATCACGCTCGGGAACCTGATCGTCCTGGTCCCGCTGTTGCTGAACAGCCATGCCGGCACGAAGTACGGCATCCCGTTCCCGGTCTTCGCGCGCGCCTTCTACGGCGTCCGCGGCGCGAACTTCCCGGCGCTGCTGCGCGCGTTCATCGCCTGCGGCTGGTTCGGGATCCAGACCTGGATCGGCGGGCAGGCGATCTTCGTGATCGTCGGCGAACTGTTCGGCAAGGGCTGGACGAACGCGTCGGCGATCGGCGGGCACCCGTGGACGATGTGGCTGAGTTTCCTGTTCTTCTGGGTACTGCAGATGGCGCTGATCTTCCGCGGTATCGAGGGTCTGCGCCGGTTCGAGAACTGGGCCGCGCCGCTGGTGACGATCGCGTTCCTGGCGTTGATGGTGGCGGTCCTGGTGAAGGCCGGCGGCTTCGGGCCGATCCTGTCGCAGCCGTCCAAGCTCGGCTGGGACGCCGACTTCTGGAAGATCTTCGCGCCGTCGCTGATGGGCATGATCGCGTTCTGGGCGACGCTGTCGCTGAACATGCCCGACTTCACCCGGTTCGGTAAGGGCCAGCGGGCGCAGGTGTGGGGCCAGATCATCGGCCTGCCGACCACGATGTCGTTCATCGCACTGGTCTCGATCATCACCACGTCCGGCACGGTGGTGCTCTACGGTTCGGCGATCTGGGACCCGGTCGAGCTGACCCGCCGGTTCCAGAACCCGGTGATCGTCACGATCGGCCTGATCATGGCGATCCTGGCGACGATGTCCTGCAACGTCGCGGCCAACGTGGTGAGTCCGTCGTACGACTTCGCGAACGCACTGCCGCGCTGGCTGAACTTCCGCACCGCGGGCCTGCTCACCGGCGTGGTCGGGATCGTCATCCAGCCGTGGCGGCTGATCTCGGACCCGTCGATCTACATCTTCGTATGGCTGTCGTTCTACGGCGGCCTGCTCGCGTCGGTGGCCGGCGTACTGATCGCGGGGTACTGGCTGATCGACCGGACGAACCTGCAGCTCGCCGAGCTCTACAAACCCGGCGGCCGCTACTGGTACTCCGGCGGCTGGAACTGGCGCGGCGTCGTCGCGACGCTGTTCGGCTCGGTGCTCGCGGTCGGCGGCGCGTACTCGAACCCGGGCGCCGGTCCGTTCCCGCAGAACGGCCTGATCCCGTTCCTCAAGCCGCTGTACGACTACTCGTGGGCGGTCGGACTGGTCGCCGGATTCCTGGCGTACTTCGTCCTCACGCTCACCGCGCCGAGCCGACAGTCAACGGCCACGCATGCGGCTCCAACTTATTAGAGTTGGCGCGTGGCTGACAGGTATGGGAACGACGTCCTCGCGGGCGACTGGCGCAAACCCAAGAACGGGCGGACCGTCGAGGTCGAGATCGAGAAGGGCATGGTCGTCGAGGAGCCCAGCTCCGGGTTCGTCGGCGCGATCGTGCGCTGGGAGCACGGCGTCGTCGACCTCGAGGACCGGCACGGGAAGATCCGTACCTACCCGCTCGGCCCGGGGTTCTGGCTGGACGGCAAACCGGTCAGCCTGAAGCCGCCGAAGAAGGCCGGACCGGCGAAGAAGACCCGGACGGCCTCCGGATCGGTGGCCGTGGACAACGTCCGGGCGAAGGTCGCGCGGGCCGGCCGGATCTACGTCGAGGGCCGGCACGACGCCGAGCTGGTCGAGAAGGTCTGGGGCGACGACCTGCGGATCGAGGGCGTCGTGGTCGAGTACCTCGAGGGCGTCGACGACCTGGTCGAGATCGTCAACCGCTTCCAGCCCGGACCCGGCCGGCGGCTCGGCGTCCTCGTCGACCACCTGGTCGAGGGCTCCAAGGAGTCCAAGATCGCGGCCCAGGTGAACAACCGGTACGTGCTCGTGGTCGGGCACCCGTTCATCGACATCTGGGAAGCGGTCAAGCCGCCGTCGGTCGGGATCAAGGCCTGGCCGAAGGTGCCGCACGGGCAGGACTGGAAGAAGGGCGTGCTGCAGGCGTTCGGCTGGCCGGCGACCGACCAGGCCGACGTCGCGGCGGCCTGGAAGCACATTCTGTCGAAGGTGAACAGCTTCGCGGACCTCGACCCGGCGCTGCTCGGCCGGGTCGAGGAACTCATCGATTTCGTGACCCTGGACTGATTTCCGGCATCCGGTTCTCCAGCCAGGTGCGGATCCGGCGGCGGGCGCGGCGGACGTACCAGGTGATCACGCCGAGGACAGCACTCAATGTCAGCACCACACCGGCCAACAGACCAGCAAGCACAGAATCCACTGCCGCCGCGACGACCAGCAGCACCACACCAACAGCTGCTGTTGCCGCCGGCAACCATGGCTGGAAGATCGTCGGCCGGGGCGCCGGCGTGAGTTTGGCGCCGCGGACCATCCGTTCCCACACCGTCTGCCGCGCCGGCTCGGTGAACCAGCGCGCGGTGCGCAGCAGCCACGAACCGGGCTGATGCTTGCGGCCCGCGGCCGCCTTGACCCAGTTGCCGACCTGCGGACCGAGACCGCCCGACACGTCGACCATCCGGTCCGCGAGCCCCTTGGTGATCGCACGGCCCTCGGGCGACTCGTTCAGCTCGTCCCGCATCGTCACCAGCGCGGCGATCCCGGCATCGACCGGGAAGTCCCGGGCCAGCCGTTCGATCCGTTCGGCGACCTCGGTCAGCTGCCAGCCCTCGGCCTGCAGCACCTGGCGCTGGGTCTCGCGGATCCAGTCCGCGTCCGCGCCGAGCATCGCACCGAGATGCGCGACGCAGTGCAGGCGGCCCATCAGCCAGTCCCAGCGCCGCCAGTCGGCCGCACCGAACGCGCCGAAGTGCCCGACCTGGGTGCCGTACAGGATCCGGTCGTTGAGCTGGTTCGCGATCGACCCTTCCTGCAGCTCGTCGAGGACCGCGAGCGGGATGTCCGGACCGAGCCGCAGGAACTGGAACGGCGCACTGCGCTGCTGCGGCGTGCGTGCCGACGTACACCTCGAGACGATCTCCACCTCGAGCGCAGTGTCGACGAGATCCCACCCGATCACCTGGACGAGTGCCGCGAACGCGTCGCCGAGTGTGCGCTGCACCTGCAACTGCTCGAAGATGTCGTTCAGCCCGACCGCGACCGCTTCCGCGCCACCGGCCGGCCGCAGGTCGAGATGGGCAGCGGCCAACTGTACGTCGAGGGCGTCGCGAACCGCCTGCACCTTCAGCAGGCAGTCGCTCGCCGCGGTCAGCCGCTTCTCCAGCTCGGCACGCTCCTCGTGTGGGGCGGTGCTGACCTGGGTCCGCAACGAGCGCAGGATCAGCCGGACGATTCGCTCGGCCGCACCGGTCCCCCACAACCAGCTCGGGTTGCCCTCGGCATCGTCATGCAGAACGGCCGTCGACCCGTCCGGATCAGGCACCCACGGGTGATCGGTCCGCAGGATGTCGTCGATCTCGTTCTCGGAGAGCGCGGTCGCGGCGTCCAGCACGGTCGACTGGTCATGACTCGCGATCGTCACGGCCTCCCACACGCCACCGGCCGCGCGACCCCGCGAGTACGCCGGCTGCAACGCCGTCGCCGCCGCCTGCAGCCGGGCCCGCTCTGCTGGTTGCGCCAGGCAACGATCGAAGAGCCGCTGGGTGTCGGACCAGGAGGCGTCCGCCTCCAGCAGCAGGCGTTCGAGCTGCTCGACGTCCGACCGGAAGTCGACCTCGCGCGGGAACTGCACCGCGGAGAGCGCGGCCACTCGCCAACTCGGCTGCTTCGCGGCAGGCAACGCCGTCGAGGCGCGGCCGATCCCGGCGGACGGTACGACGTACAGGACGTACCGCGTCGCCTTGCCGTTGACCGGACGGCGGGCGACGACGTCGAGTACCGGGCCGAACGGGGCGTTGTCGAGGACGCCCCCGTCGATCAGCCACGCGCCGGACTCGACCGGCTGCGGCCGCATCCGGGGCGGTTCCGCGGCCAGCTCCGGCGTCTCCAGTACGGGGCCGAACGCGGCCGGGAACGACGCCGACGCGCGGGCGGCCCGCGCCAGCAGTTCGGTGTCCTTCAGCCCGTTCTTCTGCTGGGTGGTGAACCTGCGGTGCGTACCGTCGTACGTCGGCGCGTCCTCGCTGGTGAACCCGTACAGGTAACGATGGTCGGGTACGACGAACGCCTGCCCCGCCGCGTCCTTCGCCTCGAACTGCTGCACGCCCAGACCGGACGCGGTCACGAACAACGTGACAGGCTCTTCGGCAGCACTCTCGCCCGCGTCGGCAACTCCTTTGAGCAACTCCTCGACCTGCCGCAGGAAGTACGTGCCGTCGAGCACCGACGGCGACTTCACGCCCGCGGCCGGGACGAGCTTGCCGACGTCGAGCGAACCGAGCGCGACCCACTTCTGCCGCAGCCACGGCCCGTCGTCGCCGTCCGGATCCAGCGTCGACCCGTTCGCGATCGCGGTCGCGAGCAACGATCCGTTCAGGCCGCCGGCACTGGTCCCGGCGATCACGTCGACGACCACGCGCCGCCGTTCCTCGCCCCGCCGGCACAGCTCGCGCCAGCGGTCGGCGATCACGGCGTCGTACGGCTGTGGCTTCGGTGCCTCCGCACCGCCCGACGCGCGGCGGATCAGATCCAGCTCGTGCGTCACCCCGCCCATCCAGACCGCGAGGCTGACGCCGCCGTTCAGTACCAGCGCGATCCGGATCTCGTGGTCACTCATCCGACAGATTTACCACGGTTCGGCGCCGCCCGCAGCGGAGAGTGAACGACCTGTTGTCGCGATCTGCACGGAGGGTCATTCTGTTCCTGGGGGTGGTCGTCATGCGCTGGTGGGCTGTGACGGTTTCCGTACTGATGCTGCTGGTCCCGGGGTGCTCCGACACGTCCGGCGACAACAGCAGTGGTACGGCTCCGCCGGCCGTGACCGTGACGACCGAGGACACGAGCGAACCCGTCCCCGAGCCGACCGGCGCCGAGCCCACGCAGACCCGGCAGGACAAGCCGTCCATCCAGATCGCCTCGCTGCCGATCGGCGGTGTCCCGGAGGACGGCGCGAACTGCAACCCGATCAGCTGGCTGGCCGGCGACATCCCGAACGGCGTCACGATCGAACTCGGTACGCCGACGTTCGACCCGCCCGGTGTCTTCACACTGGACCAGACCGGCTGCCCCGCGAGCTCCCAGTCCTGCGAGGGTCTGCTGTGGACGTCTCAGGACCTCCCGCAGTGCTGGGTCGGCTTCAAACAGGTCGGTACGGAAGGCACGGTCACGCTCGTCATCCCGGCGACCGCGACCTGCGAGACCGAGCGCCAGTGCGCGAAGCTCAAGTCGCTGGGCGGCAGCCAGATCACGCTCACTGCGCAGCCGCCGGTGACGCCACCGGCCACCGAGACGCCGACGAGTTGACCGATGGCCGACGACCGGTCGCAGCTCGAGCGGTGGGTGAGCTTTGCCGCCGGGATCGTCGCGCCGGTGACGCTGCTGAGCGCGTTGCTGTTCTACTTCGGGTACGTCTCCGCGCGTTCGCAGTACGAGTACTTCGGGATCGACGTCGACACGATCGGACTGAGTACGCAGGACTACGTGATGCGCAGCCCGCAGCCGTTGCTCGTCCCGCTGCTGGTGATCACGCTGCTAGCGGTCGCGGGACTCCTGCTGCACAACGCGATCCACCCGACGCCTCTCGCCGTACGCCGGGCCGCGCGGATCGCCGTACTGGTGCTGATCGTCGGCGTGATCGGCCTGCTCGCGTATCCGCTGATCGGCGGCATCCCGTACTACGCGCTGATCGTCCCTGCGGTCATCGGCCTGGCCGCCGCGGCGCTCGCCTACCTCACGTACCTCCGCCGCAAGGCCGACCCGGCCGTCGGCCCGCAGCGCATCCTCATCGCCCTGCTCGCGATCGCCACCACGACCTGCGCGTTCTGGGCAACGGCGACCACCGCGCAGTACTCCGGCCGCGGTCTCGCCAAGTCCGACGCGCGACACCTGAACCGCTTCCCGGTCGTCATCCTCGACACCAAGGAACGCCTGTCGCTCCGCTCGCCCGGCATCGAGGAAACCACCCTCCGCCCGAGCACCGGGCAAACCTTCAATTACCGCTACCGAGGCCTTCGCCTCCTGGTCGTCGGCCAGAACCGACTGTTCCTCGTCCCGCAGACCTGGACCGCCTCCAACACCACCGTCGTCCTCCCGCTCGACGACTCGATCCGCGTCCAGTTCCAGTTCCAGAACGACCCGCCGTAGTGCGCCGGATGGTTGCGCGGCGGGTCTGCCGAACCCATCCTGAACAGGTGCCCAACGACGCGCTCGTCAAGCTCTCGGCCGACCTTCGCGACGATCTGGCGGGGTTGTACAAGGACCTGCACCGCAATCCCGAGTTGTCGCTGCAGGAGGTCCGGACCGCGCGGATCCTCGCGCAATGCCTGCGCGACGCGGGCGCGGACGAAGTCGTCGAGCAGGTCGGCGGCACGGGTGTCGTCGGCGTCCTCCGCAACGGCGACGGTCCCGTGGTGATGCTGCGGGCGGACTTCGACGCACTGCCGGTCGAGGAGAAGACCGGCCTGGAGTACGCCAGTACGGTCCGGGCCACCGACCGCGACGGGCACGAGATGCCGGTGATGCATGCCTGCGGCCACGACATGCACGCGGCCTGTCTCGCCGGCGCCGCCCACCTGCTGGCGCAGGCCCGCGACAGCTGGCGCGGGACGGTGCTCGTGGTCTTCCAGCCGGCCGAGGAGCTCGCGATCGGTGCCCGGGGCATGGTCGAGGACGGGCTCTTCGACCGCTTCCCGAAACCCCGGATCGTGCTGGGGCAGCACGTCGGACCGCTCCCGGCCGGTTTCATCGGCTACGGGACCGGACCGGTGATGGCGGCCTCCGACTCGGTCAACATCGTCCTGCACGGTCGCGGCGCGCACGGCTCGCGGCCCGAGGCAGCGATCGACCCGGTGCTGATGGCCGCGAACGTCGTCACCCGGCTGCAGGGCATCGTCGCCCGCGAGGTCCCGGCGGCGCAGCCCGCCGTCGTCACCGTCGGGCGGCTGCAGGCCGGCACCAAGGAGAACATCATCCCGGAGACCGCCGAGCTCGGTGTCAACATCCGCACCTACTCGCCGCAGGTCCGCGACCTCGTCCGCGCCGCGGTG
The DNA here is from genome assembly GCF_006715085.1 of Kribbella jejuensis. Classification (NCBI taxonomy): domain Bacteria; kingdom Bacillati; phylum Actinomycetota; class Actinomycetes; order Propionibacteriales; family Kribbellaceae; genus Kribbella; species Kribbella jejuensis. Next base: position 1,482,663 of record NZ_VFMM01000002.1, on the reverse strand, counting down.
GAGCGGATCGCGCGGGCCGAGTCGCAGGCGAGCGCGGCGCCGAGCGAGCCCACCATCGACTGGTTCGCCAGTGCGCCGATGCTGATCAGCGACCCCGACGCGACCCGGACGACCCTGGCCGCGATCGGCGACCATTTCGGGCCCGAGCGCATCCTGCCGATCCCGGTCGTCAATGCGAGCGAGGACGTCGGCGTGTTCGGCGAGGTGCTCGGCGTCCCCACGGTCTTCTGGTTCTGGGGCGGCCTCGATCCCGCCGTCGCCGGACCGGCCTTCCGCGAAGGTCGAGAGGACGAACTGCCCAGCAACCATTCGCCGTTCTTCGCACCACTCCTCGAGCCGACGCTCAGCACCGGCGTGGAGGCCCTGACCGTCGCCGCGCTGACCTGGCTCGACGACCGACCCGCTGCCGACTGACCTGCTGCTAGCCGGCGAGCCCTGCCAAGGCGGCGACGACGAGCGCCTGGGTGCCGGTGTCGAGGGTGGGTTGGACGACGGGCGCGAAGTTTGCCGAGTGGTTGACCGGGATGTCCTGCGCGACGCGGCCGGCCTGTTCGGCTGCCCGGTAAGTGTCGGCGTCGATGCCGCCGATTCCCCAATAGGTGTATGGCGCGCCGAGGGCGGTCGGGATATCGCTGAAGTCCTCGCTCGCACTTTGCTGCGGGAGCGGGCCCGAGCGATCACCGAAGTAGTCCTCGAACGCGGCGGCGACCCGGTCGGTGACGTCATTGTCGTTGTCGGTGAGGGGATAGCGGTCGAAAAGCTCGAATTCGGGTTCCTTCGGCGACCCGGACGCCTCGCATTCGGCGCGGACGATCCGCTCGATCGCGTCCAGGACGGTCGAGCGGGTGTGCTCGTCGTAGGTGCGGACGTTGAGTTGGAGCACCGCGTGGTCGGGGATGACGTTGCTCTTCGTCCCGGCCTGGAGGCTCCCCACCGTCAGGACCGCGGTGTCGCCGGGCGCGACCTCGCGGGAGACCACGGTCTGCAGCCGCATCACGATGCTGGCCGCCAGTACGACGGGGTCGACGGCGGCCTGTGGCATCGAGCCGTGCGCGCCCCGCCCATGGACGGTGATCCGCATGCTGTCGGCGGCGGACAGCGTCGGGCCTGGCCGGCTCTTGACGAGGCCGGACGGGAACGGCAGTACGTGTTGAGCCATCGCCACATCGACGTGGGGCACGATCGAAGCCAGCCCGCCCTCGACCATCGCCCTCGCACCGTCCGCAGTCTCCTCAGCGGGCTGGAACAGCGCGACCAAGGTGCCTGACCATTGCGCCCGCGCCTGCGCCAGCAAAGTGACCGCACCGAGCAGGCAGGTTATGTGCACATCATGACCGCAGGCGTGCATGAGCGGGACGCCGTCGTCCGTAACTTGCCTGCTCGCGTATGGCAGTCCCGTCGCCTCGAGCACCGGCAGCGCGTCCATATCCGCACGCAGCAGCACGCACCGGCCGTCCCCGTTGCGCAGAATCCCCACGACGCCTGTGCCTCCGACCTTGTCCTGGACCTCGCAGCCGGCCTCCCGCAGTCGAGCGGCGACACTACTCCCCGTCCGCCACTCCTGGTGTGAGAGTTCGGGATGGGCGTGCAGGTCGCGATAGAAATCCTCCTGCCACGCCCGGACGGACGCGAGGCTGTCGAGAACTGCGGTCGGCGCGGTGTCGGGCATATCTCCATGATGCGCTCACCTCATCGCCTTCGGCTCGAGCGAATGGACCTGCGGCGGAGCTGGGCCGGGGCGCGGCAGTACGACGACGTCACCATGCCGGCAGCTTTCGTCGGACACGGCAGCCCGATGGTGCCCGAGCCGCTCGGCAACAAGAAGACGGGCTGAACGCGGTCGCCGGCGGGGCGCATCTCGACCAGCTCAGCTGCGAGTTGCGAGGCCCGTAACCTCCGACGCGCTTCACCAGGGCGTGAGTCCGGTAGACAGGATGCGTGAGCACTGCTTCGGCCACCTTTCTGGTTCTGGACCTGACCGGCACCTTCGCGTTCGCCCTGAACGGCGCGCTGACCGCACTGCGGGTCACCCGGGTCGATATCGTCGGTGTGGTCACGCTCGGGATGCTCACCGCACTAGGTGGTGGAATCGTGCGCGACATCCTGCTGGGGGCGCTGCCGCCGGCGACGTTCAACGACTGGCGGTACCTGACGGTCGCGGCCGCCGGTGCCCTCGTCGCGTTCGGGTTCGGCCGCCGCCTCGATCGACTCGCCACGCCGGTCCTGCTGCTGGATGCTGCGGGGCTGAGCCTGTTCGCGGTCAGCGGCGCGCTCAAGGGTCTCCAATTCGGGGTCGGCTTCGGCCAAGCGATCATCCTGGGCACGATCACCGCCGTTGGCGGTGGAACGCTGCGAGACGTTCTCATCCGCGAGATCCCGTCGGTACTCACCAGCGGCCTGTACGCCATCCCCGCGTTGCTGGGCTCACTCGTGGTCGTCTCTGCCGACCGGTTCGGAGCGGTGGGTCTCCCCGCCGCGCTCGTCGCGGCGGCCTTCTGCTTCGTCGTTCGAATGCTCGGAGTGCGCTACGACCTCAACGCACCGGAGCCTCCGGATACCAAGCGCAGAACATGACCGAAGCAACCCCAGTTCCGCGGCGGAAACAGTGTTCCCGACCTCAGGCGGGCTGCACTTCCCTGCCTGCAGGCCCCCTTGCTGCGTTCCGCACCGATTCGCTGACCACCACACCGACGACGTTTTGGTCGATGGAAAGGGCCGGCCGCCAACCGATGGCCTCGCGCAGCACATCGCTCCGATGAAGGCGTACGTGCGGTCGATTCACCTCGGACGCGACCGCTGACTATCAGCTAGGCGCTGTCGCGGATGACGAGTTCGGTGTCGTAGATCTCCGCGGTGGTGTGCTCCTCGCCGGCGATCTTCGCGAGCAGGATCTCGGCCAACCGGGAGCCCAGTTGCTCGACGGGCTGGCGAACCGTGGTCAGTTTCGGAGTGGTCGTGGTCGCGAGGACCGAGTCGTCGAAGCCGACGACCGCGACGTCCGCCGGAACTCGGCGGCCGCTCTGGGAGAGCACGCGGAGGGCGGCGGTCGCCATCAGGTCCGATGCGACGAACAGGCCGTCCAGGTCCGGGTGGTCGTCCAGCAACCGCAGCGCCGCCTGCTCACCACCGTCCGGGGTGAAGTCGCCGTACGCGACCATCGCGGGCAGCCCGGCCTCCTTCATCACTTCCTGGTAGCCGGTCAGCCGGTCGATTCCGGCGGTCATGTCGAGCGGTCCGGCGATCGTCGCGATCTTCCTCCGGCCGATCGAGAGCAGATGCTGGACGCCGGTCCGCGCGCCGGCCACGTTGTCGACGTCGACACTGGCCACCGGTACGTCGACGCCGAGCGGCCGCGCACTGAACACGATCGGCAGCGGCAGCTGCGCCAGCTCCTGCAGGATGTTGTCCCGCCCGTGGTGGCTGATGATGATCGCGCCGTCCACATGCCCGCCGCGCAGGTACCGCAGCAGGCGCTGGTCGTCGGCCTCGGCCGGTTCGAGCAGCAGCACCAGCTGCGATGGCGTCGGCGCGAGCGTCCGGCTGACCCCGCTGAGCATCCGGGCGAAGAACGGGTCGGAGAACACCCGGCTGTCGGGTTCCGGTACGACGATCGCGACCGAGTCGGTCCGCCGGGTGACCAGCGCGCGGGCCGCCCGGTTCGGTACGTACCCCAGCTGCAAGATCGCCTGCTCGACCGCGGCAACCGTGTCCGGCAGCACCTTCGGCGAGCCGTTCACCACCCGCGAGACGGTCGCCCGTGACACCCCGGCGAGTGCCGCGACCTCTTCCAGAGTCGGAGAACCAGACCCGTTCATCGGCCCTCCCTTTAGTTGACACTGCTCTCGATCGGCCCGCGTTCACACCGTAATACGTCGCCGGTCGATCGTGCGTCAGACGTCCGCCACCGGCCAGGGTGTGTTGGGCTCAGCTTCCGACGCGGGTGTTCGCGACCTTGTACGCCTCGGCCAGCGCCTGTTTCCAGGCCGCGTCCGGGGCCTGTTTGCCGGCGTCGACCCGCGCCAGTGCGGCGCTGAAGATCTGGTTGATCTCGCCGTCCCGCGGGCCCTTGTGCTGCTTGAGGATCACACTGCGCGCGCGGTTCACGAAGATCTGCCCGACCGGTGCGTTGTTGAAGTACGGGTTCACCTGCGACTTCACCTGCGGGTCGTCGTACGCGTCCAGCGTGGACGGGAACGAGCCGATCTTCTTGAACACCTTCACCTGCTGCTCCGGCGCGGTCAGCCAGGCCGCCAGCTTCGCCGCCTCCTCCGGGTACGGCGACTGCGCCGGGACGGTCAGGTACGAGCCGCCCCAGTTGCCACCGCCGCCGGGGAACACGTCCGCGACATCCCACTTGTTCTTGCCGTAGCTGCCCGCGTTGTCCTGGATCACGCCGAGCAGCCAGCCCGGGCAGGCCATCGTCGCGAACTTGTCGGTCCGGAACGATGCGTTCCAGGCGTCGCTCCAGGCGGGCAGACCGGCGGACAGCCCGTCCTTGCTGCCGGCCACGACCTGGTCCCAGGTGCGCTTGAGCCGCGGGTTCTGGTCGGCGAGGAACAGGTCCTGGTTCGAGTAGTACGCCTGGATCAGCTGGTTCCGCATCGCCTCCCAGGTCAGCACCGCGGAGTCGTACCAGGCCGAACCCGGGACCCGCTGCTTGAACTTCCGGCCGGTCGCGAAGTACGACGGCCAGTCCTGGAACAGCTTCGCCACCTCGGCGCGGTCGGTCGGCAGGCCGGCCTTCGCGAACAGGTCGCGGCGGTAGCAGATCGCCTCCGGCCCGATGTCGGTGCCGTAGCCGATGATCTTCCCGTCCGGTGTGGTCGCGCCGTCGAGCTTCCAGTCCAGCCAGCGGTCCTTCAGGTCGTCCGCGCCGTACTGACGCAGGTCGACGAACTTGTCCGCCTTGGCCAGGTACTTGTAGATCCAGCTGACCTCCATCGCCTCGATGTCGGCCAGGCCGGTACCGCGGGCCAGGTTCGCGTCCAGGTTCTTCACGTGGTCGTCGACGGTCTTCGCGCGCTGCTCGACGATCGTGATGTTCGGGTGCTGCGCCTCGTACTCGGCGTAGAGGTCGGCGTACCCGAACTCGTTGAAGGTGGCGACGGTCAGCTCGATCTTCGGGCCGTCGGCGGACCTGCCGGCGGTGTCCGTCGTACCGGAACCGCCACCGCAGGCGGCGACCAACAGGATCCCGGCAGCGGCGAGCAGGCCGGCTACGGGGCGATAGCGGGCACTGGGCCGCATGGCTGAAAGCTCCCTGGAACTCGGACGGGGGTTGAGAGCGCTCTCGGATCGCGAAAGTGAGCTGAGTCTCAACGGTCCGCAGTAGATATGTCAAGTGCCGTTTCGTACCTGGGAGTTCGCTGTGAGTAGTCAGCGCCGGCCGGGTGGCGCGACCGAGTCCCGGACCACCACGACGGTGCCGAGCGTCGTCACCTGTTGCTGGTGCGCGAACGGATCCGCGTTCGGTTCCTGGCCGGAGACCCCGGCGCGGACGGCGGCTCGCCCGAGCTCCTCCAGCGGTACCCGGACGGTGGTCAGTGCCGGCTGCAGCTCGACCGCGACCGGTACGTCGTCGTACCCGACGACCGAGATGTCGCCCGGGATGCTGAGGCCGCGTTCGCGCAGCGCCGTGTAGGCGCCGGCCGCGACGATGTCGTTGGCGGCGAAGATCGCCGTGAACTCGGGGCCTTCGTCGAGCGCGCGCAGCGTCTGGTCGTACCCCCACTGGCGGCCGAACGCACCGGTACGGACCAGCGCTGGATCGTGCTCGAGTTTGCGGGCCGCGTATGCCTGACGGAAGCCGCGGACCCGGGCGGTCGTGGTGGACAGCATCGTCGGGCCGCCGAGGTACAGGATCTTTGTGTGGCCGACGCTGAGCAGGTGGTCCGTGATCGCGGCGGCCCCGCCGGTGTTGTCGTAGTCGACGGCGTACGCCGGTACACCGGACTCCAGGCCGGGCCGCCCGCAGAGAACCAGGCTGGAACCGTTCTTCGCGAGCTGCTTCGCGCGCTGCCCGATGGTGGCGAAGTAGTCCTGGTCCTCGACCGCGCCGCCGACCAGGATCACCGCGTCCGCGCGCTGTTCGAGCAGCAGGTCGACGAACCGCAGCTCGGCCGCCTCGTCGCCCTGCGTCGAACAGACCAGGCACAGCCGGCCGGAGGCGGTCGCTTCGGACTGCACACCGCGGGCGATGTAGGCGAAGAACGGGTCGACGATCTCGTTCACCACGATGCCGACCACGCGGGTGGTGGAGCCGGCCAGTGCACGGGCGTGCGCGTTCGCGACGTACCCGAGCTCGCGCATCGCGCGCTCGACCGCTGCCCGGGTCGAGGCCGCGACCGGATAGTTGCCGTTGACAACACGGGAGACGGTCGCGGTGGAGACCCCCGCGCGATCGGCCACGTCCCGGATGGTCCGCGCCGCCTCGGGGTCACGCCGGCGCGCCCGCCCCCGGGGCGGTTCCGCCATCACCCACCTCCTCACCCAGCCGTACGTCGACCTGCCCGCCGTCGGCGAACCGGAGGCCGACCCGGCACCCGTCCACCGTCACGTCGATGCTCTCGCCCAACTGCCGCGGCCACACCGTGTCGCCGGACAGTACCACCGCCGCCACCAGCAGCCGCGGACCTTCCCCGAGGTAATCCGCCTCCAGATACGGCGTGGCCGAGTGCGGCCCGAACGCATTCACATCCAGCCCCCGGCGTACCCCCGCCCGCTGGTATCCCGACAACCCGACAACAACCGAGCTGAGCCGATCCACCCGCGTTGCCTGCGCCCAGAGCTCTCCAACCTCTGCTTCTGGGAACTCAGCTGAGGCCACTGCATATCCACCGTGCCTGATCACACCCGGCGGCCCGTCGACCAGCGCGCAGCGCACCTCGATGCGGCCGTGCACCACCGACGCGACCTCGATCCGCGCCTCCCCTGCTTCCCACCACGAACCGCCCGCCTGGGTGCGCCGGATCTGCGTCCGCGGGCCACAGTCGCCCAGCAGGAGCTGGTTGTCGACGGCATCGGCTGTCAACTCCGGGCCGGTGCGGGTCGAGTACGCCAGCCGGTTGTAGTGCGGATCGCCCTCCCCACCGTGATCGCTGCCGTGGTTGAGCAGCCGGACGATCCCGTCGTCCTTCGTTCCGTGAACCACCCACCCCGGCGCGGGCAGTTCCCGCACCTGATCACGCTCGTCCAACGGCACCCCGGCCTCCGGCGCCGTCCACACCTCATGATCGGCCGGAAGCAACAACCCGAGAAACCCCTTGGCAGCCCAGTACGGCGAAGCCGGCCCGGAGTACGGCTGCGTCACGGGCAGAAAATGGTGATGCCACCCGAGCGTCAGCAACCCCCGCCCGTCCGGGACCCCGTGATCCACGAAGTGCCGCAACGTCCCCGAGCACAACCGCCGCGTCTGACCTGCCGTCAACGGTGTCGCGTCGAGCAACGCCCCCATCCAGTACGGCGCGACGCTCGCCATCCGGTAACACAGCGATCGCCCGAAGTGGATCGGCGCCCCGTCCGTACCGGTCAGGTGTACGGCGTCCTCGACGAACCGGTGCAATCGCTCCCGGTACACCGCGAGCCGCCCGTCCGCGGCAGACCCGGCCATCCGCGCCCACATCCCCGGATACAGGTGCATCGCCCACCCGATGTAGTGGTCGAAGTTCTGTCCCGGACCGTCGGAGTACCAGCCGTCCCCGACGTACCAGTCCTCGATCCGCTCGAGCCCCGCATCGATGTCGTCCGGTGAGTACGGCGCTCCGGCGGACGCGAGGAACTGCTCCCCCACGACCTGGAACAGCCGCCAGTTGTTGTCCCACGTCCGCGACCCGACGAACCCGCTCAACCAGTCGACGACAACCTGCTGTTCCGTGCCGTCAAGCCGATCCCACAACCAGGCTCGCGACTCGTGCAGCCCGACGGCGATCGCCGCAGCCTCCACCATCTGCTGCGAACACGGCGTCAACCGAGGCCACTCACCACCCGCCCCCGCGACCAGCCCGCGCGAATACCGCTCGACGAGCCGCTCGTCTCCATCGTCCGCGGCAATTCGGAACGCAGCCAGGAGGAACGACCGCGCAAACCCCTCCAGACCATCGCAGTCCGCCCCCGACCAACTCCCCCGCCCCGGCAACCGAACCTGAGCCCCACTCGCCGAGAACCAAGGCACCAATGCGTCCAGCAACCGATCGGCCACCGCCAACCAGGCCTCCCGCGTATACCCGGTCCGCGGCGACACCACCCGATCCGGCCCCCGCAGCCCCCGCCCCGCGCCCAGGTCTGCCGCCGTCATGCAATCCGCCCAAGGTCGTCGCGGTGGATGCCGTGGGCGAGAGGGTGGCCGGTGGCGAGGCGCTCGAGTTCGGCGACGGCCGCGTCGCCGAGTCTGGTGGATTCGTTGCCCATGGCACCGGCCAGGTGTGGCGTGATGAAGACGTTGGGCAACCGCAGCATCGGGGAGTCGGGCGGGAGCGGTTCAGGATCCGTGACGTCGAGGACCGCATCGAGACGGCCCGAGACACACTCCTGCTCCAGCGCGACATGGTCCACCACGGGGCCCCGCGCGGTGTTGACGAGTACGCCGCCGTCCGGCATGGCGGCCAGCAACTCCGCCGTCACCAGCCCGCGCGTTTCCGGCAGCAGCGGCGCGTGCACCGTCACGATGTCGCTCGCCGCGAACAACTCCGGCAACGCGCACCACCGCGCGCCCAGCGCCACCGCCTGCGCGCGACTCAGGTACGGGTCACTCACCAGTACGTCGACGTCCAGCGACCGCAGCCGCTCGATCACCTGGCGTCCAATTCGGGAGGCCCCGAGCACGCCGACCGTGGTACCGAGCGTTCCGAGAATCGGTGCTCCGGGCAACGGCCGCTTAAACCCGGAGCCCCGGTACCAGTCCCGGTGCCGGAATGCCCGCTTGGCCGCGAGCACGACCGCCGCCACCGTGAACTCGGCGACCGGGATCGCGTTCGCCGCGGCAGCGGACGAAACCTCCACGCCGCGCTCGAACACCACCGGATCGACGAAGGTCTTGACCGTCCCCGCCGCGTGCACGATCGCCCGCAGCTTGGGGGCCGCATCCAGGACGTCGCCGGTGATCCGCGGGCAGCCCCACCCGGTCAACAACACCTCGGCCGCCGCCAGCTCGTCGGCAACCTCGCCGAACGACGACCGCAACCGCGGCATCTGGCCGCCGCGGGCGTCGTTCCCCCGTGATGCGGCGCCTGCCGACATCCCGAGCAGCTCGCCGACCCCTTCCAGCCGCTCGTGGGCCGCCGGGGTGAACACCTCCGACCAGGTCTCGGCAGGCATCGCGACGAGCGTACGCAACCGCGGGCCACGACCCTCGGTGGTTTCAGGTTTCGGCACGGATCACTCCTAGTAAACGGTTACTAGAAACCGTAAGCAGTTAACCGAACCGAGGTCAAGAGAAGTGCGGCAAGTGCTTGACAGCAAGGCGGTGAACGTTTCATGGTTGCTCTCACATTGGACAGCAAACGCTTACTACCAGGAGGAACATGCACCGCGTCAGCCGTACGTCGCGCCGGCCGCCCGCCACGGTCCGGCAGCCCGGTCCCGGCCTGCGCGCGCGGCTGCGCCGCGACCGGGTGATGCTGCTGCTGGTGCTGCCCGGGTTCCTGTTCTTCGTGGTGTTCCACTACGTGCCGCTGCTCGGCAACGTGATCGTGTTCCAGGACTACCAGCCGTACCTCGGCTTCAAGGACAGCCCGTGGGTCGGCTTCGGCAACTTCTCGGTGTTCACCGAGCCGGACTTCTACCGCGCGCTGCTCAACACGTTGAAGTTCGCCGTACTGCAGCTGGCGCTGTTCTTTCCCGCGCCGATCGGGCTGGCGCTGCTGCTGAACAGCATCGTGAGTCCGAGGATCAAGCGGTTCGTGCAGAGCGTCGTGTACCTGCCGCACTTCATCGGCTGGGTGATCCTGATCTCGATCAGCCAGCAGCTGATCGGCGGTACCGGCCTGCTTCCCCAGCTGCTCGGTGACCTCGGCCTGCCGCGGGTCGACCTGATGACGAATCCTGGCTTCTTCCCGTGGCTGGTCACGCTGCAGCTGATCTGGAAGGACGCCGGCTGGGGCACGATCATCTACCTCGCCGCGTTGCTGAACATCGACACCGAGCACTACGAGGCGGCGGCGATCGACGGCGCGGACCGCTGGCGGCGGCTGTGGCACGTGACGCTGCCGGGCATCGTGCCCGTGACGTTGCTGCTGCTGATCCTCAACCTGGGCAGCATCCTCTCGGTCGGCTTCGAGCAGATCCTGCTGCAGCGCGACGCGGTCGGCGCCGACGCGGCGGAAGTCCTCGACACCTACGTGTACTTCCACGGTGTGCTCGACGGCCAGTGGGGCCCGGCCGCGGCCGTCGGCCTGGTCAAGGGCGTGATCGGGCTGGTCCTGATCCTCGGCGCCAACAAACTCGCCCACCGCTTCGGCCACGAAGGGATCTACTCGCGATGAAGACCGCACGCCCACCGTGGATGGAAGCTCCGAGCAGGGCAGGGCTGGCGATCAAGAGTGTGGTGATCGCGGTCGTCTGTCTGCTCGTGCTGTACCCGTTCGTGAACATCATCGCGACCAGCCTGGCCGGCGAGTCCGAGATCACCCGCCGCGGCGGCATCATCGCGTTCTTCCCGAGCGAGCCGACGCTGGCGGCGTACCGGACGATCTTCGCCGGCGGCGTGGTCAGTCACGCGCTGCTCGTCAGTGCCGCGATCACGATCATCGGTACGGCGCTGAACCTGGTCGTCACGATCGCGCTCGCCTACGGGCTGAGCCGGCCGATCGTCGGCGGGCGGTTCGTGTTGACGACCGTTCTACTGACCATGTTGTTCGGCGCCGGCATCATCCCGAACTTCCTGCTGGTCAAGGCGCTCGGCATGTACGACTCGTACACGTCGCTGATCGTCCCCGGCCTGGTCAGCGCCTTCAACTTCCTGGTGCTGCGCAACTTCTTCCAGAACATCCCGGCCGAACTGCTCGACAGCGCCCGGATCGACGGCGCCGGCGACCTCGCGATCCTGCTCCGGATCGTGCTGCCGCTGTCGAAGGCGGTCCTCGCGGTGGTCGCGCTGTTCTACGCCGTCGGCCACTGGAACGCGTTCTTCAACGCATTGCTCTACCTCAGCGACACCGGCAAGTGGCCGCTGCCGCTCGTCCTGCGCCTCTACGTCCTGCAGGGGCAGCCGGTCGGTGGCGGCACCGAATCGCCGGGTGAGGCGGTCGCCTCCATCCAGGCCGTCCAGATGGCCGTCGTCGTCGTCGCGCTCGTCCCCATCCTCTGCGTCTACCCGTTCCTGCAGCGCTACTTCACCAAGGGCGTACTCACCGGCGCCATCAAGGGTTAGGAGAAATGACCGTGACCACCCCCTCTCTCAGCCGCCGCGGGTTGCTGCGCAGCGCCGTCGGTGTCGCCGTGATGAGCGCGACCGGCGTCCCGACGCTGGTTGCCTGCAGCAACGGCAGCACGGCGGCCGGTACCGCCCGCGCGTCCACGGTCGCGTTGCCCACGTACGTGCCGTTCGCCGGTCCCAAGCCGGAGCTGGCCGGTACGGCGGACGGCGTACCGCCTGGCTACCGGACCTACCCGAAGGACCTCGTCACCACGGTGAAGAGGCCACCGCTGAACGGCGGCAAGGTCAGCGTGATGACCGACATCTTCGACCCGCTGCCCCCGGCCAAGGACAAGAACACCGCGTGGCAGGCGGTCGAGAAGCAGCTCGGCGGCACGCTCGACCTGACCATCGTGCCGGACAGCGACTGGGCGACGAAGTTCCAGACCGTGCTGGCCGCGAACCAGCTGCCTGACCTGTTCCTGATGTCGGATGCGACGCTGGTCAACAACCTACCGGCTTTCCTGTCCGCGAAGTGCACCGACCTGACGCCGTACCTGAGCGGCGACAAGGTGAAGGACTACCCGAACCTGGCGAACATCCCGCAGGTGATCTGGCAGGCCTGCGTCGTCCAGGACAAGATCTACGGGCTGCCGATCCCGCGCAGCATCACCGGCGGTGCCGGGTTCTACAACAAGCGTCTGCTGGACGCCGCCGGCATCGAGTACCCGGCCACCGCCGAGGACTTCCTGGCCGCCTGCAAGGAGCTGACCAAACCGCAGCAGGGCCGCTGGGCGATCGTGAACTCGAAGGGCAACACGTTCTTCACGTTCGTGCAGCAGATGTTCGGCGTACCGTTCGGCTGGAAGGAGGACGGCGGCAAGCTCGTGAAGAGCTTCGAGACGCCGGAGTACAAGGCCGCGCTCGAGTTCGCCGTCCAGTTGGTGAAGGCCGGCGTCGTCGTCCCCGGCTCGGACGGCGCCGACGGGACCGCGCGGAAGAACGCGTTCAAGGCCGGCAAGGGCGCCTTCGTGTACGACGGGTTCCCCGCGTACATCGACTACGTCAAGGCGATGAAGCGGCTCGACCCGCAGAACGACCCGCGCGCGTTCGTGCCGATGGCGCCGAAGGGCGGCAAGGCGAACACGTGGGCCGACAACGTGCTGTTCGCGTACACGCTGATGAAGAAGTCCGACGAGGCCCGCGCCAAGGAACTGCTCGCGGTCGCGAACTTCTTCGCCGCCCCGTTCGGCAGCACCGAGAACCTGCTGTTGAACTACGGCGTGGAGGGCGTCGACTTCACCCGGGACGCGAACGGCAACCCGAAGCAGACGAGCAAGGGCGAGGCCGAGCTGACCGTGCCGTGGAAGTACATCGCCGCTCCCCCGCAGGTGCTGTTCAACGCGACTGACCCGACCTACATCGACAAGGCGCACGAGGACCTGACCAAGCTGCTCGCGATGGTGGTGAAGGATCCGACCACCTCGATGATCTCGCCGACCAACGACAAGACCGGCGGCGACATCGGCCAGGCGTTCGCCGACGTCCGCAACGACGTGATCGCCGGCCGGAAACCGATCAGCGCGTTCGACGCGGCGCTGGCGAAATGGAAGAAGGACGGCGGCGACAAGATCCGCGGCGAGTACGAGACCGCGCTGAGCGGCAGTGCGAGTCCTCGATGAGCTGGCTGACCGAGGCCCGGTTCGGGCTGTTCGTGCACTGGGGCATCTACGCGGCCGCGGCGCGGCACGAATGGGTGAAGTCGTACGAACAGCTCACCGACGCCGAGTACCAGCCGTACTTCGACCACTTCGACCCGGACCTGTACGACCCGGTGCAGTGGGCCGAGGACGCCTGGAACGCCGGCATGCGGTACCTGGTGATCACGACCAAGCACCACGACGGGTTCTGCCTCTGGGACTCGAAGCTGACCGACTACTCGGCGCCGTACACGCCGTACGGCAAGGACCTGCTGGCGCCGATGGTCGAGGCGTTCCGGGCCCGTGGGTTCCGGATCGGGCTGTACCACTCGTTGCTCGACTGGCACCACCCGGATTTCCCGGTGGATCTGTACCACCCGCAGCGCAAGGACGTCGACTTCATCGATCGGACCGCGGACCGGGACGTGGCGAAGTACGCCGACTACCTGCACGGGCAGGTCCGCGAGCTGCTCACGTCGTACGGGAAGATCGACGTGATGTGGTTCGACTTCTCGTACGCCGATCGCGGGTTCAACGCGAAGGGGCCGGACGAGTGGCGGTCCGCGGAGCTGCTCGCGATGGTCCGGGAGCTGCAACCGGGGATCCTGGTCAACAATCGGCTCGGTCTGGGGTCGGGTGACTTCACCACGCCCGAACAGGTGCAGCCGCCCGGGAACGAGGTCGCCGCTGGCAACGGCACGCAGGTGCCGTGGGAGGCGTGCCAGACGCTGAACGGCAGCTGGGGATATCACCGCGACAACCACGACTGGAAGTCGCCGGCACTGCTGATCCGGATGCTCGTCGACTCGGTCTCGAAGGGCGGCAACATGCTGCTCAACGTCGGCCCCAACGGTCGTGGTGCCTGGGAGCCTCGGGCGCTCGAGGCGCTGGCCGGCGTCGGCTCGTGGATGCGGCTGCACGAGCGGTCGATCCGCGGGTGCGGTCCGAGTGCTTATGTGCCGCCGGTGGATTGCCGCTACACGCAGAACGGCCGGAGGTTGTATCTCCACGTCTTCGCCTGGCCGATGGGACATCTGCATCTGCCCGGCCTGGGCGATCGGGTCGAGTACGCGCAGTTCCTGCACGACGCGTCGGAGGTTACGCGGATGACCGTGGACCCTTCCGCGCCCGCGCACACATATCTGACCGGCCTCCCGGACAACACGCTGACTCTGAAGCTCCCGAACCGAGCCCCCGACGTCGAGAGCTGCGTCATCGAACTCTTCCTGCGCGATTGAGCGTCACCCCGTGAGCGACGAAGGCACCCACCTCGACCCGGTGGGTGCCTTCGTCCTGTTCACTCACGAATCGTCGTCGGATCCGTCGGTGGCGGAGCCAGCTGCAGCGCGCCGAGCTGTGCGGTCGCCTCAGCATCCACCGGCACACCCCAGGCGCGGAAGCAGTCGCTCGAGGCGTAGCTGTTCGAACATCACGAGCTTCTCAGCAGCTCGGTGTGGTTCTCGGCTCGATAGGTCAGCGCCGACGCGCGTTCGACGGTGATCATCACATGCGGGCTGACGAGTTCGGCGTACGGCGTGGCGCGTTCGTCGAGCTGCCGCTGGAAGTCGTCCTCACCGGTGCGGCCGAGGACGAAGTACAGCATCGGCTGCGCCTGCTCGCCGAGCGTGACCTTCGCGCTGCCGGTGTCGCCGATGTTGAGCGCGGTGTCGGCCGGTAGCTAGAAACCGGTCGTACGGAGTTCGCTCGCGCTGGTGCTCGTGCTGATACTTGTGGTGCTGGTGCGCGTCGGCCACCGCTGGTGCGGTGGCCAGCGCCAGGCCGGTACCGGCTACTTGGAGGACACGGCGCCTCGTGAGCGGCCGGGGACGGGCGCGCGGCGTCATCGAACAACCTCCTGGTTGAACTGCCAGCACCCGGCGACCCGGCCGGCCGCTGATGGGCGGCCCCGGTTGCTTGCGGAGATCAGTTGAAGGACGCGGTGTGGGTGGCGCCGTTCGTGCCGCCGACGGCGACGTCCAGGACCAACTGCTTGCCCGCGGCAACTACCGTGATCGCCGAATCCTTGGCGATCACGTCACCGACCCGCCGGTCGATCGTCACCCGGACGGTCTGCGCGGTCCGACTCGGATCGGACACCGCGACCGTCAGTACGCGTCCGTCCGCGCCGACCACTACGGATGCGGGCCCGTCACTGGCCACGGAACGTGTCCCGGTGCCACCGGTGATCTCGGTCAGGGCGCCGGCTGTCCAGAAGTTCGCCAGGACCAGGTTCTCGCGGTGGGAGACGATCGCTTGGACATTCGCGGTGTTCGCCAGGACGGTCATCCCGGGGTCGGCTGCTCGTTCGGCCGTCTGGGGGGTGGTTGCGTTCGGCAACAGAACGTACGCGTACGAACCGGCGCCGGTGCCGTGCTCGAAGACGAGCTTCGCGTAGCGCCTGGTGTAGGGAGTGGTGGAACCGGCTGTATCGTTGCCGACGTTGATCTCCGACCATGACGCGGTCCGGTCCTCTCGCTCGACCCGCAACTGACCGCCGGCCGGGAAGACATAGCCGCCCACGCCTTCCAGGTAGGCCCACTGCGGATCGCCGTAGGTCTGGTCGACCGCCGCCTGTCCGTCGACAATCAGCGCCGCCGTGCCGTTCTCGTGGAGATTCCGATTCTCGACAACCGTCTCCACCGGATAACCATCCGTGCCCACGATCCCCGTGCCCAGCGCGACCACCGAGTCCCGCAGGCAGAACCACGACTTCCGCGCCTGCAAGCTCTTGTCGTAGTTGATCAGGTGCATCCCGACGGCGCCGGCGACCTCCTTGTACGACGCTCCGCCGACCCACTCGGCGTACGCGGCGACTGTTCCCGTACCGCTGCCCGCGCCCCCGGGTTGACGCGGTTTCGTGCTGACCGTCGTACCCGGCATCCGCTGCGCGTCGACCGTCGGCCAGTACGCGTCGTAGTACTGCGACTGGTCGCTGTTGTACAGGTACGTCATGCCGTCGCCGACGTACCAGCCGCGCAGGTTCTCGCCGTTGCCCCACTCGTAGCGGGCCATCCGCTTCGACGACATCGCGATCGCGAACGTCCAACCCGGGCGGCGGTGCACGACACGGTCCTGGTTGTAGAACTGGAAGTGCCGCGGGGGGGGTCGGGGCGGGTGTGACCGCGGCGTCGGCGAGCAGCACCTTCGCACGGGAGATCTGCGGGATGGATGCGCCCGGCAGGTAGTCGTCGAGGCGGTCGCGGGTGATCCAGCTCTTCGCAAGTGCCTTGTACCTGCTCGCGTAGGGTTCCGCGACTCCGCTCGCGAGCAGCAGCACGGTCGAGGTGGTGCCATGGCCGTTGCGATGGTCGCCGGCGGCCTCGCGGGAGATCGCCCGGCCGGAGACGCAGTCCATCATCAGGCCGTCCACCATGAACGGGGCGAAGCTCGTGTCCACCGCGTCCAGCAGGACGGCGCGGTTCGGGTCGGTGATCTCCCAGGTCGATCCACCGAGCAGCGCGATCAGGTTCGCGACTCCGCCGAGCGCGACGTTGCCGTACGTACCGACGTACGCGAGATTGCCGTGCTGGATGAACGAGCCGTCGCGGTAGAACCCGTCGCCGCTGCTGACGTACGTGAACACGCTGTTCTTGCCGCCCTCCGCGACGTCGCTGAGCGCGTCGCGAGCTGCCGACAATCTGTCGGTCGACTTCCCGACGATTCCGCGGAGCGCGACGATCAACGCCTTGTCGACCCGGTTCGCCCCGGTCTCCCGCAGCGAGGGCGAATTGGTCCGGCGGTTCGGGTCGGGAACGAAGTGGTCGACGGCTCGCAGGTACGTCGTGAGCTGCTCGGCCGAGAGCGCGTCGTACGCCAGCACGCAGGTGTCGAGGAGCGCGCGCGGTGCGCCGATCTCCCAGAACCACCAGTTCCCGGTCTCCTTCAGCGTCTCGTTGAACGAGCGCGTGTTGAGGAAGTCCAGCGCACCGCTCAGCAGCTCACCGGCCTCCGCAGCCAGGCCCGTGCCGGGTGTCGCGCGGGCCAGGGCGATCGTCTTCAGACGGGTGTAGCTGATCGAGAAGTTGCCGCTCGTCGGGCTGAGCGGGAGGTCGGCCCACAGCGCCGTCCGCGTGTTGTCGACGATCAACGTGTCGACGAACTGCTGCGCCTGCTGGCCGAGTTGGGCGAGCGCGCTCGCGTACGCGGGGTCGCCGGCGTCGATCGCCCCGCCGGTGTTCAGCTCGGCCCAGCGGGCCCGGAGTACGTCGAACTCGTCCTCCGCGAACGCATCCGTTGGCAGTCCGAGGGTGCCCAACGCACCGACGGCGAGCCCGGCCTGTAACAACAGCCGACGACGAACGATGGGCGGCATCGCGACTCCTCAGAAGGACCAGTAAGCGCTTACCGCACACCCTGCCGCCTGCTCGTAACAGTCGTCAACAGCTCACTGCGATCACTTGTGATCACTTCAACAGGAGGGCCGAGTGCCGCAGATCAGGCCAGGGCAGCACGCCAGTACAGCAGGTGAGGGCGGCAGGTGAGGGCGGCAGGTGAGGGCGGGGGTGAGGGCGGGGGGTGAGGGCGGGAGGTGAGGGCGGGAGGTCAGGGTAGGAGGTCAGGGTAGGAGGTCGCGGACTACCGCGTCTGCTAGTAGGCGGCCTCGGTCCGTGAGGACGAGGTGGTCGTTGGATACCAGGGCGAGGCCGTCTGTGATGACCTGGTCGACGGCGGCGCGGCCCGGATCGTCGAGAACCTCGAGCGGCAGTCCGGCGGACAACCGCACCTCGAGGAGCACGCGCTCTACCCGTCGGGTCTCCGCGTCCAGCGTCTCCCGGGCGTACGCCGGACTCTCACCGGCACCGAGGCGTTCGGCGTACGCGCTGGGGTGCTTCACGTTCCACCAGCGGACGCCCCCGACGTGGCTGTGCGCGCCCGGGCCGATCCCCCACCACGTGTCGCCGCGCCAGTACAGCTCGTTGTGCCGGCAGCGGGCCGCCGGACTGCGAGCCCAGTTCGACACCTCGTACCACCCGAGGCCGGCAGCGGTCAGCAGTTCGTCGGCCAGCACGTACTTGTCCGCGAGATCGTCGTCGTCCGGCATCGGCAGCTCACCGCGCCGGATCCGCCGGGCGAGCTGGGTCCCGTCCTCCACGATCAACGCGTACGCGCTCACGTGATCGGGCTCCGCGGAGAGCGCCGACTCGAGCGAGGCGTGCCAGTCCTCCAGGGATTCGCCGGGTGTCCCGTAGATCAGGTCGAGGTTCACGTGCTCGAAGCCAGCCGACGTCGCCTCACGGGCGGCCTGCAGCGCACGCCCAGGGCTGTGCTGCCGGTCGAGGATCTTCAGCACGGCCGACGAGGAGCTCTGCATGCCGAAGCTGACGCGGTTGAAGCCCGCCTCCCGGAGCGCCGACAGATAGGCCGGATCGATCGACTCCGGATTGGCCTCGGTTGTGACCTCCGCGTCCGGCGCGAGTCCGAACTCGTCGCGGACCGCCGCCAGCATCTTCCCGAGATCCGCGGCCGGCAGCAGCGTCGGCGTACCACCCCCGAAGAACACCGTGTCGACAGGCCGATCCAGCTCCCCCAGCACCCGTCGCGCCAGCCGTACCTCGGCGACCGCGTTGTCGGCGTACGACGCTTGCGCCCCGCCACCACCGAGTTCCGTGGCGGTGTAGGTGTTGAAGTCGCAGTACCCGCAGCGCGACGCGCAGAACGGAACATGCAGGTAGAACCCGAACGGCCGCCCGGCGGCCTCCTGCACAGCAGCATCCGGCAACGCCCCGTCCCGGGGCGCAACCTCCCCCTCGGGCAATGTCGACGGCACCCACCCATCTTACGGACCCGATTTCGTCACCGGATCTCCGTCGTTTCGTGGTCACAGGCTGTCCGGGAATAGCTACATTCGGCTCATGGAGACCGAGGCTCAGCCCGTCGGACGGGCCACCCGGAACGCCGTCGTGGTGGCGATCATGCTCGGAATGTTGCTCGCGGCCCTCGACCAGACGATCGTGGCGACCGCGCTGCCGACCATCGTCAGCGACCTCGGCGGCGCCAACCACCTGTCCTGGGTGGTGACGTCGTACCTGCTCGCCGAGACGATCATGACCGCGCTGATCGGGAAGTTCGGTGACCTGTACGGGCGCAAGCCGATGTTCCTGCTCAGCGTCGTGCTGTTCCTGGCCGGTTCCGCGCTCTGCGGGATGTCGCACTCGATGCTCTGGCTGGTCGGGTCGCGCGCGATCCAGGGCCTCGGCGCCGGCGGGCTGATGGTCACCGCGATGGCCGTGATCGCGGACGTCGTACCGCTCAGCGAACGCGGCCGGTACCAAGGCGTGATGGGTTCGGTGTTCGGGGTGTCGACGGTCGCCGGACCGCTGCTCGGTGGGCTGTTCGTCGACCACCTGAGCTGGCGCTGGGCGTTCTACGTCAACCTGCCGCTCGGCGTCATCGTCCTGATCGTTGCCTCGATCACCCTTCCGTCGGTGAGGGCCGCGGTCGGGCCGACGATCGACTACCTCGGGATCCTGTTCATCGGGATCGCCGCGACCGGGCTGACGCTGGTCACCACCTGGGGCGGGAACGAGTACGCCTGGACGTCGGCCGTGATCATCGCGATGGCCGTGGGGTCGTTGCTCGCGCTCGGCCTGTTCGTGTGGGCGGAACGGCGCGCGGCGGAACCGTTGCTGCCGTTGCGGTTGTTCCGCTCGCCGGTGTTCACGGTGTGCTCGATCATGAGCTTCATCATCGGATTCGCGATGCTGGGCGGCGTGACGTACCTGCCGACGTACCTGCAGTTCGTGCACGGCGCGTCGGCGACCGAGTCCGGGCTGCAGATGCTGCCGCTGGTGTGCGGTCTACTCGTCGCCTCGGTCGTGGTCGGGCAGATCATCAGCAAGAGCGGGCGGTACCGGCTGTTCCCGATCTTCGGGACGATCCTGATCGGCGTCGGGCTGTACCTGCTGTCGCTCCTCGACAACAGCACGTCGTACGTCGTCACCGCCGGGTTCATGGTCGTCCTGGGCCTCGGGGTCGGCGCGTGCATGCCGGTGCCGACCGTCGTCGTGCAGAGCACCGTCGACTACGCGGACCTCGGCGTGGCGACCTCCGGCGTGAGCTTCTTGCGGACGATGGGCAGCTCGTTCGGCGTCGCGGTGTTCGGGTCGATCTACGCGCACCAGTTGCCGGAGAAGCTGGGCGTCGCGGTGCAGACCGCGCAGGTCGACCCGAAGGTGGCGGCGACGGTCGCGGGCGTCCGTTCGCTGCCGGACGCGGCGCGGTCGGTGATCACCGCGGCGTACGCCGAGTCGCTGCATGTCGTGTTCTTGTGGGCGGTCCCGGTGGCCGGGCTCGGGTTCCTGACCGCCCTGCTGCTGAAGGAGGTTCCGCTCCGCGACACCGCCCGGATGGCCGCGTCCGACGTCGGCGAGAACTTCGCGGCACCGGCCTCGTTCGACTCCGAACACGAACTGCAGAAGCTCGCGGCCCTCGTCGTACGGCACCACAAGCGCAACCCGGCACCCGAGGTACTCGCCCAGTCCGGGCTGCCGCTGAGCGCCGCGCAGACCTGGATGATCATGCGGGTGTTCCGCGGCGGCGCCGAGTCCGGCTCCGCCACCCTCGCCGAAATGACCGGCGACCTGCGCATGCCGCCCGGCGTCCTGGAACCGCTGGCCACCCAGTTGGTTGCCGACGGCTACTTGTCCGAGACACTCGGGCACTACCGCTTCACCACGCTCGGCCTGGAGATGTTCCAGCGCTTCGTGGGAGCGTTCCGAGTCTGGATGCTCGACCACCTCACCGACTGGGACCCGGAAAACTCCGACGCCTTCTCGAAGGCCGTCGACCGCCTCGCCGAACAAATGATCGACCAAGGCCAATCCCTCACCACCGGCAAGCACGCCGCCGTGCTCTCGGCCTGAATCAGCAGGTACCGCGCGGATTTCCGTCCGGGCGGGGGGCGCTGAGGCTGAGGCCGGTGGTTCTGGTGGCGCGGAGTTCGAGGTGATTGGACTCGATGCTGTAGGTGAGCGGGGTGCGGAGATGGTCGAGGACGGCCTGTTCGAGTGCGGCGCGCCGAGCGGTGGCGTCGATCGGACCGGCGATCGGGAAGGTCGTGAGGTCGGTGAAGATGAGGGTGTCGTCGCTCCGGGTCACGTTCGCCGTGAACCGGACGCTGCCGGTGGAGCCGGTGGCCCGCGTTCCGTTCAGCGTGAGCGTGTCATCTCGCTCCCCTCTCGCAGAGGTTCTGGAACCAGGATTCCAGCGTGGTGAGGGTTTGGGGAGTTCAGCTCCCCGGTTGTGCAGTAGGTCCATCACGGGACCGGGGCGCGCGTATGCTCGCGGGCATGTTGAGTGATGGGGTGCGGGCGGTGGGTGCTGGTGGGGTTCGGCATTGGGTGCGGGTGGTGGGGGCGGCGAACGGTGGTGTGCCGCTGGTGTTGCTGCACGGTGGGCCCGGGGAGAGTTCGTACAGTGTCGAGCGGTCGGTCGGGGACGAGTTGGCGAAGGTGGCTCCGGTGGTGTTCTACGACCAGCGTGGGTGCGGTCGGTCGGAGCGTCCATCCGACGCCTCGACGTACACGATGGAGCAGCTCGTCGCGGACCTGGACGAGTTGCGTACGGCGCTCGGCGTCGAGCGGATCGTGCCGTGGGGTGTGTCGTACGGGTGCTTGCTGGCGGCCGAGTACGCCGTTGCCCACAGCAACCATGTGGATCGGCTCATCCTGCACGCTCCACCGATCGCCGACCCGCTGCACCCCGGACTGTGGGCGATGCGCCCGGCCGCGGTCGACCCGATCCTGACCGACGCCGAGCGGACCGCGTTGCGCACCCAACTCGACGGCGTCACCGAGCCGCTGGACCGTACCCTCGCCGCCCTGGGAGCGATTGCCCAGAGCACCAACGCGGCCGCGTTCTTCTACCACGACCCGTCGAACATCCCGGCCGACGACGAGAATGCGCCGGCCCCGAACATGGAGGTGGCGATGGCCCTGGTCGGCAACGAACGCGCCGATCTGGTCGACGACCTTGCCGCCGTCGAGGTGCCCACGCTGATCCTCGCCGCGCTCTGGGACCGCCAGGTCGGCTTCGACATCCCGCGCGACCTCGCCGCCCGGCTCCCGCAGGCGACCCTCGAGATCTTCCATCACGCAGCCCACTCGATCAACGAGGAAGAGCCGGCGCACTACGTCGACGCGATCCGGAAATTCCTCGGCCGATGACCACCTGGAAGTCCCCCGAGTACCCAGGCCGCGGTCTCGCCGTCGGACGCGACACCGACGGCGTCCCGTTCTTCGCGTACTGGCTCACCGGCCGATCCCCCGCGTCCAAGTCCCGCGAACTCGTCGTACAGCAACGCGAAATCATCGTCCGCGACGTCTCCGGCACCGCCACCGACGACCTCCGCCACTACACCGCGGCGACCCGCGGCGACGACTGGTTCATCGTCGGCAACGGCACCCAGGTCAGCGAACTGACCGCCGGCCGCGGACAGCAACCCGACCTCCAACTCGCGCTGCGCCAACTCACGTACGAGCCCGACCCACCGATCCGCACCCCACGCATCACCGCCGGCGCAACGATCAACGGCACCGAGCTCACCGACGCCGTCATCGGTTCCGCCATCCCGTACGGCGAACTCACCGCACAGCCGTCCCTGTACGCCGCCCGCCTGGCACCAGGCACTGCCATCACCACAACGACCTACTCCGGCACCGCCGCCGACGTCACCACCAACGGCCACCCGGAACTGATCGCCGTTCCACTCCCCTGGTCCGCCATCACGGACACGATCTGGCAATCACTGCATCCAGACCTCCGGGTCGCCGCAATCACGGTCCGCCTGGACACCCCCGACTTCACCGGCGCGATCCTGCAGAGCTAGTCGTACATCTTGTCCAGGATGTCGGCGTACTGGGTTTCCACGTACTTGCGCTTCAGTTTGAGGCTCGGGGTCATCTCGCCGGACTCGACGGTCAGGTCCCGGTCGAGGATGGTGAACTTCTTGATGGTCTCCCAGCGGTTCAGGCCCGCGTTGAGTTCGTCGACGTACGACTGGACCATCGCGCGGGCCGCGTCCGAGGTGACGATCTCGGCGTAGGACTTGCCGGCCAGGCCGTTGGCGGCGGCCCAGCCCTCGATCGCGTCGGGGTCCAGGGTGACGAGTGCGGACACGAAGTTGCGCAGGTTGCCGTGCACGATGAACTGGCTGGCGTACGGGCAGATGGTCTTGAAGCGGCCCTCGATCACCTGCGGCGCGACGTACTTGCCGCCGGAGGTCTTGAAGAGGTCCTTCTTGCGGTCGGTGATGTAGAGGAACTCGTCCTCGAAGTGGCCGATGTCGCCTGTGTGGAACCAGCCGTCGGCGTCGATCACCTCGGCGGTCTGGGCGGGCTGGTTGTGGTACCCGCTCATCACGCCGTCGCCCTTGATCAGCACCTCGCCGTCCTCGGCGATCTTGAACGACGTCCCCGGGAACGCCGGGCCGACGCTGCCGAGCCGGTACTGCGTCGGCCGGTTCAGCGTCGAGCCTGCCGACGTCTCCGACAACCCGTACCCCTCGAGGATCAGCAGGCCGGCAGCGTGGAACCACTCCGCGAGCGACTTGTCCAGCGCGGCCGAACCCGAGACGAAGAACCGGATCCGGCCACCGAACCGGGCACGGATCTTCGACAGCACCAGCCGGTCCGCCGCCGCGAACTGCGCAGCCAGCAGACCCGACGGCTCCCGCCCGGCCTGCCGCAGCTCCGAAACCCGAGCGCCGACACCGAACGCCCAGTCGAACAAGCGCGCCCGCGCCCCGCCCTCGGACTGGATCATCGTCCTGATCCGCGCGTGCGCCTTCTCGAAGATCCGCGGCGCCGCCGCCATGAACGTCGGCTGCACGACCGCGGCGTTGTCCACGATCTTGTCGATCCGCCCGTCGACCGCGGTCGCGAACCCGATCTGGCACTGGACGGCGAGCAGGACCTGCCCGAACACGTGTGACAACGGCAGCCAGAGGAACTGCAGGTCGTCCGGCGAGAGCACCCGCATCCCTTCGACCGCGGCGCCCTCGTACGTCCACACCGAGTGCGGCAGCCGGACCCCCTTCGGACGACCCGTCGTACCGGACGTGTAGATCAATGTGCACAAGGTGTCCGGTTTGATGCCGACAATCCGGTCATCGACAGCCGTCCGATGTTCGGCCAGGTACTCGTCGCCGAGCGCGTCGAGCCGGCCGAGCCCGATCACCCAGTCGCCGTCGCTCTCCTCCGGCGTCCCGTCCAGCAGCACAACCTTCCGCAGCGACGGCGTCTCCGACCGGTGCTCCCGCAGCTTGTCGACCTGCCCCGCGTCTTCGGCGAACACCACCTGTACGTCGGCATCGGCCACGATGAACGCGACGTCGCCGGCGATCGTCGACGGGTAGATCGTGGTCGTCGCGGCGGCGGCGAGCACGGCGGCCAGATAGCACTCGATCCACTCGATCCGGGTGCTCGCGGCGATCCCGACCCGCTGCTCGGGTTCCACCCCGAGCGCGATCAGCCCGGCGGCCCGCCGGCGGGTCAGCGCCTCGGTCTCCCGCCAGGTCACCGACGTCCACGCCTCCCCGCGCGGGAACCGGAACGCCTCCCGCTCCGGCGTGTCCGCCACCCGGTCGAGGAACATCTGGGCCATGGTGCCCTTGCGATTGCTGAGCAGCGCGAGCTGGCCGGGATCGGCGACAGTCATGACTGGCCTCCAAGAGGGGGGTCAAGTTAACCGGAGAGTAATAGCAATCCGCATGTCTGACCATGCCACTCGCTTGCCCGGCTGAACCTTCTCGATTACGTTTCCGCAACATGCGCATACGGTCGGTGGTATCCGCCTCACTATCCGTCCTGCTTCTCGCGATCGGCGTCCCGGCCCGGGCGGCGACCCCGCCGTCGGCGTTCGGCTCGGACTACGACGATCCGCGGACGCCCGCCCCGGCGGTCGCGGTCCCGCACACCAAGCACTGCGAGGTGCAGATCGTCCGGAACCAGTTCCGCAACTTCGACCCGTACCGGTCGACGTACACGCCGCCGGCCGGCTGTCAGGGTCCGTGGTCGAAGGTCGTCCTGCGGATGCACGGCGCGGTGAAGGGCGTGCAGTACGACCGTCTCGGGCATCTCACGATCGGCGGCGTCGGCGTGTTCCGGACCTCGACGCCGGAGCCCAGCACCGACGGCATCGAGTGGAATGTGGAGAAGGACGTCACGTCGTACAGCCCGCTGCTGAGGTCACCGCAGCCTGTCGTGATGGAGCTCGGCAACGTCGTCGACGACACCTACACGGGCGTCCTCGACATCACCGTCACGCTCGACTTCTACACGACCGATCGCCACACCCCGGCCGCGAAGACTGCGAACGAAGTGCTCCCGCTCCAGGACCAGACCCGCGACGGCGCGGATCTCCGCGGTACGGCGACCCTCCCGCGAAACACGACCCGCGTCCTCGGCGAGGTCTACGTCACCGGATCCGGCGGCGGGTGCGAGGAATTCTGGGACACGTCCGCGCCGGCCGAGACCGGGTACTCCTGCCCCGACGGTTCGCCGTACCGGGAGGTCGACGTGAGCATCGACGGCAAGCTCGCCGGGATCGCCCTGCCGTACCCGTACATCTACACCGGCGGCTGGTCGAACCCGTACGAGTGGCGGCCGTCCCCGGCGCCGCGCGCGTTCGACATCAAGCCGGTGACGTACGACCTCACGCCGTTCGCGGGTCTGCTCGCCGACGGCAAACCGCACGAGTTCCGCATCCACGTCGACGGCGTACCGGCGGGCCAGTCCGGCTGGTTCACCGTCCCGAACCTGCACGTGTGGACAGACGCGCACCGCGCCCAGACCACCGGCGGTCTCACGTCGTACGCCGTCAGCCCACTCGCGAAGACCGACAACGTCGCCGGCGCCCCGAACGAGGCCGGCTCCGTCGACATGACCGCGTCCCGCACCCTGAAGATCAGTGGGTACGTCGACACGTCGGCCGGGCGGATCCACACGACCGTGCAGCGCAACCTGAGCAACGTCTCCAAGCCCACCTGGGACGCCGGCGAATCACGCGACGCCCTCGACGCGAGCTGGCGCGACACCGAGACGACGATCAGCAACGGCCGCGTCCACCGCACCGACCTCGACTACGGCAAGAACGGGGTGCTCACGTTCTTGCCCAACGCAACGATCCCCGGCGGGTACGACGTGGTCACGGACCTGAAGATCCACGACACCATCCGGACGCCGGGGCTGACCACGACCGAGACGTACGACGGCCGCGCGTCGTGGATCTACGGCGTACCGCGCGACCAACGGCACGCCACCGGCACCCAGACCGTCCGGTTCCGGGCGATCGGCCACGGCTGCTTCGACCACACCCTCACCGCGGAGAACGGCGTCTACACAAAGGACTTCTACCGCTGCTGATGCTTTCGGGCGACGAGCAGCTCCGCGATCTGAACGGCATTGAGCGCGGCGCCCTTGCGGAGGTTGTCGTTCGAGACGAAGAGCACGAGGCCGCGGTTGTCCGGCACGGACTGGTCCTGCCGGATGCGGCCGACGTACGACGGGTCCTGACCGGCCGCGAGCAGCGGGGTCGGCAGGTCCGCGAGCGCCACGCCGGGAGCGGCCCGGAGCAGGTCGGTGGCCTCCGCCGGGGTGATCGGCTGCGCGAACTCGGCGTGGATGCTCAGCGAGTGACCGGTGAAGACCGGCACCCGGACGCACGTACCGGCGACCGGGAGGTCCGGGAGGTGCAGGATCTTGCGGCTCTCGTTCCGGAGCTTCTGCTCCTCGTCTGTCTCACCGGTGCCGTCGGCAACGATCGACCCGGCGAGCGGGAGCACGTTGAACGCGATCGGACCGGCGTACACCTTGGGCTCGGGCAGCGTGATCCCGTCGGTACCACGGGCGAGCTTGCCACCGGCCACGACCAGTTCGCGGGCCTGGTCCTCGAGCTCGCTGACGCCGACGCCACCGGAGCCGGAGACGGCCTGGTACGTCGAGACGACCAGCCGGGTGAGGCCGGCCGCACGGTGCAGCGGCGCGAGCACCGGCATCGCGGCCATCGTGGTGCAGTTCGGGTTCGCGACGATGCCCTTGGGGATCGTGTCCAGGTCGTCCGGGTTCACCTCGGACACGACCAGCGGTACGTCGGGGTCCATCCGCCAGCCGGACGAGTTGTCCACAACCACCGCTCCCGCCGCCGCGACGCGCGGGGCGAGTTCCTTGGACGCGGTCTTCCCGTTCGAGAACAGGGCCAGCTCGAGCCCGGCGAAGTCCGCCGTGGCGGAGTCCTCGACGACGATCTCCCGGTCACCGAACGGCAGCGTCCTGCCCGCCGACCGCGCCGAGGCGAAGAACCGCACCTCGTCGACCGGGAAGTCGCGCTCGACCAGCAACTCCCGCATGACCCCGCCGACCTGACCTGTCGCACCGAACACA
This sequence comes from Kribbella jejuensis, assembly GCF_006715085.1. Taxonomy (NCBI): domain Bacteria; kingdom Bacillati; phylum Actinomycetota; class Actinomycetes; order Propionibacteriales; family Kribbellaceae; genus Kribbella; species Kribbella jejuensis. The sequence continues at coordinate 1,455,235 of NZ_VFMM01000002.1, read as the reverse complement.
CCTACTCGCATACGACCGAGGGTAGTAGGTGCCCGCGACTCCCGCCCGCACATTTCAGCGGGCGGACGTCCCGCACTCACCAACCGCCGCCCGCCGGGCTGTTCACACCAGCGGCACGCTCGGCCGGCAGGCCGGACGCGCGGTTGGTGAGTGTCTGGGGTCCGCCCCGGGGGTCAGGGTCAGGCGTCGGCGACCAGGGTGCCGCCGTTGGCTACGTCGGTGGTTTCGATCTCCTGGAACACGATGCGGACGGATTCGCGTTTGGCGCCGAGGATGGCGATCGCGGAGTCGGTGACGGCGGCGACGAACTCGCGGCGCTGGTCGAGGGTGCGGCCGGAGAGCAGTTCGACGGTGATGTTCGGCATCTGGCAGTTTCTCCTGGGGTTCGGTGTCAGGACAGGGCCGCCGCCCGGCGGGCGGCGACCGGATCGGTGTTCAGGGAGTCGACCAATTCCTCGACGTCCCCGCGGTTCTCCGGCAGCAGCAGACCGAGGCCCACGTACACCACCAGAGAGGTTGCCAACGGCAACGCAACGACCAGCGTCTGGTCGGTGGATCCGACGCCGTACTTGACGATCGCCCACGCGATCAGCCCGATCGCCCAGGACGCCAGTGCGGCCCGCGAGCCACTCCGCCGGAACCAGGGCAGCAGCCCGAGCATCAACGGGATCGCGATCGGACCCATCGTGGCCGCGACCAGGTCGACGACGATCTTGAGCACGACGCCCTCGCCATTGGTGGCGATCGCGATCAGCATGCTCACCGTGACGAATGTGAACGTCACGATCCGCGCCATCTTCAGCGTCGCGCCGTCGGTCAACCGGCGCACCCGTGGTACCAGTACCGGCGCGAGGTCCCGGGTGATCACCGACGAGATCGCGTTCGCGTCCGAGGCCACCATCGCCATCGTGTGCGAGAAGAACCCGGCCAGCACCAGCCCGATCAAACCGCTCGGCAACAGCAACTGCGCCAGCTGCACGTACGACTGCTCCGGCTTGCCCGGGTGCACGAGCAACGGCGCCGCGCACATCGGGATGAACAGGATCAGCGGCCAGACCAGCCACAGCACCGAGGACAGCAACGCGGAGCGCTTCGCCTCGGAGCCGGACGGCGCGGCCATGTAGCGCTGCGCCAGGTTCCACATGCCGCCGTTGTACTCGAAGGTTTTGATGAACAGGAACGCGACCAGGAAGACCGGTGTGTAGGGCCCGTTCAGCGCGTGCCCGTGCCCGGCCGGCAACTGGTCCCACATCTTCCACAGCGTCGGTACGCCGTCCAGGTGGTGCAGCACCCCGATGAACATCGCGACACCGGCCCCGAACTGGATCACGAACTGCCCGAAGTCGGTGAGTACGTCGGCCCACAACCCGCCGAGCGTCGCGTACAGCATCGTCACCACGCCGGTCAGCAGGATGCCCCACCGGATCGGTACGCCGGTGAAACCGTTCAGCAGGACGGCGATCGCGACCCACTTGGACGCGATGTCGACGACCTTGAGCGCGGCACCGGAGTACGCGAGCGCCTGCTGCGTCGGCAGGTTGTAGCGCCGCGCGAGGTACTCCAGCGGCGACACGACCCCGTGTTTCGCGCGCAACCGGTTCCAGCGGGCCGCGAACAGGAACGCCCCGATGCCGACGCCGATCCCGATCGTCATCGCCCACCAGACGTAGACGGTGATGCCGTACGAGTAGGCGACCGCGGCGAAGGCGACGAACATCACCGCGCTGTAGCCGGACATGTGGTGCGAGATGCCGGACAGCCACCACGGGATCCGGCCGCCGGTCGTGAAGTAGTCCACGACCGTCTTGATCTTGGTGCGCGACCAGACGCCGATCAGCACCATCAACACGAAATAGCCGACCAGGACGGTCCAGTCCAGAGCGGTCATCGGGGATCCTCCCAGGGGCGTGGGGCGAGTGCTTGAGAGGTTCCACTGAACAGAACCTAGTGTCAAGATACGGAACTTGGAACATTTCGACGCTATGTTCCAGCGTTGACAGTGCGTTCCGCTGAGTAGAACCTTGTTCCGTGACATTGCAGATCAGGCACGCGACCCATCCCGAGCAGGTGCCAGGCTTCGACACGGCCGCGCTGCGCCGCCACTACCTGGTGGACGACCTGTTCGTCCCCGGCGCCGTCAACGCGGTACTCACCCACCACGACCGGATCGTGCTCGCCGGCGCCCGTCCCACCGACGGGCCGCTGACGCTCGGCACCTACCCCGAGCTGCGCAGCGAGTACTTCCTCGAACGCCGCGAGGCCGGGATCGTCAACGTCGGCGTACCCGGCACGGTCACCGCCGACGGCACGAAGTACGAGCTGACCAGCGGCGCCTGCTTGTACGTCGGACGTGGCGTCCGCGAGGTCGTCTTCGAAGGGCCCGAAGCGGCGTACTACGTGTTCTCGGCGCCCGCTCACACCGCCTTCCCGACCAGGCAGGTGAACCCCGGCGAAGGCAACCGGCTCGAACTGGGCGATCAGCAGACCGCGAACCGCCGGACCATCGACCAGTTCATCCACGCCGACGGGGTGCAGAGCTGCCAGATCGTCCTCGGCGTGACGACGCTGCACGCGGGCAGTACGTGGAACACGATGCCCGCGCACACCCACGACCGGCGTACCGAGTGCTACCTGTACTTCGGCCTGCCGGAGACCGAGCGGATCGTCCACCTGCTCGGCGAACCCGAGGAGACCCGGCATCTGCTGGTCGCCGACCGGCAGGCGGTCATCTCCCCCAGCTGGTCGATCCACTCCGGCTGCGGCACCTCGTCGTACAGCTTCGTCTGGGCGATGGCCGGCGAGAACCAGGCGTTCGGCGACATGGACGGTGTCGACGTGCGGGATCTGCGGTGACGTTGTTCAGCCTGGAAGGCCGGACGGCGCTGGTCACCGGCGCGCGGCGCGGGATCGGCGCGGCTATCGCGGCCGGGTACGCCGCGGCCGGGGCCGAGCTGATCCTGATGGCCCGGGACGCGGCGCTCGAGGAGACCCTCGAGGCGATCAAGCAGAACGGCGGCGACGCGACGGTGGTGATCGCGGACTTCGCCGATCCGGCCGCGGTCGAACGAGCCGCCGCGGAGATCGTCGACCATCGGAGGGTCGACATCCTGGTCAACAACGCCGGCACGATCCGCCGGGCGCCCGCGGCCGAGACGACGACCGCCGACTGGCAGCACGTCATCGACGTGAATCTCAACTCGACGTGGGCGGTGACGCGGCCGGTCGGCGCGGCGATGGCCGAACGCGGTGACGGGAAGATCGTCACGATCGCGTCGTTGCTCAGCTTCCAGGGCGGGATCACCGTCCCGGCCTACACGGCCAGCAAGCACGCAGTGGCGGGGCTGACCCGGGCGCTGGCCAACGAGTGGGGACCGGCCGGTGTCCAGGTGAACGCGATCGCGCCCGGGTACATCAGTACCGGCAACACCACCGCACTCCAGGCGGACCCGGACCGGGAGGCGGCGATCCGGCAGCGTATTCCGGCCGGCCGCTGGGGGCGGCCGGAGGACGTCGTCGGCGCGGCGGTGTTCCTCGCGTCCGCGGCGGCGGACTACGTCAACGGCCACGTCCTGGCGGTCGACGGTGGCTGGCTGGCGAGATAGGAGTGGCAGGATGTCGGGCATGGATTCGCCTTCGGCCATCGACAAGACGTTGATGGTGCTGGACGCCGTACTGGAGCACTCGCGGTTCACCGACGTGGTGAACGCGACCGGACTGGCCAAATCGACCGTGCATCGGATCATGGCGTCGCTGGTCGAGCACGAGTTCGTCGCTCAGGCCGAGGACGGGTCGTACCACCCCGGCCCGAAGGCGCTGCGGCTGGCCGGCCACGCGCTGACGAACGTCGACCTGGCCACGGTGGCCCGTCCGGTGCTCGCGGACCTGGTCGCACAGACCCGCTGCACCGTGCACGTCGGCTTGCTGAACGGCGACGAGGCGATCTACGTCGCCCGCCTCGACGGCCCGAAGCCGTACCGGATGCCGTCCCGCGTCGGCAAGGCGATCTGGCTGCACTGCACCGGCATCGGCAAGGCCCTGCTCGCCGAGAAGGACGACGAATCGCTCGACGTCCACATCACGCGCACCGGTCTGCCGGCCCGGACGCCGCTCACCCACACGACCGCCGCCGCGCTGAAGGCTGACCTCGCTCAGACCCGCGCCCGTGGTTACGCCCTGGACGACGAGGAGAACGAGCCAGGCATCCGCTGCGTGGCCGCCGTCATCCACGACCACACCGGCGCCGCGATCGCCGCGGTCAGCATCTCCACCCTGTCCCTCGAGCAGTCGATCGCCCAGGTAGCTCTGATGGCCCCCGCCGCGATCGAGGCCGCCCGCAAGATCTCAGCCGCGCTCGGCTACCGCGAGCCGACGCCCTGACGCCCAGCGCACCACCGGCACGAACAGGACACCGACGAGCGCGAACCATCCGCCGAGGACGATCCAGCCCGGTACGCCGAGACCGAGCGGGAGCAGCGCCATGATCGATGGCGCGACCATCGAACTGACCGACGTACTCGTGTTCCAGACGCCCTGGTACTGACCTTGGGCCTGCTCCAGGGCGAGGTCGAACCCGAGCAGGAACGATCCGGACGACTGCAACAGTTCGCCGGCGGTCTGCACCGACGCGGCAATCACCAGGACCGCCACGGCCACCAGAGCAGCACCCGCCGACGCGGCCGCGAACAGCACCATCGATGCCAAGAGCAACAATCCGGCGGTTCGGGTGGCGCGCGCGGCCGAGGTGGTGTCGACGATGCCCCGGGACGCCCGGACCTGCAGGACGGCGACCCCGGCGGCGTTCACGATCAGCGGTACAGCGGCCGCCCAGTGCGGCGCGTCGGTGTGTTCGACCACCCACAGCGGGATCGCGACGTCGATCACCGAGTAATGGATGGAGATCGCGGCGTTCAGCGCGCCCACCGCCAGGTACCCACGGTCGCGGAGCGCGATCCACACCGGTCCGTCCGTACGCGGCTGGGGCGCGACCCGTGGTACGGCGAGCACGACGAGTGCCGCGATCACGCCGAGTACGACGTACAGGCCGAACATCAGCCGGTACGACGTCGCCGTACCGAAGGACAGTGCGATCGCGCCGAGGCCGGCGCCCGCGGTGACGCCGATGTTGGTCATCGACCGCAGGTACGCACGGGCCCCGACGCGCTCGGGGCCTTGCACGACACCGGCGATGAGCGCGAAGCGGACTGCGTTCGAGCCGCGGTCCAGGACGACGACAACGGTCGCGACCGCAAGGAACTGCCAGAACGTGCCGATCACGATGTAGAGCACCGCGGTCGCGGACATCAGCAGGCTCAGCACCACGAACAGCGTGCGCGGTCCGCGCCGGTCAGCGAGGTGGCCGAACGGGATGCTCGCGAGCAGGCCGAACAGACCGGCCACGGTCAGGCCGAGGCCGACCTGCGCGATCGACAGCCCGACGACGCGGGTGAAGTACAGCACGCTGATTGTCATCAGCAGGCCGTTGCCGACCCGGCTGAGCAGGGTCGCCAGCGCCAACGGGCGCAGCGGACCTGGCGCCGGCAGCAGCTTCCGCACCGGCCCATCATGAGCTATCTGCGACTAAGTCGCAAGAAGTGCGGTACTGCGGTTCCGTTCGGCCCAGCGGACGACCGGCACGAACAGGACGCCGACGAGAGCGAACCACACGCCGAGGATGATCCAACCGGGGACGCCCAGGCCGAGTGGGAGCAGGGCGAGGACGGTCGGGGCGACCATGGTGCTGATCGACATGCTGGTGTTCCAGACGCCCTGGTACTGGCCCTGGGCGTGGCCGGGCGCGACGTCGAAGCTGAGCAGGAACGAACCCGACGACTGCAGCAGTTCCCCGATCACCTGGACGAACGCGCCGACGGCGAGCAGCGCGACCGCGGTCACCGCGTTGCCCCAGGTGGCGCCGGCCATCAGCATCATCGATGCCAGCAGCAACAGTCCGGCCGTCCGGGTGGCACGGGCCGCGGTGGTCGGGTCGGCGACACCGCGCGACGAGCGCACCTGGAACAACGAGACCACTACGGTGTTGATGATCAGCAGCACCGCGACCGTCCACCGCGGGGCGTCGGTGTGATCGACCACCCACAGCGGGATCGCGACATCGAGCACCGCGAAATGGATGCTCATCCCGGCGTTCAGCGCGGCCACCGCGAGGTACCCGCGGTCGCGCAACGCGATCCACACCGGCCGGCCGTCGTCATGCGGCTGCGGCGCCACCCGCGGGATCGCCAGTACGACTAGCGCCGCGACACTGCTCAACACCGCGTCGAGCACGAACATCAGGCGGTACGCCGTACCGGTGTCGAAATGCAGCGCGAACGCACCGACGGCCGCGCCGAGCATGATGCCGATGTTGGTGACGGCCCGCAGGTACGCACGCGCCGCGACCCGGCCCGCACCGGTGGTGATCGCGGCGATCAGGGCCGCCCGGACCGCGCCCGCGCCGCGGTCGATCATTGTCAGCACGATGCTCACGACCAGGAACTGCCAGAAGTTCTGCACGAACAGGTAGACCAGCGAGAGCGCGCAGAGGATCAGGCTGAGTACGACGAAGAGCCCGCGCGGGCCGCGCCGGTCGGCGAGATGCCCGAGCGGTACGGCGGACAACAGCCCGAACAGGCCTGCGACGGTGAGCCCGAGGCCGACCTGGGCGATGCTGAGGCCGACGATCCGGTTGAAGTACAGGACGCTTACCGTCATCAGCAGGCCGTTGCCGACCCTGCTCAGCAGGGTGGCGAGAGCCAGCGGGCGCAACGGGCCGGGTGCCGGCAGCACACCACGAGCGCCGGTCGACAGCTCACTCACCACGGGCCGCGATCCGCTGGGCGTTCTCGCGGATCTCGCCCATCAGGTCGACACCCGAATCGAGCATCGCGCGCAGCTTGCCCGGGTCCTGCTCGCCGAACATGTGCGCGACGGTGACCTCGTGGTCCGGTCGGCTGACGATCTCGATCGGGTCGCCGGCGCCGATCGTGCCCTCGCGGAGCACCTTCAGGTACGCGCCGGGGCGACCGGCCTGGTGGAAGCGCTTGACCCAGCGCGGGAGCTGCATCCGGTGCTGGAACGTGATGCACGGGATCCGCGGCGCGCGCACCATCACCTCGACCTCGGCGCCGATCCGCCACACCTCACCGAGCAGCGCGCCGTTGACGTCGAGGCCCTCGGTGCGCAGGTTCTCGCCGAACAGACCGGTCGGGATGTCGCGGCCGAGTTCTTGAGCCCACCACTTCGCGTCCTCGTCGGCGTACGCGTAGAGGGCGAGGTCCGGGCCGCCGTGGTTCGCGGTATCGCAGACACGGTCACCCTCCAGCCCGAGCGGGCGGACACGGATCCGGCCGAGCTGCGGCCGCTTGTCGATCGCGGTGAATCCGGTCTCCTTAGGACCCGGAATGAGCTTCTCCACCACGTTGACCGTCAGCAACCGCATACCCGCATCCTCTCCCGAGGGGCTCGGCGTTTCCACCGGTTTACTGACGCCTCAGGGGCAGTACGGCGATGATCAGCAACGTCGCCGCGGTCGCGGCCGCACCGATCCAGGCCGCCGCGCCGTACCCGGACTCGCGCGGGAAGACGCCGGTCGTGTGCGCGGCGAGGATCAGGCCGCCGAGCGCGCTGCCGGTGGAGAAGCCGACGCTCCGGACGACCGCGTTCACGCTCATCGCGCTGGCGGTCTCGGCCTTCGGCGTGACCGCGAGGATGACACCGGGCATCGCCGCGGAGAACGCGCCGACGCCGAAGCCGAGGATGCCGTTCGCAACGATCGGTTCGACCAGGTGTGAGCGGACCGTGGCGAAGAGTACGAACGCGACGAGCACCGTCGCCGTACTTGCCGTCAGCAACATCCGGGGACCGAGGCGCTCCCGCCAACCGGGTACGAGGCGACCGGCCACGAAACCGAGCAGCGAGAACGGGACCAGTACCAGACCGGCCTGGAACGTGTTGAGCCCGAAGCCGTAGCCGGCCGCCGAGGGCGTCTGCACATAGCGGGTGATCATGCTGAACAACAGGTACATCCCGATGCCGCCGGCGAACATCACGACGTTGGCCGCGGCGACCGCGGGGTGACGGAGGAGTCCGATGTCGACCAGCGGGTTCTCGGTGTGCACCTCGAGGAAGGTCCAACCGGCCAACAGCAGCAGTGCCGCGATCAGGACGGTCAGCGCGACCCCGGTGTGGTGTTGCCACAGGGTCGTTTGTCCGATCACCAAGAGGAGCGCGGGCAAGGCGATCGTGAGCAGGATCGCGCCGCGCACGTCGAGCCGGACCGACGGGCGGTCCGGCGCCTGCGGCAGTACGAAGACAGCGGCGACGAATGCGGTCGCGGTGACGGCGAGGCCGAGTCCGTACGCGGCGCGGACACCGGCGACGTCCGTGATGAACCCGGACAGTGGATAACCGATCCCGATCCCCGCGGTGGATGCCACCGACAACAGGGCGATGGTCTTCGCGGTCCGGACCTCGTCCAGGTGATCGCGAGCGACCGCCATCATCAACACGATCAGCCCGAGCCCGGACCCCTGCAGCGCCCGGCCGATCAGCACGAACGCGAACGGCAACGGAAGCACGGTCAGCAAACTGCCGACGACCCCTGCTCCCAGCATCGCGAGCATGACGGTACGTCGACGTGGACCCGCCCCGAGCCGCCCAAGGACCGGCGTGGCGACGGCCCCGGCGAGCAGTGCGAGCGTCAGCGTCCACTGCGACACGGCAAGCGAAACGCCGTACTGCTGCGCCACAGCGGTGATCAACGGAGCTCCCAGGCTCCCGATCACGACCGACAGGATCACCCCGACCGCCACCAGAAACGCCATGAGTACGCGGGGCTTGGCAACTACCTGCGTCGTGTTCATCGGTTCGTCTCGGTCGTGATGTGCTGGAAAAGGCCTGGTTTTATTCGGGTTCTGGCTTGGTGGGACCAGGGTTCGTCGACCTGCGGGAGGTCCAGCGCCGCACTGGTGTTGAGCAGCATGCCGAAGGCAAGGAACGCCTTGACGGTGACCGGGTCGAGTTGGGCGGTGTCGGCAACTGATTGCCACAACCGGGCGAAGCTGGCCCGTACGGCGTCTCGTACCTCGCCGTCGCCGGCCGCCGCCGCCGCTATGCCTTGGAGTTGAAGGAGCAGCGTCGTGCGGTCGGCGAGCATGTCGTTGTACTCCTGGCCCATCGCGGCCAGCGCCTCGATCCCGCTCGACCCACCGGCCGCGGCGACCATCGCGAGCCGCATCCGCTCGAAGGCCGCGTCCACGCACTCGAGGAACAACTGCTTCTTCGTCCCGAACATCCGGAACACGTAGGCCTGGGTGATCCCCGCGCGGCGCGCGATCGTCTCCGTCGAGGCGCCGGACAACCCGGCGCCGGCGAACTCCTGCTCCGCGATCCCGAGCACCTGTTCGCGCCGTTCCTGTCCACTCATCCGCGTCGCCACAGCCTTGAAGTTAGTAGGTGGTAACTACTAACCGCAATGTCTTCCGCATTACGTTTACGAGTGTATATTTACATTTGTAAACCAGGAGAGGGAGTGGGAGATGACAGACCAGCGATTCAGCCGCCGCCGGGTGATCACGACCGGAGCAGTGGCCGGCGTCGCCGCCGCGGCAGCCGGGGCGGCGGCAGGCGTGGCGTTCGCCCAGAGCGACACGCCGCCGACGATGGAGGCCTCACCGCGGAAGCGGTTCGAGAACAAGGTCGTGCTGATCACCGGCGCGACCAGTGGGATCGGCCGGGCGGCGGCGCTGCTGTTCGCGGCCGAGGGCGGGAAGGTCGGGTTCTGTGGGCGCCGCGAGCAGCTCGGCCGGCAGGTCGAGGCGGAGATCCGGTCCGCCGGCGGCGAGGCGACGTACCTGCGGGCCGACGTCCGCGTCGAGGACGACGTACGGAACTTCGTCGACGGGATCGCCGCGGAGTACGGCGGGCTGGACGTCTGCTTCAACAACGCGGGGATCAGTATCGAGCGGCCGTTGCACGAGTACACGACGGCCGAGTGGGACGACGTGACCAACACCAACCTGCGCGGGAACTTCCTCGCGCTCAAGTACGAAGTACCGCACCTGCTGAAGCGCGGCGGTGGGACCGTCGTCGTCACCTCGTCGTCGAACGCGATCGCGACCACCGAGAAGCGGTCCGCGTACACCGCGACGAAACGCGGCCTGGTCGGCCTGGTCCAGTCGGCCGCGCACGACTACGCGGCGCGCGGTATCCGGATCAACACGCTGATCCCGGGGACGACCAACACCGAGCTCGTCCGCCGGCTGGCCGGCATGATGAATGTCCCCGATCCGGTCTGGAACGCCTTGGCCGCGAACTGGGGCAAGTCCCATGTCCACGGCCTGCAACGGATGGCGACGCCGAACGAGATCGCCGTCTTCGCGCTGGCGCTCGCCTCCGACGACTTCCCGTACCTGACCGCGTCGCAGCTGGTCATCGACGGTGGGAAGACCGCCTACGCGGGCTGACCGAGGAGGTGCCGGACGAGGCGGTCGACGTACCGGTCCTCGTCCGGCAGCTCGAACCACGGCATTGCCACACTCAGCTGCGCGCGCCCGTGCAGGGCGAGCCACAGCTCGAGGGAGGTCTCGCGGAGCTCGTCGTCCGACGCGTCCGGGAGGACGGCGCCGACCGCGGCGATCAGCGGTTCGAACGCGGCCCATCCGAGCTCGACCAGCTCCGCGGCGGGTGCGGCCGGGGCGTCGGTACGGCGGTGGGCGTGGAACATCACGGCGTACCGGCCCTCGTGTTCGCGCGCGTACCGCAGATAGGCCTTGGCCAGCGAGCGGACGTCGCCGTCGGCGGCCAGCAGGCTGTCCCGGAGCTCGCCGAAGAAGCGCGCTTTGACCGCGCGGAGCAGCTCCGGCAGGTCGGCGAAGTGCAGGTAGAGCGCGGTCGGGCTGACGCCGGTCGCCGACGTGACCGTCCGCACCGACAGCGTGTTCAGGTCCTGCGTCTCGAGCAACTTCGCAGTCGCCGTGACCAGCGCGTCCCGCAGATCCTCCCCCGACCCACGCGGGCTACGGGCTCTGCGGTTCGTCACGGTCATGTCGTGGAGTTTAGTCCTGGATCGCCTTCACGATCGCGATGTTGCGGGTCAGCCAGTCCTGTGGGAGGGACTCGTCGGCGCTGGTGGATTCGAGGGTCCACAACACGTTCAGCATCTGCCGGACGATCACCCAGGCGCGGGCGCGGTCCTCGTCGAATCCGGCCGCGTCGACGGTCGTCCAGAACCGCTGCTGGACGGCGAAGCGCAGGTCGTGCGCCCCGGTGACCTCGTCCCACCGGTTCCAGATCAGCGGCGCGACCTCGTACGCCGGGTCGCCGGACAACGGTTTCGGGTCGATCACCAGCCACGGTTCACGCTCCGCGGCAAGCATGTTCTCGTAGTGCAGGTCGGTGTGGATCAGCCGGCCGTCGGTCGCCGGGTCCGCGACGAAGTCCTCGGCCAGCGAGATCGCCTGCTCGACGTACCGGTGCGGCACCGGCGCGGACGCGGGCAGCTTCCGGAAGCCTGCGATCCAGCGCGTCAGCTCCCCCGACAGTGTCCGGTACTGCGGACCCGCCGGGACGTGCAGCCGCTTGTAGGTACTGCCAACGATCTCGCAGGCGTCCAGCGCGTCGATCGTGGTCAGGTCCCGCGGCTCGAGTCGCTCCAGCAGCAGCGCGAACCGGCGCGGGTCGGCCCGCAGCAGTTGGACGGCGCCGTTACCGGCCCAGTCCCGCAACGCCAGATGCTCGGTCTCGGCCTCCCAGTGCGGGAACTGCACCTTCAGCACGGCGCGCTTGCCCTCGGCAACCACCGGTACGACGAGCGCACAGTTGCCGTACGTCGTCGTACCGTCGACCTGCAGGCTCCACTCGTCGAGCAGGTCCCGGGTCAGCCGCGGAAGCCGATCGAGCCAGTCGGCCCAGTCCTGCCCGCGAGAGGAGACGACCAGCAGGCCTTCGGGTATCTGGATCGGCAACCTACTTCTTGCCTGCCTTCTCGGAGGACTCGGTGGTGCGCAGGGCGGCGATGAAGGCCTCCTGCGGGACCTCGACGCGGCCGACCATCTTCATCCGCTTCTTGCCTTCCTTCTGCTTCTCGAGCAGCTTGCGCTTGCGGGTGATGTCACCGCCGTAGCACTTCGCGAGCACGTCCTTGCGCATCGCGCGGATCGACTCACGGGCGATGATCCGGGACCCGATCGCGGCCTGGATCGGCACCTCGAACTGCTGCCTCGGGATCAGTTCCTTCAGCTTGCCGGCCAGCGCCACGCCGTAGGAGTAGGCGTTGTCGCGGTGCACGATCGCGGAGAACGCGTCCACCGTCTCGCCCTGCAGCAGGATGTCCACCTTGACCAGCGCGGCCGACTGCTCACCGGTGGGCTCGTAGTCCAGCGACGCGTAGCCCTTGGTCTTGGACTTCAACTGGTCGAAGAAGTCGAAGACGATCTCGGCCAGCGGCAGGGTGTAGCGCAGCTCGACCCGGTCCTCGGACAGGTAGTCCATGCCGAGCAGACTGCCCCGCTTGGACTGGCAGAGCTCCATGATCACGCCGATGAAATCCTTCGGGCTCAGGATCGTCGCACGGACGACCGGCTCGTAGATATCGGCGATCTTGCCTTCGGGGAACTCGCTCGGGTTCGTGACGACGTACTCCTTGCCGTCCTCCATCTCGACCCGGTAGACGACGTTCGGCGCGGTCGAGATCAGGTCCAGGTCGAACTCGCGCTCGAGCCGCTCGCGGACGATCTCCATGTGCAGCAGCCCGAGGAACCCGCAGCGGAAGCCGAAACCGAGCGCGCCCGAGGTCTCCGGCTCGTACTGGAGGGCCGCGTCGTTCAGCTGTAGGCGCTCGAGGGCGTCCCGCAGCGTCGGGTAGTCGTCGCCGTCGATCGGGAACAGGCCGGAGTACACCATCGGCTGCGGGTGCTTGTAGCCGCCGAGCGCCTCGGTCGCGCCGTGCACCGAGGAGGTGACGGTGTCACCGACGCGGGACTGCCGGACGTCCTTCACACCGGTGATCAGGTAACCGACCTCGCCGACACCGATACTCGGCGTCTTCATCGGCTCCGGCGAGATCACGCCGACCTCGAGCATCTCGTGCACCGCACCGGTCGACATCATCTTGATCCGGTCACGGTGGATCAGCTCGCCGTCGACGACCCGGACGTAGGTGACCACGCCGCGGTAGGTGTCGTAGACCGAGTCGAAGATCAGCGCCCGCGGCGGCGCGTCCTTGACGCCCTTCGGCGGGTCGATCTGCGCGACGATCTCGCTGAGCAGCTCCTCGACGCCCTCGCCGGTCTTCGCCGAGACCTTGAGCACGTCCGACGGGCTGCAGCCGATGATGTTCGCCAGCTCCTCGGAGTACTTCTCCGGCTGGGCGCTCGGCAGGTCGATCTTGTTCAGCACCGGGATGATATGCAGGTCCGCGTTCAGCGCGAGGTACAGGTTCGCGAGGGTCTGCGCCTCGATCCCCTGCGCGGCGTCGACGAGCAGTACGGCGCCCTCGCACGCCTCGAGCGACCGCGAGACCTCGTAGGTGAAGTCCACGTGCCCCGGCGTGTCGATCATGTTCAGGATGTACGTCGTACCGTCCGGGGCCAGCAGGCCGCCCGGGGAGTCCGGGCCCGGCGTGAACGGCAGCCGGACCGCCTGCGACTTGATCGTGATGCCGCGCTCGCGCTCGATGTCCATCCGGTCGAGGTACTGCGCCCGCATCGAGCGGTCGTCGACCACCCCGGTGATCTGCAGCATCCGGTCGGCCAGCGTCGACTTCCCGTGGTCGATGTGGGCGATGATGCAGAAGTTCCGGATCAGCGACGGGTCGGTACGACCCGGCTGCGGCACATTCGTGGAGCCAGCGGGCACGGAGGGGTCCAGTTCGGTCGTTGCGGCGTGAATATCTGGTCAATCATCCCATGCGGGTCCAGCAGATTCGAAAATCCCGGGCGGGCGGCCGCCCGGGCCTCTACCCTCGGGACGCATGGCACACGCTGCTGGGGTCCGGTTGCCGTACGACGAGCTGCCCGCTCGGCTGCGCTCGTGGGTGGAGCGCACGCTCGGTTCCGTCGTGGTGTCGGCCAAGACGCAGCAGGGCGGCTTCTCCCCCGGTACCGCAGCCCGGCTGGTGACGGCGTCCGGTCGCAGCGCGTTCCTGAAGGCAGTCGGTACGTCGCTGAACCCGAAGACGCCGGAGCTGTTCCGGCTGGAGATCACCGCGACGCAGGCGATCGGCCGGCTCCCGATGGCTCCGGAGCTGTACGCGGTGTACGACGACGGTGACTGGGTCGGCATGCTCTTCGAGGACATCGACGGCCGCCTCCCGCCGCATCCGTGGGTACAGGACGACGCGGACCGGGTCCTGGACGCGCTGGCGGAGCTGACCGACGTACTGGACCCGTCGCCGTGGCCGGACGCACCGGTGATCGCCGTACGCAGCCATGACTTCCTGAGCCGGTGGGACAACGTGCTCGCGGACAACCTCGCTGTGCCGTCCTGGGTCGATGTGGAGGCTTTCGCCGAGTTGGCCCGGGTCGGCATCAGGGCGCTGGCCGAGGGCAAGGCGCTGGCGCACTGGGACCTGCGGGCCGACAACATCATCCTGACCGACGACCGGGTGGTGTTCATCGACTGGGCACACCCGGGGCTGGCACCGCGCTGGGCGGACACGGTGATCCTGCACGCAGAGATGCGTGGTTCGGTGACGCTCCCGGAACTACCGGACGACGCGGCGATCACAGGCTTCATCGCTGCCATCGCAGGCGGGCTGTGGTGGGGCGCTGCGCAGCCGGCGCCACCTGGGCTCCCCACGATCCGCCCCTGGCAGCGGGAGCACGCTCTGGTGCATCTGGAGTGGGTACGCGACCGCATGCAGCGTTTCTGAGCAACGGGCGTCTGTAGCGGTGTGACGAATCCAATGGTGAGCATCAGCCGCCCAGCACCTGTGGACGCACAGGGAGCGGTCTCGGCGCTCTACCAGCAGCACTGGGTCGGGCTGCTCCGGCTGGCCGTGCTGATGGTGGACGACCGGCAGGCGGCAGAAGACGTCGTACAGGAGGCCTTTGCCGAGCTGTACCGGCACTGGCCGCTGCGGGCGTCCGACGCAGCCCTGACCTACCTACGTACTGCTGTGCTGAACCGCAGCCGGTCCGTACTGCGACGGCGCAAGGTGGCACGGCTCTACATCCCGCCGCACCAGGCGCCGAACGCCTCCGCCGAGAGCGACGCGGTACTGGGCGAGGAACGCTCCCAGGTACAGCAGGCGCTCCACGCGCTGCCACGACGTACCCGCGAGGTGCTCGTGCTCCGGTATTACCTCGATCTGCCGTTCGCGGAGATCGCCCAGACTCTCGGGATCAGCGAATCCTCGGCCCGTGCCACCTCGTCGCGCGGCCTCGCCGTCCTGACCGAACGCCTGAAGGAACTGCGATGACCGACACCGAGACCCGCCTCCGCGACTACCTCCAGACCCAGGCCGCCACCGTCCCCGACTCCGCCCAGGGCCCGGGCCTCGAACCAGCAACACGCCGCCGCAACTGGCCGGCCCTCGCAGCCGCCGCCACGATCGCCCTGGTACTGGCTGTCGGTGTGTCCCTCGTGACGCGGCTTTCGGGGAACGCTCCGGAGCCGGCCGAGCCGGTGCCCACCACTGCCCCGACGATCCCGTACACCGTCGGCGCGACGCTGCACGACGGCGACCAGCGGGTTCGGATCCCGAAGGGGATCGACGGCTTCTTCTTCGGGAGGGTCCACGGCGGCTGGCTGGGGATGAGCCTGCCCGAACCGGGTCAGTTCCAGGCCGGCGTACTCAACGCGAACGGAACCTTCCGCCTGATCGGGCCTCAGCGATCAGGAGGAACCACCCTGTCTCCCGACCGCAAGCAGGTGGCGGTCATGCACTACCGGACTGCCACCGAGGGCGACATCGTCATCGTCGACATCGCGTCGGGCAAGGCCGTGTCGACCACTCCGCTGTCGTATCAGCCGACGCTGCTCGGCTGGAACCGGAGCGGACTCTGGATGGCCAACGAGACAGCGACAACGAACGAACTGCTGGTGTGGCCGCAGCCAGGATCCGGCCGGCCAGAACACCTCGATGCCGCCGGCTTCGAGGGTGCGCTGAGCGCTCCGCCGGACACCGACGCCATCGTCCTGACCACCAAGACAGGAAACGATCGCTGTCTCAAGGCAGCTGTACTGCGCGACGGTGCGCTCAAGGTTCTGCGCCAGTACTGCGACGCGGATGCGAACACGCTGTACCCGGTCATGTCGCCGGACGGGCGCAAGATCGTCAACAGTCGTGGGAAGGTCGTCTTCGACGTACGGTCAGGGAAGACCGCCAAGCTCCAGCTGCCCGCGGGGGACGAGGTGACCGACTTCCCCCAGCCGCAGTTCGAGGATGCGAACCGTCTGATCCTGCTCAGCGCTCCACCGCGCAAGCCTCCGGCGCTGTACCGGTGCGATGTTCGCAGCGGCGAGTGCGCTGTCCTGCAGAAGAACGCCACAGGGATGACGCTGCAGATGCCGTGACAATCAGGACGAGGGCGGCCTGGCTGGGTGCCAGGCCGCCGTTCGGTTGTTCAGCTGTCTACGCGTACGACGGTGTTGCCGGAGCCGTCTGCGCCGTCGGTGAACTGCAGCTGGCCCAGGTACCGGGTGTTGGCGGTCAGGCCGGTCCAGCTGGCCGTGACGCTCGTTTCGGCTGCTACCTGCACCTGCTGGGTCGCAGGAGTGACCGTCAGACTGCCCGCGCCCTTCTGCAGCTCCCAGTGGTTCAGCTTGACCTGCTGCGAGTTCGCCCCGGCGTACAGGTCGACGTAGACGTCCACCGGACCGCCCGCGGGCTGCGGCAGGTTCACCTCTTCCTCGGCGGAGCCACCCGTGCTGCTACCGAGCAGGGTCGTCGTTCCAGCCTTGTAGACGAACACGTCCAGGTCGGTGCCGGCCGGGTAGTCCGCGTCGAACGTGGAGAACCTGGCGTACGTCGAGCCCACCGGGATGTTCGCGGTGAACTTCGCGACGTGGTCGTTCGCCTTCGGCGCGGTCGTCGGGAACGACACGCCACCCGGGTTCTTCAGCGCCGCTTCGTTCACGGTCGCCGGGGTGAGACCCAGGGCAGTGGTGTTGAGCGTCCCGGCGTACCCGGAGGTGATCGGGACCTGCACGGAGCCCGCCGTACCGGTGCCGTTGACCTGGACCGGTGCCTTCACCGTGAGCGGCTTGATCGCGAGCGTGCTGGCGACCGAGTGCTTCGCCGACTTCCAGACCAGCTTGCCGAACGAGTACTGCTCGAGCGGGGCGCCGTTGTTCTCGATCGTCACCTTGTACGTCGCACTGCGGCCCGGGAACGTGACGAGCAGCTTCGGCGTGACGGTCACCTTGAGGCCCTTCGCACCCTCGACGGTCGGGAAGTACACCTCGGGTCGCGTACCCACGTTCGTCACGGTCCGGGTCACGGTCTGCCGGCCGGCCAGGTCGCCGATCGCGATCGTCGGGTAGTTGAGGTCGCTCAGGTCGATCGTGCCGTTGGCGCACAGTTCGTGGGTGCTCGGCACCTGGCCGGAACCGCAGACGAACTTCGTCCAGTCCGTGTAGGTCGAGTCGTAGACCAGGCCGGGATCCATCCCGTACTTCGGCTGCACCTCGCCGGCGCCGTACCCGAACGGGGTGGCCGGCGAACCGCTGTCGTTCTGGATCGGCTTGCCGCTGGTGTCCTTGTCGGTCGCGGTCGTCATCATCGCGGACTTGATGGCCATCGGGGACCAGGTCGGGTGCTTGCCCTTCAGCACCGCCGCGATGCCGGCGATGTGCGGCGTGGCCATCGACGTACCGCTCATGAACGCGTACTCGCCACCGGCCGCGCTGAACGCGGTCGTGGCGGCCAGCACGTTCGTGCCCGGCGCCATGATGTCGGGCTTGAGCAGGTCGCCGTTGCCGGCCGGGGACGGGCCGCGGCTCGACGAGCTCGCGACCATCGGAGCGTTCACGCGGACCGGTGTCCCGGCACCGATCGTGGCGGTCGGGTTCGCGGTGCCGCTGACGTACGCCTTGACCTCCGGCGCCTTGGTGTTGTCCAGATGGACGGTCGGGACCGAGTGCAGGTCGGCGTCGAGGGTGCCCGGGGTGATGTTGAGCAGGATCATGCCGATCCCGCCGGCGCTCTTCACCTGCAGGCTCTTGTCGACGCGGGCGTTCACACCGCGGTCACAGACCACGATCTTGCCGGTCACCTTGGCCGGGTCGAGCGTGCCGGCCTGGCAGAGCGTGAGGTTGGCCGGGTCGGCGTTGGGCAGGCCCGCGTCCTTGGCCAGCACGACCGGTGCTTGCGGCGTACCGGCGCCGATGCCCGCGCCGGTGTACGACTTGCCGTTGCCGAACGTCACCGTGGTCTGAATGTCGCGGTCATGGGTGCCGTTGGCAACCGACGTGACCCACGGGTACGTCTTGCCGACGGTCGCGTCACCCGGACCCGTGTTGCCGGCGCTGGTCGCGACGAACACGCCCGCCTTCGCCGCCCGCAGGAACGCGAGGCCGGTGGCGTTCACGTACGTCGACCCGCTGCCGGAGATCGAGTAGTTGATCACGTCGACACCGTCCGAGACCGCGGCGTCGATCGCCGCGACGATGTCGGCGTCGGTACCGCTGCCGCCGCCGGTCGCGTCGACCGCCCACAGCGCCTTGTAGATCGCCAGCCGGGCGTGCGGCGCCATCCCGGAACCCTTGCCGTAGTCGCGGCCCATCACGGTCATGTCGACGCCGTAGTTGCCGGCCGCCGTACTCGCGGTGTGGGTGCCGTGGCCGCCGTAGTCGCGCGGCGACTTGAATTCCTCGGGGATCGGGCGGTTGCCGATGCCCTTGTCGAAGTACCGGGCACCGATCACCTTGTTGTTGCAGGTGACGGGCGCCTCCTCGCCGGCCTGGCAGGTGCCCTTCCACTTCTTCGCGACGATCGCGTCGGACTGCTTGGTGGTCTTCATCGGCGCGAAACTGGGCCGCTCCGGGACAAAGCCGGAGTCGATCATGCCGATGATCACGCCGTCGCCTGCCTGGTCGATACCGCCCGCCTGCTGCCAGGCGCCGCCCTTGCCGGACAGCCCCAGGAAGCGCGGCGTGTCGACGGTGTCGGCGTGCTGGATCTCGCTCGGCTCGACGCTCTTCACGCCCGACGACTTGGCCAGCTTGACCGCGTCGTCGTACGACATCTCGGCCGAGAAGCCGGCGTAGGTGTAGTTGTAGTCGTACAGCTTGGTGATGCCGGGAACCTTGGCCAGCACCTGGTTGCGCTCGTTCGCGAGGTGCTTGACGTAGTCGACCACGGGCGCCGCGGTCTTCAGCAGCTTCGCGCCAGGCACCACCTTCGTCGCGGCGAGCCCGGCGATGTCGCCGTCGTACTCCGCAACAGGCGAGTCATCGAGCTGCACGATGTACGACCCGGTGGTGGAGCGTTTCACCTCGGCGCCGGCCGGCTGGCTGCCCGGTTGTGCGGCCTGCTGGCCGGCCGGTTGTGCGTCCGGTTGTGCGGACGCTTGGCTGGCGTGCGCGGAGTTCACCAGCACCGGTACGCCGGCACACGCGGCGATCAGTGCGGTCGCGGCGATGATCGCCGGTCGCTTGCGGGTCACGGAGTTCCTCCAGGGCTTGGCGGAGCGATGGCGGAGCTTTGGGGCTCGCGGGGCCCCGAGTATGCCGGTGACCGCCGACAGTGTCACCCTCCCCACAGTCAGCGACCGCAGATGAAGGGAAAACCCGATCCCGGACCTGACCGAATCCATCACAGCGCACTCAACCGCTGACACCCTGTATCGATCGGTCAGCAACCTCCCCCACCTGCCCACCTGAAGCCCCGCATGCATCCGGCCCCACTGGCCCCACACCCCCCCGCGCCCCACCTCCCCGCGCCCCAGCCCACCCAGCCCACCTCACCCCAGCCCCACCGCATGCGACCCCACCTCTCACACCCCGCCGCATGCGGCCCCACCGCACCCAGCCGCACCGCACGCAGCCGCACCGCAGCCAGCCGCACCGCACCCAGCCGCACCGCACCCAGCCCACCGCATGCGACCCCAACTCACCCAGCCCGATCTCCGGCTAGGACTACTCGTTCACTGATGCGGCGGACGGCTGCACGGTCACCGAATCCTGGACCGACCACCGCCCACGTATCCTGAAGACGCTGTTCCGCCCCGTCTTCGGCAACCGCACTCCACGAAACGCCGACGGCATCCACACCACGCTGACTCGCCTGAAGTCGGCCGCCGAGGCATCACCTCGCGTTTGAGCGGAGGGTTGCCGGGTCGTCGCCGGTTTGGAGCTGGGGACGGCTTGTTGGTAATCTGTCTCTTCGCGCGCCCACGGGTGGTTTCAGTCGTGCGCCGCACCATCTTCCGTAATGACCGCACACACCTGATCGAGGCTCTGCTCCGTGGCGAACATCAAGTCCCAGATCAAGCGCAACCGCCAGAACGAGGCTGCGCGACTTCGCAACAAGTCCGTGAAGTCGACCCTCAAGACGGCTGTTCGTCGCTTCCACGAGGCCGTCGAGGCCGGCGAGGCCGAGAAGGCCAACGAGACCGCCCGCAAGGCCGGCCGCCTGCTCGACAAGGCCGTCAGCAAGGGCGTCATCCACGCCAACCAGGCCGCCAACCGCAAGTCAGCCATCTTCAAGAAGGCCGCCTCCCTCTAGCAGCCCGGGTCCCCCGACCCCAAACGATCGGCCCGTCCCCAAGACCGGCCGATCGTTTACGCATGCCCAAAACCCTGACGAGCAGCCACCAACCCACCGGCGTAGAAGCTGGTAGCTGGGTGGGTAGTGCAGGGTCAGCGGCGGCCGTGGGAGCGGGTGACTGTTAGGACCATCCGTTCGAGGGCGTAGCCGGCGTCGCCGGAGGCGCCTTTGACGTCGGCGTCGGCCTGGGCGACCGCCTTGATCGCCGCAGCGAGACCGCCCGGGGTCCACCCCCGCGCCTGCTGCTTCAGCTGCTTCAGCTTCCACGGCGGTACGCCGACCTCGCGCGCCAGATCCGCGTCCCGCATCCCGCTCGCCGCGCTCGCGTACTTCGCCAGCCCGCGCAACCCACCCGCCATCGCGCTCGTCACCAGCACCGGCGCGACCCCGCAGTCCAGCGCCCACCGCAACTGCTCCAGCGCCGGCTCGGTCCGCCCCGCGATCGCGGCATCCGCCACCGCGAAGCTCGTCACCTCCGCACGACCACCGAAGTACTGCCCGATGAGCTGAGCAGTCACCGCCTGCCCACCGGAATCCGACACCAACTGCGAACACGCCCCCGCCAACGCCCGCAGATCATGTCCGACCGCATCGACCAGCGCCGATGCCGCGCCTTCGTCCACAGACCCGCCGAGCAACCGGATCTCCCCGGCCACGAACTGCGGCAACTCCCACGCCTTCGGCGCCGTCGCGACCACCTCGTTGACGGATGCCTTCCGCAACTTGTCGAGGACTGCCTTACCCTTCTGCCCACCGGAGTGCACGAGCACCACGAGTACGTCGTCCGCCGAGGCACCGGCGTACTCGATCAGATGTGGCGCCATCTCGCTCGGCAGGTTCTCCAGCGCGCGCAGCACCAGCACCCGTTCGGTCGCGAACAGCGATGGCCCGGTCAGCTCCGCGAACACACCGATGTCGAGCGCCGACGCCTCGAGCTCCGTCACCTCCACGTCCGCACTGGTCTTCGAGACCGCCGCGATCGCCGACCGCACCGCCCGATCCGCCAGGAACGACTCGGTCCCGGTCACCAGCAGGACATCACCGAGCTTCGGCGCAGAACCTTTACGAGCAGCCACGACGCCAAGCATCCCACGCCCTCCGGACAATCTCGGTGCGCGCCTTGAACAAACCGGCAAGGATGACGCCATGACCGTCGACGCCTTGGTAGTTGTGGACGTACAGACCGCGTTCGTCTCCGGTCCTGACCCGGTGCCAGGCGCCGCTCAGCTTGTCGAACGGATCGGCGAACTGCTCGACCGCGCACGAGCAGCGAACGCGATCGTCGTACACCTGCAGAACGACGGCCCACCCGGCGCCGACGACGAGCCCGGTACGCCTGGTTGGGAGTTGTACCTGCCTGTGAAGCCCGGCCCGCGGGAACACGTGATCCGCAAACCGCGCGACGACGGCTTCGACGCCACTCCGCTCGGGGAGGTACTGGTGTCCGCCGGCGTGCGGTCGCTGGCGATCTGCGGGTTGATGTCGGAGATGTGCGTGCATGCCACGGCCAAGACCGCACTGGCCCGCGGCTACCGCGTCGTACTCCCGTACGACGCTCACGGCACCTACGACATCCCCGCCGTACCTGGCGTGTCAGAAGCAATCCCAGCTCACATCGCCTCCCGCGTAGCCGCCTGGTCCCTCGGCAACCAACCCGCCAACACAATCCCCACCTCAAGCGTCACCTTCTAGCCCACACCACCCACCCTCGGACAGGCAGACACCACCCGCTCCAGCCCCACCACCCAGCCCAAACCCCCCCACCCCGGCCAGCCGGACACCGCCCGCCCAAGCCCACCACCCAGCCCACACACCACACCCGCCCTGGGACAGCCAGGCAGAACCCGTCCAAGCCTCACCACCTGGCCGACACACCACCCGCCCTCGGACAGCCAGGAACAACCTCGCTCAAACCCCGCCACCCAGCCCACACCACCCGCCCCCGAACAGCCAGACACAACCCGCCCAAGCCTCACCAGCCGGCCGACACATCACACCCGCCCCCGGACAGCCAGGAACAAACCTGCTCAAACACCCCACCCCGCCCACACACCACCCGCCCTCGAACAGCCAGACACAACCCGCCAAGCCCCACCACCCAGCCCACACACCGCCCGCCCCCGACCATCAGGGAAAACTCGCCCAAGCCACACCACCTGGCCGACGCACCTCTGGGTGTGGGGTAGTGCAGCGGGTCTCGAACCTCACCTGCTAGCCCACCACCTCCTCGGCTCGGGTCGTGAGGGAGAGGTGGTTGTTGGTGTTGGTGATCACGAGGGCTCCGCTGACGTTGGTGGTGGCAGTTCGGACGGTGTCGTGGGACAACAGGTCGAGCGTCCGCGGGGCCGGGTGGCCGTAGTCGTTGTCGCGGCCCGCGGAGATGACAGCCAGGCGCGCGTTCGCCGCTGCGATGAACGCGGGATCCTGTTGGGCGGATCCGTGGTGTGGCACCTTCAGCACATCGGCGTGCAGATCGACACCGGTCGCCAGCACGGCCCGCTGCGACTCGGGCTCCAGGTCTCCGGTGAGCAGGATCCGCAGGCCGGCGACTTCGACCATCATCGCGATGCTGGCGTTGTTCTCCGGCGATCCCTCGTCCGTAGACGTCGCCGACGACGTACCCGGCGGAGGCAGCGCCGGTACGGTCGCCGGCCACAACGTCGTCCAACTCACCTGCCCAACAGCCCGCTGTTCGTGAAACGCGACCGTACGCACCGGCACCCGATGTTGCGCCGCGAGCTCAACCACCCGCGCGTACTCTGCCCGCGGCGAGAAGTACGGCGTCACTTCGATCTCACCCACCTTCCTCCCGTTCAGGACCCCGGCGAGCCCGCCGACGTGATCCGCGTGGAAATGACTCAGTACGACCACCGGGATGTACTTCACCCCCAGCTCTTTGAGACACCGATCCATCGCCGCCGGATCCGGCCCGGTGTCGACCACAACCGCCGTACCGTCGCCCGCCCGCAACACCAACCCGTCGCCCTGCCCGACGTCACACACCACGAACACCCAGTCGCCCGGTGGCCACCCGAACGACCCGACGGGCCGCAGTACGACGACCGCCAGCGCAACCACCGCGAGAACCATCGCGATCGGGCGGGCCAGGATGCGGTGCAGGCCGACGACCAGCGCGATGCACATCAACGTCAGTACTGCGACGCCGATCACCGTTGCGGGCCAGGCGTTCGCCGCACCGGGCAGGTCGGCGCCTTCGCGAGCGACCAGGATGATCCAGCGCGCAGGCCACCCAGCAATCCAACCGACGAACTGCGCCAGTCCCGTACTCACCAACGCGGCCCCAGCCGCGACGAACCCGAGGATTGTCGTCGGGCCAACTGTTGGACCTGCCAACAGATTGGCAGCAACGGCGACCAGCGACACTTGACCCGAGAGCCACGCGACGATCGGCGTACACGCAAGCTGAGCCGCGAGCGGGCACGAGATCGCGTCCGCCAGCCACCGCGGAAGCCAACGCGCCAAGGCATCCCGCCAGTCTGGTCCGAGCAGCACGATCCCAGCAGTCGCGAGCACCGACAACGCGAACCCGGCCGAGCGCGCGAGCGACGTGTCGAGCAGCAGCAGGACGATCACCGCAACCGACAGACTGCGTACGGCGCGACGCTGCCCTCCTCCGCTTGTCATGGCGGCCAAGGCGATCAGACCCATCGCAGCCGCACGCAGCACACTCGGCTGCGGTCGGGCGAGTACGACGAACACGACGACAGTCAGCACACCGACCACGGTCAAACCGCGTGCGCGTACGCCGATCCCGCGCGCCAGCGGGAGCACGAACGCGAGCAGCAGCGTCAGGTTCGTACCGGACACCGCGGACAGATGTGTAAGCCCTGTGGTGCGGAAGTCCGCGTTCAAGTCGGCCGAGACACCGGAGACGTCACCCATCACCAGCGCCGGTACGAGTCCGCGTACGTCTTCAGGCTCGTGAGCCACCGATTCCCGAAGCCCGGCCCGCACACGCTCGGCCGCCCGCAACCACCACGGCGGCTCGTCCACTGCCCGCGGCGGCGAACGCGTCGACAGCATCGCACCAACCTCACCACCAGAATCAGCCCGATCAAGCCTCCCGTTCGCCTCGATGTGCTGGCCGTACCTGACTGTCTGCCACTTCGCGTTCCCGATCACGAGCACCGGGGTACGCACGCGCACTGTCCCTGTTCGCTGGCTGCGCACCTCCTCAATCGTTGCCCTCACCACCACATACGGCGGCCGCCGACTCGCAGTGCTCTGCCGCAACGACGGATCCCCATCAATCCGCAACCGCACCCCCACGTTCGCGGCCTCCCCCGCCAACCCATACACAGGCCCCGCCCTTACCCCAGCCACCTGCAAACCCGCCGCAACCCCCAATCCCCCGACCACCACCAACACCCCCACCACAACCCACCGACCCCGACGGCCCCCACTTGACCCACCACGGCGGCCACCCTGATCACCAGTGGCGCGAACCTCACGCCGACCACGAACCCCACGCCACCACCCACTACGAGCCCGACCCGACGCCCGCCAGCACGCCGAATCCGCCGACTCGGAAGGCGTCGGGCGGTTTCGACGTACGAGCCGGAGGCTGAGGACTGCGGCTACTGCGAGCGCCACTGCACCGACCACGGCGCCGACCCTCGGTGCCTGGCCTACCAGGAGTGCTGCCGCGAACCAGCCAGCTGCGGCTGGGGCGAGTAATCGCAGGTCTGTGGGCTCGGCTTCGGTTGGTTCCTCCGCGGGACCGTCTGCCGGGTCGTCCCCTGGGGCGAGTAAGCCTAGGTCTGTGGGCTCGGCTTCGGTTGGTTCCTCCGCGGGACCGTCTGCCGGGTCGTCCCCTGGGGCGAGTAAGCCTAGGTCTGTGGGCTCGGCTTCGGTCGGGTCCCCCGCGGGACCGCCTGCCCAGTCGCCCGCCGGACCGTCTGCCGGGTCGTCCGCGGGATCGCGTGCCGAGTCGTCCGCTGGGGCGAGTAAGCCAATGTCTGTGTGCTCAGCTTCGGTCGGGTCCCCCGCGGGACCGCCTGCAGAGTCGTCCGGGCGACCGCCTGCAGAGTCGTCCGCGGGAGCGCCTGCCGAGTGGTCTGCGGGATCGGCTCCGGGGGCGTTTGGTAGTGCAGGGTTGAGGTCGGGGGTCGGGTCCGGTTCGGGGGCGGGGTCAGAGGGTGACATGGGATTTGAGGGAGTCGAACTTTTTGGGGCCTACGCCGGGGACCTCCTGGAGTTGGTCGATGGTGGTGAAGGGGCCGTTCTGGGTGCGGTAGTCGAGGATGCGTTGGGCTAGCACTGGGCCTACACCGGGGAGGGCGTCCAGTTGGTCGAGGGTGGCGGTGTTGAGGTTCACGGGGGTGTTGGGGGCGGTGGTCGGCGTGGGCTGGGTTGATGGTGGAGGTGGGTTTGGGGGTGGGGGCTGGTTGGGTTGGCCGACGATGATTTGTTCGCCGTCCGTTACTTGGCGGGCGAGGTTGAGGGTGGTCAGGTCGACGCCGCGGAGTGCGCCGCCGGCCAGGGTGAGGACGTCGGCTACGCGGGAGCCGAGCGGGGCGCGGACGAGACCGGGGCGCCGTACCTTGCCGGCTACGTAGACGACTACGAGCTGCTGGTTCGGTGGGGTTCCGGTGCCTGGTGGTTGGTTGAGGCCGGGCTGCTGCGTCTGGTTAGCGCCTGTTGGGTTTGGGATGGGCTGGGTTTGGCTGGTGCCGGGCTGCGTTGGTGCGGCTGAAGGTTGGCCTGTGGTCGGGCATGGCTGTGCCGTTGTGGGGGCGGGCTGACTTGGGCAGGGTTGGCTGACCGGGCTGCCTGTCGATGCTGTGGTGGGGCGGGCCTCGGGGATCGGAGTCGGGCGGGCGCGGAGGAAGCTCCAGGTCGCCCAGGTGAGGCCGATTGCCAGAATCGCCAGGAGCACGACGATGTGGCGAGGCGTAAGAGTCCATCGAGCATCACGAAGCCGATCGACGAACAGGTCACGCTGACTCTGATCCAGCTCATTTCGCTCCGGCCGCTCGCGTGGCTGGCGGTCAGGTCGCTCACGGTGGTGGCGGTCGAGTTGCTCGCGATGGTGCAGTTCCGGAAGCTCGCGTGTGTGGCGATCGCGCTGGTGCCGCTCCGGGTGCTCGCGTAGGTCACGGGCGGGCTCGTGGGGCTGCGGGCGCTCGCTGGGGTGGGCGTCGGGCTGCTCGCGCTGGCGCCGTACCGGGAGGTCGCCTAGGTCACCGCCGGGCAGGTGCAGCTCCGGGCGCTCGCTGGGGTGGGCGTCGGGCTGCTCGCGCTGGCGCCGTACCGGGTGGTCGCCTAGGTCACCGCCGGGCTGGTGGAGCTGCGGATGCTCGCGTGCGTCAGTGGCTTGGTGGTGTGGCTGGGGTGGTTGGCGGTCAGGGTGTTCGTGGTCGGGGTGCTTGGGTGGGTTGGGGGGTTGGTGGGGGGTCCATCCTCCGCGCACCTCTTCACGCTCCTCCTGGTCGGGGTGGTCGTTGGGGGTGTGGAGGTCAGCGTGCGTGGGCGGCCGGACGGCGAGGCGGGCGAGGGCTCGGGCTCGGGCGTCCGGGGGCGGGGGGTCGGTACGGCGGAAGACCTTCACGCCTAGGGAAAGTACGAGTTCTCAGCACGCTCGGACGCGCGAGTTGAAACCTGTGGAGGACGTCGCGCCGGAGATCCGGAGTCCGGTGCGGTGATCCGCGTGGGAGCAGGCGTGGGCCAGCGCGAAACGGTGCCTTGGTCGGGACTGGGAACAAGCAATGGTGTCTGGGGAGTGGCTATTGCCTGTCTCCAGACACCAGCGCCTGTTCCCACCCTCGCCGTTGGCCGGCGCGGGAAGGGTGCCAAGGCGGCGCGTCCGCCCGAGGACGGAGACGGGATGACTCGGCGCGGGTGGCAGGCACGCAGCGCGGAAGGTTGACCTGACTCGGCGCGAGAGGTAGGCGGGCAGCGCCCGGCACGCAGAGTGATGCGGGTGCGCGCGGGCGCGAGGCGCGGGCGAGGCGGGAAACACGAGGCGGGAGGCGGGTGGCACGAGGTGAGCGGGGAGGCGGAAGGGTGGAGAGGTGTGGCGGGCCGGGGGCGGGGAGGTGGGCGGGAGGTTGGGGTGGGGTTAGAGGGGGCTTACTACTACGGCTAGGAGGCCGGGGCCTACGTGGGCTCCTATTACGGCGCCTACTTCTCGGAGGACTATCGACTTGGTTTGGGGGAGGCGGGTGGTGAGGGTGTCGGCTAGGGTTTGGGCTTTTTCCAGGTTGGAGAGGTGGTGGACTGCTAGTTCTACGGGGGTGTCGCCGGCTCTTTGGATGGCTATGTCGGCCAGGCGGGCGATGGCTCGGGTCGAGGTGCGGACCTTTTCCAGGGGGACGATTCGGCCGCCGTTGATGGTGAGCAGGGGCTTGACGGCCAGGGCGGTGCCGAAGAGAGCCTGGGCGGCGCCGATTCGGCCGCCTCGGCGGAGGTATTCGAGGGTGTCGACGTAGAAGTACGACGAGATCGTCTTCATCCGGGCTCGGGCTGCGGCTTCGACGGCCGGGGCGTCCTCTCCGGCGGCAGCTGCGGCGGCGGCGGCAAGGGCCGGGAAACCGAGGCCCATGCCGAGTGAGCGGGAGTCGACGACCCGGACCGGGATCGGGGACTCCTTGGCGCCGATCATCGCGGCTTCGAAGGTGCCGGACATGTCCCCGGAGAGGTGGATCGAGACCACTGCCTCCGCGCCGTCCTCGGCGCACTGGGCGTACGTGTCGGCGAAGGTCTGTGGCGCCGGCCGGCTGGTGGAGACCGGTGTGAACGTCTTCAGCGCCTCCGCGACCGCGTCCGCGGAGGTGGCGCCGTCGTCGTACGACGTACCGCCGATCACCACCTGCAGCGGTACGACGGTGAGCGGGAGGCGGAGGAGCTCGTGCGTGGACAGACCGGCCGTGGAGTCGGTGACGACCTGCACGCGGGCTGCCATGCAGCGAGGTTACCGGACGGTTTATCTCCAGGCGCAGTGTCGAAGTCCACAAAGATCAGAGCGACAGCGAGGTGAAGGCCACCCCTCCCGGGGCCTTCACCTCGCTCTGGAACTCTGCCGGGCTCCTGACGTCCCCTGTGCGTCAACAGCCCGGCTCGTTCGGCTGACTCCCCCTGGTTGTCAGCTGACGTCGCTGGGGCCTCGGCGAGCTACTCCCCGTATCCGGTTCCGTACGAACCGGCCTGACCGCGAGCTCGCCGAGGTCCCGGGAGGTCCCAGCGGCCGGCCCGCCGGCGGGAGACCAAGCCCGCCCCGCGCCGGCCGGGCGGTGACACTCGTCCCCTGTGTCGTGTGCCTGGCCCTGTGCTGGAACCCCGCCCCGGAAGCAGTGCGAGTAAGCACCGCGCCCGGTACAGGCAGGACAGATCCACACGCGACAGCACCCGGAGCTCTCGGCAGCCGGTCGGCGCCCCCACCAACCAGCCACCGGAGGCCCTCCGCGTCGCCTTCGCCGGGCCATGCGGTCCGGCGCTGTGCCATGGCCTCTTCATGGTGCACCGCCTTTCCCGCCGCTTTCCGGCGTCGGACTCTGCTTCGTGGAACCTGCCCTACGGCTGTAATTCTTGGCCGCAGCGCCATGTCAGGACGAGGCAGAACTACCGGCAGTTACCCGGCAGCTTCGGCGGTTCCGCGTCAGGAAAGCGCGGCGAGTACGTCGTTGGCCAGCCGCTGCACGGCGGCCGCCGGATCAGGCTGCGGCCACCCGTCGGAGGCCGTGGCGCTCTGGCACGACTCCTGCAGCACGGCCCATGCCGTCGGCAGCATCGGCGGGTCCATCGTGCGCTGCCACGACAGGAGATCCCCACAGATCGCATCCCCGGCCTCGGAGCGCCCGAGAGCGTGCAGCACCGCCACGGGTTCCGGCAGTACTTCGAGCAGGTACACGACCCGCCCTTCGAGCAGGAGCCGGTTCAGCGCGTCCAGTACGGCCAGACGGGCCTGCTCCACCTCACCGGCTGCACGGGCCAGCCGTGACCGGTAGAGCATCACCAGGTAGTCGAAGTACCCACGGTGGCCGCGGATGTCCGCGTCGGCCTGGTCGAGCAGTTCGCGCGCTTCGTCGTACTGGCCGTCGTGGAACTCGACCATGGCGAGGCAGCCGGCGACCTTCGTACGCTCCGGGTCGTCGGAGGCCTGGCTGTCCCGGGCGAGCAAGGCCCAATGACGGGCGCCGGCCAGGTTCCCCAGCTCCAGATCGACCCGGCTGAGCGCCATGTACGCGATCTCGTCCGGGTAGACGCCCGGGTTCACCAGGGCGGCCTCCCAAGCGAGCAGCAGCTCACGCGCTTCCTCCAAACGACCCCAACGAAGCAGAGCGAGCCCACAGGTCGCCTGTACCGTCGCTGACCGCTGCAGATCGCCGTGCTTGCGTGCGTCCTCAACGAGCGCCGGGATCTCGGCCAGGCTCTGCGTATCGAGCAGGTGCGAGCCCGATGACACCCAGCCGCCCCGAGCGACCAGGCCCATCTCCGTCTCTCCAGGGATGAGCTTGCGCGCCTCTTCGTAATGCCGTCGAGCACCGTGGATGTCACCGGTCAGACTGGACAGCCGCCCGGCGATCGCGAGCAGCCGTCCGCTCGTCTCCTCGTCGGAGACGTTGGAAGCGCACAACGTCGCCCAACGGATCCCGCTCTCGGCCACGCTCGCCTGGTACTGCCAGGCGATCCGGAACCCGAGCACGATGCGCGCCGCCGCGTCCCACTCCCCCAGCTCCGCGGCCCGCTCCAGCGCCACCTCGAAGAGTGCCGAGTTCGCATGCGCTGCCCGGTACCGCCGATCGCGGTCCGGCGACGACCACGCGCCCTCCAGCCCGGACACGTACGTCGTACACCACTCGACGGCCCGGTCGCGGAACTCGGTCAGGTCGTCCCCCTGCGACGACAACCCTCCGTACGCGTGCTCCCGGATCGTCTCCAGCAGCTTGTACCGCGCGCCGTAGAGCTGCTCGAACTCGTGAACCGGCTGCAGCAGCGACTTCTCCACCAGTTCGGCCAGCAGCATCGGTACGTCGAGCTCGTGGATCGGCGTACCCGTACAGACTCCCGCCACGGCCTCCAGCGTGAACGGCGATCCGAGCACCGACGTCCGGTACAGCAACTGCCGCGCCGGGTCCGACAGCCCGTCGACGCTCCATGCGATCGTGTCGGCCAGCGTGCGCTGATGGGGTGCACCGAAGCGCCGCGGGCCGGACAGCAACCGGAAGCGGTCGTCCAGCGCGGCCAGGATCGTCTCCACCGACAACGACCCGGCCCGCGCGGCCGCCAACTCCAGCGCGAGTGGCAGCCCGTCCAGCCGCCGGCAGAGCCGCGCAACCGTCGGCGCGTTCGCAGGGGTCAGCTCGAAGTCCGGACGCACGCGCGTCACCCGCCGGGTGAACATCTCCACCGCCGGCGACGCCGCGATCTCCTCGAAGTCCTCGTCGTTCGCCGGTACGCCGAGCACCTGCACGCGGCGTACCACTTCGTCCGGCAGCCCGAGCGGGATCCGCGACGTGACCAGCACGCCGATACCCGGGAAGCTCCGCACCATCCGGTTCGCGACCTTGGCGACACCGTCGAGCACGTGTTCCGCGTTGTCCTCGACGATGACCAGGTCGCCAGGACGGCGGCCGGACAGTACGTCGTCGAGGTCCGACGTACCGGGGGCGGTTCCGAATGCGTCGAGGATGGCCGACGGTACGGCGGCATCGCGCTGCACGGTGGTCAGGTCGACGACCACGACCGTGGTGTCCGCGCCGGAGAACCGGTCCGCGGCGGCCAGCGCCAGCTCCGTCTTCCCGACGCCGCCGGGGCCCACGAGCGTGACGAGCCGGTTCTGCCGCAGCAGCCCCTCGAGCTCGTGCAGGTCCTGCTCACGCCCGACCAGCCCGTCCGGGATCGGACGCGTACCGCGCCAGCGCAGACCGGTCGGAGCCGCGACCGCCACCGAGACGGTCGGTGCGGTCGGAGCAACGGGACGCCCGTGCCCCGCGGCCCGCAGGAACTCGGCCACGTCCTGGAGTCCCAGAGCGGAGGCGAGCAGCCGGACCGAGTCCTTCCGCGGGCGCGCGACCCGGCCGGCCTCCATCTCCCGGATCGAGCGCACACTCAGCCCGGCCCGGTCGGCCAGCTCCTCCTGGGAAAGGCCTGCCTGGACCCTCGAGTCGAGCAACAGTTCGGCGAAAACCCGCCGCCCGTCCGCCCGGCCATCCCTGTCCGACACAGCCCGTCACCCCTCTGAAGGCCTCACGTACCTGACACAACATAGCGTGATCGGTACGCGGTCAGCGGGGTTGCCCGGCGTGCGGGCTGCGGTCTGGGTCACCCGGGAATCAGCCGATTGAATTCCTGCGCGTTCAGAAATACGTCTTTCAAGCAGTCGCGCGAACCGGACGGGATTCGTTTTCTGCCGCGTACAGGGAAAGCACGTCGGTCCAGTCGTCGAGCCGCGCGTGGGTGTCGGCGCGGCCGGTGTCGGCATTCAGCAAACTGCCGTCGGAAATGCCCCGGGTGGCGCGAACCAGGAGCTCAACGGTGACGTCGCGCAGGGTGTCCAGGGCAGCCATGGGGTAATTCAAGCGGAGCCGTGTTTCGCAAACGTAACGTGGTGGGCAACATCACGATAAGTCACCAAAATACCTTGCCGCCAGTTACCCGGTGGTCCATTAACCCGGTAGCCAGGAAAGCCGGACCTGGCGCCGCGGATTGTCGACGTTCGTGTCGACCAGGCAGATCGACTGCCAGGTTCCGAGCATCATCCGGCCCTCGAGCACCGGGATGCTGGCGAACGGAGGTACGAACGCGGGCAGGACGTGATCGCGTCCGTGCCCCGGCGTTCCGTGCCGATGCCGCCAGCCGAAGTCGCGCGGCAGCACCTGCTCGAGCACCGCGAGCAGGTCGGCGTCGCTGCCGGCTCCGGTCTCGAGGATGGCGATCCCGGCGGTCGCGTGCGGTACGAACAGGTGGAGCAGTCCGTCGCCCTGGGCCTGGTGGGCCTCGGCGGCAACGAACTGCTCACACCTGCTGGTCAGGTCGAAGACGACCTCGGAACCACCGGTCTCGACGTCGATCAGCTCGGAGTACATCTGAGCAGACTAGTCCGAGTCAGGCGGGAACGATGTTGACCAACTTCGGCGCCCGCACGATCACCTTGCGGGTGCCACGACCGTCCAGCGCCTTCTGGATCGCCTCGGAGGTCAGCGCCAACTGCTCCAGGTCGGCGTCGCTGATGTCCGGTGCTACCTCCAGCCGGTCCTTCACCTTGCCGGCCACCTGGACCACACACGTCACGGTGTCCTGGACCAGCAGCGCCTGGTCGACCTTCGGCCAGCCGACCTTGGCCACGGTGGGCTGGTGGCCCAGCTCCTCCCACATCTCCTCGGCCGTGTACGGCGCGACCAGGCTCAGCAGGATCGCCACCGTCTCGACCGCCTCACGGACCGCCGGGTCGGCCGCGCCGGGTCCGGCGTCGATCGCCTTCCGGGTCGCGTTCACCAGCTCCATGATCCGGGCGACCATCACGTTGAACCGGTGCGAGTCGATCAGCTCGGCCGCGTCGGCCACCGTCCGGTGGGTCAGCTTGCGCAGTTCCCGGTCACCCGTCGACGGGTCGGTGCCGGCCGGCGACTCGACCGCGCCGGCCAGCCGCCAGGCGCGCTGCAGGAACTTCAGCGAACCACCCGGCGACATGTCGGCCCAGTCGATGTCGTCCGACGGCGGGCCGGCGAACACCATCGTCAGCCGGACCGCGTCGACGCCGTACTCGTCGATCATGTCGCCCAGGTTCACGCCGTTGCCCAGGGACTTGCTCATCGCCTTGCCCTGGTTGATGACCTGGCCCTGGTTCAGCAGCCGGGTGAACGGCTCGGTGACCTTCAGCATGCCCATGTCGTACAGCGCCTTGACGAAGAACCGCGAGTACAGCAGGTGCAGTACGGCGTGCTCCTTGCCGCCGACGTACTGGTACACCGACATCCAGCGGTCGGCCACCTCCTGGTCGTACGGGCCGTCGGTGTACTCCGGCGACAGGTAACGCAGGAAGTACCAGGAGGAGTCGACGAACGTGTCCATCGTGTCGGTGTCGCGCTCGGCCCGGCCGCCGCACTTCGGGCAGTCGACCTCGACCCAGTCACGGGCCGCGGCCAGCGGGGACACGCCCTTCGGCCGCAGGTCGGCGCCGCGCAGGTCGGGCAGCTCCATCGGCAGCTGGTCGTCCGGTACCGGCACCTCGCCGCAGGACGGGCAGTGGATGATCGGGATCGGGCAGCCCCAGTACCGCTGGCGGCTCAGCAGCCAGTCGCGCAGCCGGTAGTTGATCGTGCGCTCGCCCAGCCCCTTGCTCTCCAGCCAGTCGATGATCCGCGACTTCGCCTCGGCGACCTCCAGCCCGTCCAGGCTGATCTCGTCGTTCGAGCTGTTGATCGCCGGTCCGTCACCGGTGAACGCCTTGCCGTCGAAGTCCGCCGGGGGCTGCACGGTCCGCACGATCGGCAGCTCGTACTTCTCCGCGAACTCGTAGTCGCGGGTGTCCTGCGCCGGGACAGCCATGATCGCGCCGGTGCCGTAGTCGGCCAGCACGTAGTCGGCCGCCCAGATCGGGATCCGCTGCCCGGTCACCGGGTTGATCGCGTACGAGCCCAGGAAGACGCCGGTCTTCTCGCGCTCGGTGCTCTGCCGCTCGATCTCGGTGGTGGCCTTGACCTTGGTCAGGTACTCGTCGAAGGCGGTCTGCTGCTCCGGCGTGACCAGCTCGGCGGCCAGCTTCGCGTCCGGTGCGACCACCATGAAGGTGGCGCCGAACAGCGTGTCCGGGCGAGTGGTGAAGACCCGGATCGGCTCCTCGCGGCCCTCGACCTGGAAGTCGGCGAAGGCCCCCTCGGAGCGGCCGATCCAGTTCCGCTGCATCAGCAGGATCTCTTCCGGCCACTGCAGTTGGTCCATGTCGTCCAGCAGGCGCTGCGCGTACTCGGTGGTCTTGAAGTACCACTGGGTCAGCTCGCGCTTGGTGACCTCCCAGCCGCAGCGCTCACACCGTCCCTGGACGACCTGCTCGTTGGCCAGCACGGTCTGGTCGTTGGGGCACCAGTTGACGTACGACGCCTTGCGGTAGGCCAGGCCGCGCTCGTACAGCCGCAGGAACAGCCACTGCGTCCAGCGGTAGTACTCCGGGTCGGAGGTGTGCAGCCGGCGCGACCAGTCGAAGCTCAGCGCGTACCGCCGGATCGACTCCGCCTGGGTCTCGATGTTGGCGTACGTGTACGTCGCGGGGTGCTCGTTGCGCTTGATCGCGGCGTTCTCCGCGGGCAGGCCGAAGGAGTCCCAGCCGATCGGGTTCAGGACGTCGTACCCCTGCTGGAACCAGTACCGCGCCAGGACGTCGTGCAGCGCGAACACCTCGGCGTGACCCATGTGCAGGTCGCCGGACGGGTAAGAGAACATCGTGAGCGCGTAGCGACGCTCCGCCGAGCCGTCGTCCTTGGCCTTGAACGGGTCCAGCTTCTCCCACACCGGACGCCACTTGGCCTGCATGGCGTTGAAGTCGTAGCCGCCCCTGTCGATCTGGGCGTCCTCTACCTGCTCGCTCACGGTCCTACTCCTGCTTCGTGGTCTTGTTGAGCCTAAATCTGCCAGAAATGAAAAATCCCCTCACACAGGAGGGGGTGCCGTACCGACCCGGCGCTCAGATTGCGCCTGGATGCCAGTACGGCTACGTAAGGAGCAGGCTCACTCGCATGACGTCAGGGTACCACTAGAGGAACTCTGTACCGCCGGTGCGGCGGTGGTCACCTGGTGTGCGGCGGTACATCCGCTTGAAGGCCGTGGAGAAGGGGCGGACGTCTGAGTAGCCGCAGGCTTTCGCTACGTCGGTGATGGTGAGGGTGTGGTCCAGGAGGAGCTGGGCGGCCAGTTCGAGTCTCAGGCGTCTGAGTGTGGACATGATGGAGTCACCGGTCTGCTGGGTGAAGAGGCGTTCTGCGTGGCGCTCCGAGAGGTGGGCTGCGGCGGCTACGTCTCTCACGGTGATAGGGCGGGAGAGGTTGTCGCGGAGGTGCCTTTGCATGGCCGCTACTACTAGGGGTCCTCGGTCTCGACGTACTGGTTCAACGGCCAGGTCCTCGTCCAGGGCGAATGCCCGTGCCGTCTCCATCACGAGCGTGGAGCCCAGAGCTGCCAGAGCAGTTTCGTAGCCGGAGACCGGAGCTGCAGCTTCTCTCGCCAGCGCTGTCACGAGGGCCGGCAGCGCACCTGTTCTGCTGGACATGACAGGGCCACCAGTGCGTGTCAGCCCGGACCACCATCCGGGCTCGTCTTTACTTGGCCGGAAGGTGAAGCCCCAGAACGCGATCCCGAGGGGTTCAGCGCGCGAGGACTCGATCTCGTGTACGTCACCCGGTCGCGCGAGGAAGACCGAGCCCGGCACCACGTCGTACTGCTCTGCGCCGTTGTTGAAGCGCCCCTCCCCCGAGTACGCCAGGCAGACCTCGTGGAAGGAGTGGCTGTGCCAGTAGTTGCGCCAGTACTCCGGCTGGTAGTGGCCCCAGCTGACGAAGTCCGCGCGAAAGCCGTCGACCTCGCAGGACTCCAGCAGTCCCGCGAGGTCGACGAACCGGTCAGCACTGCCTACCTCGGCCAGCGTCAAACGGCACTCCTGCCAGTGGGGTCGACTCCTCGCAGCATCATGCCCTGGCCGAGCGACCAGTCGTGGGTCTTCACCGTCGGCGGGTCCGCCGGGTCGCGGTACTGGATCAGCCAGGTGGTCCGGGCCTCGTCACTGGTGTTCACGCCGGACCCGTGCACGGTCAGGTACGTGAAGAACAGGACGTCGCCCGCCTCGGCCGGCTGCGGTGTCGCCTCGTCGAAGGCCGGCTCGAGCAGGTGGTACGACCCTTCGGCCTCATGATCCCGCGGTCCGGACTTGTGGCTGCCCGGGACCACCCGTACGCAGCCCTTCTCGACCGGCGCGTCGTCGAAGTGGAAGATCGCCGCCCCGACCCGGTGGTACGTGTGCGGGAAGAACGGGTGGTCCTGGTGCAGCGGGAACGGCGAACCGTTCTCCGGCGGCTTCACGAACAGCTTGGTGTGGTGCAGCTGGACGTTGTCGACTCCCATCACCGCGGCGGCCACGTCGGTGAACCGTGGGTCCACCAGCAGCTTCGCGAACTCCGCGTCGTAGAACTGTGCGTCGTGCAGATGCTGGAGCTTGGTGGGTGCGTCCGCCATGTCGCGAGCAGCCCCCCACGTGGGGTCGTCGGAGCGGTTCAGCCGGGCCAGCAGGTCGTGACTGCGCTGCCGGTAGTACGCCGCTTCTTCCTTGCTGAGCAGGCCTTTCACCAACACGAAGCCGTCGGCCGCGTACTGCTCGGCGAGCGACGACAGCTCGGGCCGCTCGGATGTGATCGTCATCTCGGAGTACCTCCTGATCGGGTACTTCGAGCCTACGAACGCCGGCGTCCCGGCGGGAGGACCCGACCGGACGCCGATGTTCGTCAAACGGACATGCTCAGTCCTCGTCCGGTACCACGATCGGCCGCAGCCGGGCCCACAGCACGAACAGTGCCGCGAACACCAGCATCCCGATCCCGCCCCAGAGGTTGATGTTGATCCCGGCCGCCTTCTCGACCTCGGCCTTGCTGCCGGTGATCCCGAGGACGGTCAGGACCACGCCGTAGATACCGACCAGCAGTGCGATCACCACGCGGATGTCGAAGGCTCCGGCCTTCTTCTGCTTCGCCATGAAGAGCTCCTAGTCAGCGGAAGATGATGTTCAGGGCGATGGTCATCGCCAGCGAGATCCCGGCCAGCAGGACCGGCTTGCGGTACCAGCCGCCGTCGCCGGCCACCGCGACCTCGGTGCGCTGTTCCTTCGGGGTCAGCGAGTACACCAGGCCGACCAGCTCGGTGTCGCGCTTCGGGACCGTCACCAGGCTGACCAGCACGCTGATCAGGATGTCGACCACGAACGCCGCACCGGCGCCGACGAAGCTGGCGCCCTGGCCTGGCAGGTTGATCACACCGTTCTCGGACAGCACGAACACCAGGATCGCGGTCGCCGTACCGCTGACCAGACCGATCCAGCCGGCCGCCGCGGTCATCCGCTTCCAGAACATACCGAGGATGAACGTCGCGAACAGCGGTGCATTGAAGAACGAGAACAGCTGCTGGAGGTAGTCCATCAGGTTGCTGTAGCCGGAGGCGATCGCGGCGGTGCCGATCGCGATCAGCGTACCGATCACGGTCACCCAGCGACCGGTTCGAAGGTAGAAGTCGTCCGGGCGATCCTTGATCACGTACCGCTCGATGATGTCGTACGACATGACCGTGTTGAACGAGCTGAGGTTGGCCGCCATACCGGCCATGAACGACGCCAGCAGACCGGTGATCGCGAGGCCGAGCATGCCGTTCGGCAGCAGGTCGCGCATCAGCAGCAGGAGCGCGTCGTTGTAGTCGACCTCGCCCTTGCCGGAGGCCTTGAACTGGGCCAGCTCCGGCACGACCACGGCGGCGATGATGCCGGGGATGATCACGATGAACGGAATAAACATCTTCGGGAACGAGCCGATGATCGGGGTCCGCCGGGCCGCCGACATGTTCTTCGACGCCATCGCGCGCTGGACCTCGACGAAGTTCGTCGTCCAGTACCCGAACGAGAGCACGAAGCCGAGGCCGAACACGATCCCGATCACCGACAGGAAGCTGTTGTGGAAGCCGCTCAGCGCGTTGCCCGGCCAGGCCGACATCTGCTCACCACCGCCCGGCGCCGCGGTCACCTTGTCGACGAGTCCGTGCCAGCCGCCGACCTTGTGCAGGCCGATCAGCGTGAGCGGCAGCAGCGCGGCGACGATCACGAAGAACTGCAGCACCTCGTTGTAGATCGCAGCGGACAGCCCGCCGAGTGTGATGTAGCTGAGCACGATCAAGGCGGCGACGATCACCGACACCCAGATCGGCCAGCCGAGCAGTACGTTCACGATGGTCGCCAGCAGGAACAGGTTCACGCCCGCGATCAGTACCTGCGCCAGTGCGAAGCTGATCGCGTTCACCAGGTGCGCGGGCTTCCCGAACCGGCGGAGCATGAACTCCGGCACGCTGCGGACCTTCGAGCCGTAGTAGAACGGCATCATCACGACGCCGAGGAACAGCATCGCCGGGACTGCGCCGATCCAGAAGTAGTGCACGGTCGGCATGCCGTACTGCGCCCCGTTGGCGGACATGCCCATGATCTCGATCGCGCCGAGGTTGGCCGAGATGAACGCCAGCCCGGTCACCCAGGCGGGCAGGGAGCGCCCGGACAGGAAGAAGTCCAGGCTGTTCGACACCGCCCGTCTGGCCAGGTACCCGATGCCCAGCACGAAGACGAAGTACAGCGCGATGATGATGTAGTCGATCGCCGTGGCATCCAGTCTGAGGATGGATTGTTGCGGGAGCATCGGCCCTCCGGATCGCCTCTGAGTGACAGCTCGTGTTGTTACCGCTCAGGAACGTTACTCCTTCTTTCAACTAGCTGAGAGGCGACCCGGCGGTACGCCGATCTCCACCTGGATCTCCACCCCTGGTCTGTCCTCACGCAGTGCTGTGCGGACCTACCGTCCGTGACATGAGCTTCGGAACCTTGCCCAACGCACTCGTCGTGATCGCCGTCGTGGTCGCCGTCGTCGCCCGGCGGCTGTCCTGGTCCGAGCTGGACAACTCCAACGCCGACGTGTGGCGCGGCCCGGTCGTGCTGATCGGGATCGGCATCTACCAGCTGTACGCCGACCACGTGCACCTGAGCGCCGCCGACGTGACCCTGCTGGTGATCGGTGCGGGCGTGGCGCTGGTCGCCGGGGTCGCCAGCGGCCGGGTCGCCCAGGTGGAGCGACGCGCCGGGAAGGTGTTCTACCGGCTCGGTCTGCCCGGGCTGGGCATCATGGTGGCCTACCTGGTCATCCGGCTCGGTCTGGCGGGCGTCGGCCACCTGCTCGGCGTACCGGTCGCCGAGGGCGGTGCGCTGCTGGTCTCGCTCGGTGCGAACCTGTTGACGCAGTCGATGATCATCCAGGGCAAGGCGAGCCGCATGGCGGAGGAGTACACCCACCAGTGAAGCTGAAGGCGCTGCTGCCGCCCCGTCCGCACGGAGAGAGCGGCTGGGTCGGCCGCGTGCTCACCGCCGGCGTCGCGATCGCCGTACTGGCGACCGCGTGTCCCGCGGACAGCTGGGTCTGGGTAGTGCTCGGTGTGACCTTCGCCGTGTTCCTGGCAGGCTCTATGCTGATGGCTGCCCGGCCGTACGTCGCCTTCGCGTTGCTGTCGGCTGTTGCGGTCAGCAATGCGCTGATCGCCGGGTACCCCCAGTCCAACGCTCTCGTCCTCGTACTGGTTGCCATCACCGACATCGCGGTGATCGACTTCCAGAAGCACGGGAACCGGCCGATCGTTGCTGCTGGCATCGGAGTGGCCGTGGCGTACGCAGGTTCCGCCTGGCTGTTCGGGCAGTCGGACAGCTGGTACTTCACCCAGTTGCTGTGGACCGCCGTACTGGTCGCGTTCGGGCTGAACCGGCGGCAGTACGAGGTGCAGGCACGACAGACCGAGCAGTTGCTGGAGCAGACCCAGCTCGCCCAGAGCGAGCATGCGCGTGCTGCGGCGCTGGAGGAGCGCGGGCGGATCGCCCGCGACCTCCACGACGTACTGGCGCATTCGCTGGGAGCGCTGAGCGTTCAGCTCGAGGTGGCGGAGGCCCTGCTCGAGGAGCGTGGCGACACGGCCGGGGCGCTTGAACGGGTACGTCGTTCGCGCAGGCTCGCCGTACAAGGGCTGACTGAGGCACGTGACGCGGTGGCCGCGCTACGGGCGGGCGAGGTACCTGAGCTTCCAGCAGCGTTGGCTGCGCTCGCAGAGCAGCACACCGCGGATCACGGGACCGCTGTGCGATTGACTGTCACCGGCCGGCGCAAGTTGGAGTCAGGGGTCACCGTCGCGCTGCTCGGTGCGGCTCGCGAGGCGTTGACGAATGCGGCCAAGCACGCCCCTGGTCAGACTGTCGACCTTCGGCTTGTCTACGACGATGGCGTCCGGGTGTCGGTGCGGAACAAGGGCATCACGAGCGGCGAAGGCTTCGGCCTGGCGGGGATGCGGGAGCGGTTGGCCTTGGTGGGCGGGACGTTGACGGCCGGCCCGGACCCCAGTAGTCCGGACGACTGGTTGGTGGTGGCAGAGGTTGAGTGACGTGATCCGAGTGGTTGTCGCCGACGATCAGCAGGTGGTCCGGGAAGGACTGGTCGCGCTGCTCGGGCTGATCGACGGCGTCGAGGTCGCCGGTGCGGCCGCGAACGGCGCCGAGGCCGTCGATCTGGTTGCCCAGGGCAACGTGGACGTCGTGCTGATGGATCTGCGGATGCCCGTGCTCGACGGTACCCAGGCGACCGCGCGGATCACCGCCGGCTACCCGGACGTCGCCGTACTCGTGCTGACGACGTACGCCGACGACGCGTCGATCGCCAACGCACTCCGCGCCGGTGCGCGCGGTTACCTCACGAAGGACGCCGGCCGCGCCGAGATCGGCGCCGCGCTGCGCTCGACCGCGGCGGGGCAGTCGACCTTCGACCCCGAGGTGACAAAGCGACTGGTCGCGGGCCTGTCACCGTCGAGTGATGCCACCGGTGACGGACTCACCGCGCGCGAGACCGAGGTACTGCGGTTGATCGCGCAGGGACTCAGCAACGCCGAGATCGCCGGCAAACTCTTCATCAGCGAGGCGACTGTGAAGACGCACATCAACAACACGTTCGCGAAGATCGGTGCCCGGCACCGCGCCGAGGCGGTCCGCTACGCCTTCCGCAACGGAATCGCCTCAGAGGCGTAGCTCCGCGACGACCGGGCGGTGGTCGCTGCCGGTCGAACTCATCACCCATGCCTTGGTCGGCGTGAGACCGCGGACCAGGATGTGGTCGATCCGCGCCATCGGGAACGCCGACGGCCAGGTGAATCCGAACCCGGTACCGGCCGCGCCCTGCGCCGAACGCAGACCCGAGGTCAGCGGCGCCAGACTGCGGTCGTTGATCGTGCCGTTGAAGTCGCCCATCACGATCACCCCGGACGACTTGTCCGCCGCGATCTGCCGGCCGAGCGCCTTGATCGTGTTGTTGCGCTGGTCGGACGTGAACCCGCTGGTCCCGACCCGCACCGACGCCAGGTGCGCGACATACACCGCGACCGTGCCCTTCGGCGTCCTCACCTCGGCCCGCAACGCCCGCGTCCACGCGAACCCGACGTCGACGGACTTCGTCTCGACGACCGGGTACTTCGACCACAGGGCGACCGTGTCGCGCGTCACCTCGTACGGATAGGTCTTGGCGAACTCCGCCTTGTAGATCTTCAGGTCCGCCGGCGTGAGCTCCTCCAGTGCGACCACGTCCGCGTCGGCGCCGAGCAGGTCCTGCGCGGTCTGCTTCGGTGCCGGATTCGCCGCGTCGACGTTGTGGCTCAGCACCCGCAGGTCGTACGCGCCGCCGGGCGCCTTCCCCGGCAGCATCAGGTGCCCGAACATCAGTCCCCAGATCGCCAGCGGGAGCAGCAGCGCGACGCCGGCCGTTGCGGAACGCCGTACCAGCGCTGCGATCCCGAGCACCGGGACGGCGACGCCGACCCACGGCAGGAAGGTGTCGAGCAGGCTGCCGAGGTTGCCGATCGAGTTCGGCACGCTGCGGTGGAACAACAACACCATCGCGGTCAGCACCGCGAGAACAGCGATCACCCAGCCGCGGCGCCACATGCCGCCGGTCTTCTTCCGCCGGCGCGCGCTGGAGCGCGTCGGCGGTCGCGAACGGGCGGCGACTGCGGTCTGGCGGTCGGACATGCAGCGATTGTTGCGGACTGCCGGGCCGGACCAAAGCCCATCCCCGGTCAGTGTTGCCGATTTCATCCGTACGGACGACCGGTCGGGACCGGAATGATGAGGAATCAGGGAGAAGTCTGGTGCCTTCGGCGGACAGCGCACACAATGCCGGTATGTCAGCGCAGACCAGCGAGCCGTTCGTGGTGAAGCGCCACGGCCTGGGTACGACGAAGACCGCGCTCGCGCTCGGCAGCGCGCTGTTCGGTGCGATGGTGCTGCTGACGCTCGGGATCGTTGTGGTGCAGGCGATCCGCGGCGCCTCGATCCGCCAGCCGCTGGAAGCCGTCTGGCTGAGCTGGGGCGGTACGCCGCTGATCTTCGCCGTCGGCCTGCCGGTGCTGCTCCTCGCGGGCGCGATCACCGC
The DNA here is from genome assembly GCF_006715085.1 of Kribbella jejuensis. Lineage (NCBI taxonomy): Bacteria > Bacillati > Actinomycetota > Actinomycetes > Propionibacteriales > Kribbellaceae > Kribbella > Kribbella jejuensis. Next base: position 1,412,329 of record NZ_VFMM01000002.1, on the reverse strand, counting down.
GTTCGAGGAACGCCGCGAGGAGGACGCCGACGACGTACTGCTGACCGTCGACAACACCGGGATCTACCTCGGCGGCGACCAGCCGCGGACCATCCCTTGGCGCGAGATCCGCGGCGTGTGCCGGGTCGAACGCCTCGAGGCCGAGGAGGTCTGGGAGCCGCGCCTGATCGTGATGCTCGTCGACGAGGACGCGCTCCCCCGCAGTACCAAGGCCTGGGGCCCGTCCTGCCCGTGGCCCGGCACCCACGAGATCCTCGGGCGCCCTCTCCCGTACGCCGAACTCGCCAACGCCGTCGCCCGCTGCGCTCCCCACGTCCCAGTCACCAACCGCGGCCGCGTGGAGGACTGACCGAACCCGCGACCGCCGGGTCGGCGCTGGACGTCTCCGACCCGCTGCCGCGTTAGCGTCGCGGGTATGGCAGCTCCTGACATCAACAGCCCGGAAGAACAGGCCCGCTATCAGCGTGGTCTGGAGGTTCTCAGCGCGATCGACGGCGGTGGTGCACCCGCGGTCATGGACGGCCTCGGCGACATCGCACCGGCGCTCGCGCACCACATCGTCGCGTTCGGCTTCGGTGACATCTACTCGCGACCAGCGCTCGTACCGCAGCAACGGCAACTGATCACCCTCGGCATCCTGGCCGCTCTCGGCGGCTGCGAACCCGAACTCGAAGTCCACATCCGCACGTCCCTCAACGTCGGCCTCACCCCCGAACAGATCGTCGAAACCTTCATCCACACCCTCGGCTACGCGGGCTTCCCTCGCGCAATCAACGCAATCACCATCGCCAAAAAGGTCTTCGCCGAACGAGGCCTGTTACCCGTCAGCGAGTGAGCCAATACTCGAGCCGTGGGGGGTGGTTCAGGTGAGGAGTTTTTCCAGGTCGGAGAGGACGTCCATGGCGCCGAGTGGGCCGAGGCCCAGGAACCAGATCTCGTCGTCTACGCGGGCCGACTTGCCGGATTCGACGGCGGGGAGGGACTTCCAGAGGGGGCTGTTGACGACCTTGTTCTCGTCGGTGGTGTCGGGTTTGCCGTAGCTGGAGTAGAAGATCCAGTCGCCGGCAGCTTGGCCGATGTTTTCCTGGGAGACCTCGACCGCGAGATCCTGCACGTTCTGGATCTTGGGCCGCGGCAGGCCGATGTCCTTCAGGATGACGCCGATGAACGACAGGTTCCCGTAGAGCCGGATCTCCCCCGGGCGGAACCGGACGAGCGAGATCGTCGGGCTACCCTGCACCTTCGACTTCACCTGGTCGGCGCGCTTCTGGTAGTCGTTCAGGATCGCGGTCGCCTTGTCCTCCTCGCCGACCGCGTCCGCGACCAGCAGGAAGTTCTCCTTCCACGGGAACCCGGGGCGGATGCTGAAGACGGTCGGCGCGATCGCGCTGAGCTTCGGGTACAGGTCGTTCGCGCGCAGCTTGCTGCCGAGGATCAGGTCCGGTTTGAGCGCGGCGATCGCCTCAAGGTTGAGTTCGCTGATCCCGCCGACCGTCTTGATGCCCTGCGCCTTGCCGGCCAGGTACGACGGTACGCCGTTCTGTCCGGCCGTCGTCGCCATCCCGACCGGCGTGATGCCGAGGGCCAGTACGTCGTCCAGCTCGCCGCTGTCCAGTACGACGATCCGCGTCGGCTTCTTCTCGAGCTGTACCGAGCCGAGCGCGCCCTTCACGGTCCGCGGGAACGCGCCGGGCGCGGCGTCCGATCCGAGTTTCGCGGTCTCGGCGTCGGCGGTCTTGAACACCCGCCCGCCGGTCGCGACGTCCTTGTCACCGACGCCGGTGTCCGCGGTCTTGGCGTCTGCGCCACCACAGCCGGCCAGTACGAGTACGGCGGCCGAGGCGACGATCCCGATCAGCTTCCTCACAACCGCTGACCCTACACACCTTTGGTTAGGCAGCCCTAACCAGGACGAGAACCTGGTCGGCCGCGAGCGTCACGGTCCGCTCCCCGGACGGCAGCGCGATCCGGTACGTGCCGCCGTGCGACGCCCGTACGACGGCCTCGGTCAGCTCCCCGTCCCGCCAGGACACGTCGAACACGAGCCCGCCCCGCGCCCGCAGCCCGCGGAACGACCCGTCCGGCCACTCGGAAGGCAGCGCGGGCAGCACCCGGATCACATCCGTATGGCTCTGCAGCAGAAGCTCCGGAATGCACCCGGTCATCCCGAAGTTCGCGTCGATCTGGAAGATGTCGCCGTCCCGCGACAACAGGTTGTCCGAAACCAAGCGGCTGAGGTAGTCCTGGATCACCGCGACCGCCCGTGACGGCTCGAACAGCCGCGCCCACAGCGCCACAAGCCAGGCCGCCGTCCACCCGCCGTTCGTGGCGCCGTCGGTCCGGACCAGCAGCGAAGTACGAGCCGCCGCGGCCCACTCCGGCGTACGCACCGGATCGATCTCGGCGCCCGGGTACAACCCGTACAGATGTGACTGATGCCGATGATGTACCTCGGACGGCTCCCAGTCCGTCGGCCATTCGTGCAGCCGCCCGTCCGGCGTCGCCCGTACCGCCGGCAACCGATCGCGCGCCTGCGAAACCCGCTCGGCCAGCGACGACGAAAGCCCGAGCGCCGCCTCCGCCTCCAGCAGATTCGCGAACAGCTCGCGGATCAGCCAGATGTCGTACGTCGAGGTGAGATCGACGGACGCCTTCGCACCCGACGGCAGTACGAAGTGATGCTCCGGCGCAGTCGAGGGAATGAACTGCAGTACGCCGTCCCGGTCCGCGACGAGCATCGCCAGCACGAACTCGGCCGCACCCGCCAGCACCGGATAGGCCCGCGTACGCAGGAACTCCACATCCATTGTGAACCGGTAATGCTCCATCAAATGCGCTGTCAGCCACACGCCGCACGTCGCGCACATCGCCCAGACGGGATCGTCACCGCCTTCGCCCACCGGCCAGGTAGCGCGCCAGATGTCCGAATTGTGGTGACACACCCATCCCGGCGCGCCGTACAGGATCCGCGCCGTCCCGGCACCCGCCGCGGCCAGCTCCTCGATCAACGAAGCCAACGGTTCGAAGCACTCGCTCAGCCCGGTGAGGTCGGCGAGCCAGTAGTTCATCTGGGTGTTGATGTTGTTGGTCCAATCGCTGGCCCACATAGGCCGGCGGTCCTGGTTCCAGATGCCCTGCAGATTGGCGGCCTGCGTCCCCGGGCGGGAGGACGCCATCAACAGGTAGCGGCCGTGATTGAACATCAGCGCGATCAGATCCGGATCACTCGCCCCCGCAGCGACCGCCCGGAGTCGTTCGTCGGTCGGCTCGTCGACCATCGGACCGAGCTCCAGTGACGCCCGGTCGTACAACGAGACGTGGTCCTCGACGTGCCGCGCCCGAAGCTTGTCCACGGCAACCGAATCCAGGACGGCCACAGCGGCATCGAAAGCGACCGACGGATCACGCCCTGGCGGCACCGACCAGCCCAAGAACGTACTCGAGGCTGCCACCACCACCGTCACCCGAGAAGCCCCACGGACAGCGACACCATCGCCCGAAACCGACACCGAGCCGTCGTCGGAGAACACCCGCAGCCCGACCCCGAACCCGATCCCCCGCCCGTCCTCGTACCGCACCGGATCAGGTCGCGACCGGTACTCGATGGTCAGGTCAGAGGGCGCATGTCCCACCACTCCATAGGTGCCGTCAGCAACTACCGATTCGACGGGATGCTTACTCTCCAGCCCGATCTGAAGGTCGACGACAGGATTGTCGGCGATCAGCGTCCACACCAGCACCTGGTCCGGCGCCGACACGTACGTCTCGCGCCGGAACCGCACGCCGTCGACCGTGTAGTCGACGGCGGCGATGCCGGTCCGCAGATCCAAACTTCTCCTGTAGTCCGCACTCTGGCCGACAGGCCCGGCAGAGATCACCAGATCGGCCAGCGGCTGGTACGACTCCACCAACGGCCCCTGCAACGCCCGGGTCCGCTCGGTCGCCGCCAGCTGATCACCCTCGTCCAGCAGCAACCGCCGTACGTCGGCCAGCACCGCCGGCCCGTCCGGGACGCTCAACGTCCGCGGCCCGTCCCCGGACCACACGTCGTCGAGGTTCAGCGCGATCCGCTCGTCGAACACCCGGCCGTACACCTTCGCGCCGAGGTGCCCGTTGCCCAGCGGCAACGCCTCGAACCAGTCCGGTGCGGGAGTACGGAACCACAGGAGATGCGACACTACTTCGAACCGCTCTTGTACTTGTCGTACGCCTGCTGGTTGATCTGCAGGTACCGCGGCATTCCGGTGCTGTCGAGCCCCTTCACGTACGCGTCCCAGTCCGTGTCGATGTTCTTCGAGCCGGTGATGAAGGCCAGCTGGTTCTGGTTCACGTAGTTGTTCAGGTTGGTCTGCAGCGTGGCGATCTCACCGCTCAGGCTCGGGTCCGGCCACATGAACGCCTGCGGGAACCACTGCGACTTGTCGACATGGTTCTCGTACTGCTTGGTCGCCTCCCACAGCCGCCGCTCGAGGCCGGCGCCGGAGTAGATGTCCTTCGGCGTGACCTGCGCGTTCCGGAAGGCGAGGGTGTTGTTGTACTGACCGAGCGCACCCCAGCTGATGTTCTTCGGCGCGTTCTGCTTCGGCTTGTACAGCGGCTTGGTGCTCGCGTCGAGAGCGATGTCACCGGGGCCGGGCTTGGTCCAGCCGACACCCTCTGGGCCCATGTTGGTGATCATCTGGCCCTCGTCGGTATAGATCCAGTCGAGCATCTTGATCGCCGCGACCTGGGCCTCCTTGCTGGCCTTGTTGGTCAGCATGAACGTGTACCCGGTCGAGGTCGGGTGGTTGTAGCCGGTGTAGCTCTTACCCTCCGGACCGGTCAGCGGCGGTACGGCGTCGTACTGCTTGTCCCGCCCGTCCTTGGAGTCCAGCTGGACGAAGATGCCCGGCCAGAGCACCGGCACCGAACCGAGCACGACGGCCTTCGGGTTGTTGCCCTCGGCCTGCAATGCCTGCGCGTTCTGGGTGAACGCTGCCTGGTCGATCAGCCCGTCCTTGTAGAGACCGTGGATGTACTTGAGCCCTTCCTTCCACGCGTCCGAGGTGACCGGCGTGACGACCTTGTCGCCGTTCAGCGTGAGCAGCGACCGGACGCCGTTGTTCGCGCCGACCGGGTCGTAAGCGAACGCGTTCATCAGGTACGCGATCAGGCTGCTGTCCTGGACGTCGGTGGTCATCGGGATCTCGTCGGCCTTGCCGTTGCCGTTCGGGTCCTTGGTCTTGAACGCCTCGAGCACGTTGCGCAGGTCGTCGGTGGTCTTCGGTACCTGCAGGCCGAGCTTCTTCAGCCAGCTGCTGTTGATCCACAGCTTGTCCGGGTACGTGCAGTGGAAGCAGTCGGCCCATTGCGGCAGCGCGTAGATGTGACCGTCGGGCGCGGTCGCCATCTCCTTGTACTCCTTGTTGGAGTCCAGCACCTTCTGGATGTTCGGCGCGTTCTGCTTGATCAGGTCCTCGAGCGGTACGGCGACGCCCTGCTGGCCGAGCTTCAGCACCTCGGCCTGGGTGAACGCGTCGACCCACGGGATCAGGAAGAACAGGTCCGGGTAGTCGCCGCTGGCCAGCGCGATCTGGCGCTTCTCCTTGGCGGGGCCGGCGTCGTACGTCGTGGTCTGCCAGCGGAACTGGATCTTGAACTTGTCGCTGATGATCTTGGTGACCGCGTTGGTGGCCAGATCGGTGCTCTGGTCCGACGGCGTGAAGGTATCGATGATCACCTTCCCGTCGGCCGACGTCTCGTTCGCCGCACCCTTGGACGACTTGTCCGAGCTGCAAGCGGCCAGGGCCAGTGCGCCGGCAGCTGCCAGCGCCACGACCTTGCTCATGGATGAGCGCATTGCGGTGTTCCTTTCTGTAGTCAGCCTTTGACAGCGCCGACCATCACGCCCTTGGTGAAGTGGCGGGCGACGAACGGGTAGATGACCAGTACGGGCAGGCTCGAGATGACGATGAGCGCGTACTTGAGGACGTTGGCCAGCTGTTGCTGTTCGAGCTGCTGGGCCAGATTCGTCGTGGTGGTGGACCCGGTGAGGGTGTTCAGGATCAGCACGTTCCGCAGCACGATCTGCAGCGGGTACAGGCCGGGGTCCTTGAGGTAGATCAGTGCGTCGAAGTAGCTGTTCCACTGGAAGATCGCGTACATCAGCGCGATCACCGCGATCACCGGCTTCGACAGCGGCAGCACGATCGACCACAGGAACCGCAGGTCACTGGCGCCGTCGATGGTCGCCGCCTCGTACAGCTCGTCCGGGATCGTCGAGCGGAAGAACGTCCGCGCGATGATCACCTGCCAGACGCCGATCGCGCTCGGGATCACCATCGCCCAGCGGGTGTTCAGCATCCCGAGGTCCTGGACCACCAGGTACGTCGGGATCAGCCCGCCGGAGAACAGCATCGTGAAGATCAGCACGCTCATGATCACGTTCCGGCCGAAGAACGTCCGGCGCGACAGCGGGTACGCGATCGCGATCGTCAGCGTGACGCTGATCAGCGTGCCGCTGATCGCGTAGATGAACGAGTTCAGGTAGCCCTTCATGATCAGCGGATCACTGAAGGCCTCCTTGTACGCCTTGACGCTCGGCTCGACCGGCCAGAGCAGCACCTTGCCCGCGCTCACCGCGGACGGGCTGCTGAACGAGTTCGCGACGATGTAGATCAGCGGGACCGCGACCACGATCAGCGCCAGCCAGAGCATGATCTTCACGCCGGTCAGGAAGATCTTGTCGGTCCGCGTCTCCTCGATCGTGGTGCGCTGCGACTCGTGCCCGCGCGTCGACGTACGGCGGAATTCTTGCAGCGTAACGCTCATGACCAGAGTCCGTTTCCGGTGATGCGCTTGGCGGCGAAGTTCACGCCGAGCAGCAGGAAGAGGTTGATCACCGAGTTGAACAGCCCGATCGCCGTCGCCATGCTGAAGTCGGCGTTCAGCAGACCGGTCTTGTACACGTAGGTCGCGATGATCTCCGACTGTGCGGTGTTCAGCGGGTTCTGCAGCAGGAACGCCTTCTCGAACCCGATCGACATGATGTTGCCGACGCCCAGCACCAGGATGATCACCGCGGTCGGCATGATGCCGGGCAGATCGACGTGCCGGATCCGCTGCAGCCGGCTGGCACCGTCGATCCGGGCCGACTCGTGCAGCGCCGGGTCGATACCGGCCAGCGCGGCCAGGTAGATCACCGCGGAGTACCCGGTGGTCTGCCAGACGTCCGACCAGACGTAGATGTGCCGGAAGTAGTTGGGGTTACCCAGGAAGTCGATCTGCGGTACGCCGAACAACCCGATCGCGTCGTTGACGAACCCGAGCCGCGGCGACAGCACCAGGATCGTCATCGACACGACGACCACGGTGGAGATGAAGTACGGCGCGTACGTGACGAGCTGGACGGTCTTTTTGAACCGGCCGTTGCGGATCTCGTTCAGCGCGATCGCCAGCACGATCGGGATCGGGAAGCTCGCCAGCACGGTATAGACCGAGAGCAGGAAGGTGTTCTTCACCAGGGTCCAGAACACCGGGTTCTGGAAGAACAGCTCGAAGTTCTTGAAACCGACCCACGGGCTGCCCCACGGGCCCTTGACCGGGCTGTAGTCCTTGAACGCGATCACCGCGTTCACGATCGGGATGTACTTGAAGATCACGAAGTACGCGAGCGGTACGACGACGAGCAGGTAGAGCTGCCAGTGCCGCCGCAGACTGCGCCGGGCCTGGGTCCGGCGGCTCGTTCGCGGTGGTTTCCGGGCCGACGCTGCCGCCGGCGGTGCCGGTGCCGTGGCTGCCGGTTTCACCTCGAAGGTTGCGCTCACTCCGCTTCCTTTCCCTCACGCGCTGGAGTGGAACCGATATCCGATAGGATCTCGGGTTTCGCTATCCCGGAGGATGACACACAATCCCCGGGAAGCGGAAGAGTTCCGGCCCGAGTCGATACCGGACGGTGACCGAGGCGCTCGGATCCCTTGCCTGCAAGGGCTTACCGAGGTTGCCGCTAGCAACGATGGGTCACCCAACGACGAATGATCCGATGGCCGGCCACCGGATCCGGGCACACCTCAGGAAGGCCCGGAGTCGTTCTGAGCCGCCGACGCCGAACCTCTGCAGAATTTATTTCTTCGGTTAACTATATGGCAGTCAACCCGCCGACAACGTCCTGTGTCAAGACCCGGCCGCGACCAGGTGCCGAGTGATCATCGCCTCGTCGAACCGGCCACTCCGCTGCCCGTCCCACAGTCCCGCCATCACCATCAACACCTGCAACACAACCTGCAACGGCCCGATCGCCCCCAGCTCCCGCCCACTCAGCGGGTACGCCGTGGCGCGCTGGTACCCGTCGACGAGCCCCGGTGCCAGATCCACCCGCGCGATGACGAACTCCCAGGACCGGCTGTCCACATGCGCGAGATCGAAGTCGATCACGCCCGCCAGCTTGCCGTCGTCGTCGAAGTGCACGTTCCAGCTCGCGAAATCCCCGTGCACGATCGTCCGCGGCAGCTCCAACAGCCCGTGCTCGCTCACGAGCTCCTTCGCCCGCGCCATCGCCCGCACCGCCCGATCCGCCAGCTCGGGCCGCTGCCTGCGAAGCAGCCCGACCCCGCGATCCGACCCCTGGAACTCCCTTGCGCCGTCAGGTGGTCGAGCACTCGGGTCTCGAAGATGAGGTCGGCCTCGGTCCGGAGTACGTGATACCGCCGGAGGATGTGGTGCTCGCCGTCGGCCGTCCACAGATGCCAGTTGCCGTTGCCGGGCGACTCGTCGTCGCCCGGCCGGGTCGCCTCCATGCGGTCGACCTCGAGTCCGAACGCGTCCAGGGGCGGTGTGCTGAGCATCCCGCCATCGTCGCAGGTCCGTCGCGGAGGGTGTCCGGCGCAAGGAAAAACCTGACCCGACCATCACGGGGGAACGGCCGGGCCAGGCAACTTCGATGATACCCCTGATCACCAAGCGGGGTCGGCAAATCGGCGGGCGGACGCGCCGCGCGCTGCCCTACTTTTGGCGCCATGCGAACCCGCTCCTGATCGCGCACCTCCGACGTGCGCCACGCAAGCGTTTGACCGGCTCCCGGTCGCGCTCCGTCATACCCGCACGCGCGCCTTCAGGAGAACCCCGCGATGCCTCCCTACCGCTCTGCCGACCCCACGCGGACGTACTACGTCTACAACGCCGGCCTGGACCCGGTTTCCGGAAAGAATCCTGCGCCGGACGCCGCATAGTTTCCGGAAAGACGGTCTGGTCAGTCGTCGATCTTGACCCGGACGGCCTCGCGGCGGTTGTCGCGGGCCGTCTTGAGCAGGCTGACCACAGTGGTGACGAACAGCGTGCCGACGATGAAGCCGAGCGAGGTCAGGATGCCGATGTGCGGGAGGTGGATCGCGCCGATGTCGTCGATGTGCGAGCCGTGCAGCGCCTCGATGATCAGCTTCACGCCGATGAACGCGAGGATCACCGACAGGCCGACGTTCAGGTAGACGATCCGTTCCAGCAGGCCGCCGATCAGGAAGTACAGCTGGCGCAGGCCCATCAGCGCGAACGCGTTCGCGGTCAGCACGATGTAGGCGTCCTGGGTGAGACCGAAGATCGCCGGGATCGAGTCGAGCGCGAAGATCACGTTCGCCATCCCGATCGCGGAGATCACGATCACCAGTGGCGTCAGCTGCCGCTTGCCGCCGCCGCGGGTGACCAGCTTGGAGCCGTCGTAGTCTTGCGACAACGGCAGCACCCGGCGCAGGCCGCGCAGTATCGCGTTCTCCTGGAAGTCGGTTTCATCGTTCTCGCCCTCGAGTGCGAGCCGGACGGCGGTATAGACCAGGAACGCACCGAAGATGTAGAACACCCAGCTCGCCGCCGAGATCGCCGCCGCGCCGGCCAGGATGAAGATCGCCCGCAGTGCCATCGACACCACGATGCCGATGTACAGCACCTTGTCCTGCGCCAGGCTGGGTACGGCGAACCGCGCCATGATGATCACGAACACGAACAGGTTGTCGACGCTGAGGCTGTACTCCGTGATGTACCCGGCGACGAACTCGCTGCCCGACTGCCCCGGGCTGAACACGAACAGCCCGATCGCGAACAGCCCCGCGAGGCCGACGTAGAACAGCACCCAGCGGGTGGCGTCCTTGATCGTCACGGTGTGGTTGCGGCGGGCGATCACGACCAGGTCGAACGCGACGATCGCGAGCAACCCGACGATCGTGAGCACCCAGACCAGGGGTGGCATGACAGAGACCATGACGAACCTCCGGACGTCGGCAGACAGCAGCGTGGTCCGGAGGTCTCTCCCACCCGGACGGTCCTCGAACTCGACCGATCGGGCCGGCAGCACCGGTTCGGCCGTCCAGGCCTCCCGTGATGACGACGCTGCCGCTTCGGACCAGCACCACACGGGCGAGGTCCAAGAGGGATACTCCCCTCCTCAAACGCCACCAGTCTACCTGCCCCGGTGATACCACCGTTCAGCAGGTCCGATCCGCAGCGTTCTCCGGAACTGTATACCACATACTGCCTGCAGTGCTAGAGGATGGCAGGCTGTGCTGGTGATGAACGGATGGGAGACGCTCGGGGTGGCATCGGTCGCCGCGTTCGTGCTGGCCATGGTGTCCGCGGTGGCCGGCTTCGGTGGCGGCGTACTGCTGCTTCCGGTCTTCACCGCACTCTTCGGACTCCGGGTCGCCGTACCGATGCTGACGCTGACCCAACTGACCAGCAACGTCTCGCGCGTGTGGCTCAACCGGCACGAGATTCGCTGGCGTCTCGTCGGGTGGTTCGCGTTGGGCGCCGTACCGCTCGCGGTCGTGGGTGGTCTGCTGCTCGCCCACGCTCCACTGACCGCGCTCAAGCGGGGACTCGGCGTGTTCTTGATCGCGGTCGTGATCTGGCGGCACCTGCGGCCGACCCCTCGTAGACCCAGCGATCCGGCGTTCACCGCGGTCGGCGCGGCCTCCGGACTCGGATCCGCCCTGCTCGGCTCGGTCGGGCCGCTCACGGCGCCCTTCTTCCTGGCGTACGGGCTCACCAGGGCCGCGTACATCGGCACCGAGGCCGCGAGCGCCGTCACCATGCACCTGTCGAAGATCGCCGCGTACGGGGCGGGCGACCTGCTGACCCGGCAGGTCCTGCTGTACGGCGTCGCGCTGACGCCGGCGACGTTGGCAGGAACCTGGGCCGGCAAACGGATCGTGGGCCGGATCAGTGACCGGGTCTTCGTCATCCTGGTCGAAGTCGGCCTGCTCGCGGCGGGAGCGCTCTTCATCCTCGGACTTTAGGCAAAAACTTTCCATTTCTGGCTGAGCTCTGGGAGATTCCGCCGCAACGGAGTACAAACAGTTTCTGTAGGTCTTTGTCCGCCCCCTAGGCCTAGGAGGAACTGTCATGGCCGGATTCAACGGCGAAGCATCGTGGTTCTGTTGCGGGAACGCATGGGGACCCTGCGCGAGCACCGGGCACGGTGCCTGCGGAACCTGTAACTCGGGGAACTTCCAGCACGCCTGGCCGAACACGTCCGACGCGTGTTACGCCATCACCCATCCGGACACCTGCGGATTCACCGGGATGACCCGGCGTACCTGCGGGTTTCGGCACGCCACCACCAACCTGTGCAACGGAAAGCGGGTCGTCACCTCGATCGCGGACTGCGGTCCGCAGACCGACCTGTTCTGCGGCGAACGCGCCTGCTGCGGCGGTACCTGCGCGGCGAACCGCCTCCTCGACCTCACTCCGGCCGCGTTCTCCTCGATCGCGAGCCTGAACGCCGGTCTGATCCCCGCGAACATCGACGTCGGCTGAGGAGTGCGTGAGATGACCACAACGATGGACCGCCGCTCACTGCTGTCCCGCGCCGCGCTCGGTGCGACCGGGCTCGTCGCCGCCACAGCGATGGGTTCGCTCGCGCCGGAGACCGCGTTCGCAGCCGCCACGCAGTACCCCGACCCCGGTCAGCCGGACCCGAACTTCGCCGAAGGCGTGGTCACCGGTCGCAACCAGGATCTCCTGCAGGTACAGGGATCCGACGGCCGGCTGCACCGGATCCAACTCACCACCGGTACCAGCGTCTGGAAGCTGCACCCGACCACGATCGACCAGGCGAAGATCGGCGACGGCCTGTACGCACGCGGCGTGCTGCTGCCGAACGGGATCCTCGCCGCCGAGTCGGTCTGGGTGAACATCGTCAACCTGACCGTCGCGATCACGTCGATCAGCCGCACCGGGGTGCACTTCGACCACCACGGACAGAAGGTCGTCGGGCACGTCCAGGCCGGCAGGACGGCCGCCGTGTACAACGGCACGCCCGCGGTCACGGACCTCTCGATGCTCAAGGTCGGCCGGCACGCCCAGGTGATCGGCGCCTGGCGCCCCGGTACCAACGAGATCGACGTCGCCACCATCTACACGTCGAACTGACATGACGTCCGCCCAACCGCTGTTGTTAGGCCTGATCCTGCTCTGGACGGCCTACACCAAGCTGAAGTCCCCCACCCAAGCCGACCGCACAGCCCTACCCCGACTCGTAGGGGAGCCCCGCGCGGTCCTTGCCTATCAAGCTGTTGCGGTCGTGGAAATCCTGATCGCCCTTCTTCTCTTAGGTTCCTGGGCAATCGGAGCGGTGGCCGCCGTCGCACTATCCATCGGCTTTGTCGGCTTCCTCAGCTACTCGAAGGTCGTCGTACCCGAGGCCTCCTGCGGCTGCGCGGGAAAGTCCCACCGACCCGTCGGCACCCGAGCAATCGCCCGTGCTCTGTTGCTCCTGGCAACCTCGGTGTCGGCAACCTTCGCCACAACCGCCTGGTGGTCGGCCGGCACAGGACTCTTGCTGTTGGTTGTCGAGGCAGCCGTCTTCGCCATGCTGTCCACCGAGCTCGATCGGTACTGGTTACTCCCGATCCGGCGGCTGCGGATCCGGCTCAGCCACCCGCTGGCCGGTACCGCCTCCGACCACATCCCGCTCGTCGCAACCCAGCGGCGCGTGCTGCTCAGCCCGGCGTACCGCGCGGTCGACGGGTTGCTGCGTTCCGACATCCATGACTACTGGGACGACGACGGCTGGCGGTTCGTCAGCTACGCCGCCCGGTACGACGGCCGCCGCGCGACCGCGGTGTTCGCCGTACCGCACCGGGACCTCACGCCGGAGTCCGTCCGGGTTGCCTTGGTCGACGACGACGGGCTCACGGTGTACCGCCCGACCGTCCTCGCAACCACCTAGGTGAACCATCAGGCCATCACAATCACACCTAAGCCGCTCCCGTCACGCTGACCGCGGCGGGAGCGGCACCGTTGCGATGGCCTGGCGCGCCGCGCCGCTCAGCGGGGGCGACCGAAATCGGCGTAGGTGGGGTGGCCGGTTGTCAGGGAGTGTTGAGCGAGGGTCAGTCTGCGGGTCATGGAGGGGCGGAGGCGGGAGGCGGCTTCGTCCAGGGTGAGGAAGTGGTGGGCTCGGGCCTCGGTGGGGTCGAGGGTGAGAGTGGGGCTGTCGAGGACGCCGCCGTCGAAGATGAAGGCGAGGGCGTCCGACCACGGGCCCTGGGCGGGAACCCAGTCGACGACCAGCAGGCGGCCGATGGGCAGGTCGAGGCCGATTTCCTCCTGGACCTCGCGGCGGCAGGCGTCGTACGGCGACTCGTCGTACTCGACGATGCCGCCCGGGATGTCGAGCGTCGGCTTGTACGTCGGTTCGAGGAAGAGGATCCGCCCGGCCGGGTCCCGGATCAGCGCGCCGCCGGCGGCAGTCTTGCGCGGCATACGGGCGGCGATACCGGCATGGAACTCCTTCTCCGGCTCCCCGTCGGCGATCAGATCGTCCTGTCGGTTCACCCGTCTAGTGTCGGGCACGAAGGAGGTACTGCGATGCTTCGAGGACGATCGACGGCACACTATTTCGGAACGGTGATCGACGCGCCGGATCCGCGGGCGCTCGGGATGTTCTACCACCAGGTGCTCGGCTGGGAGATCCACAAGAACGAGCCGAACGAGTTCACCCTCGTCGTGCCCGGCAACTCACACACGTATGTGGCTTTCCAGCCGCAGACGTCGGCGCCGTGGGCGCGGCCGGTGTGGCCGGCCGCCGAGGGACGTCAGCAGATGATGATGCACCTGGATATCGAGGTCGGCGATCTCGAGGCTGCGGTCGAGCATGCCGTCGAGCTCGGCGCCACGCTCGCGGAATTCCAGCCGCAGGACCAGGTGCGAGTGCTCTTGGACCCAGCAGGCCATCCCTTCTGTCTCTACGCCGACGGCTGAGCCCGTCAACCCAGCTGGCTGCGGAGGTAGGCGAGTTTGTCCGGGTTCAGGATCGCGCGGATGGTGGTGATGGTGGTCCCGTGGATCTCGGGGACCAGTACGGCGGTGAGTTCGCCGGCCTCGTGGACGAGTACGGCGGGTGCGTCGTTGACCTCGACCACCGACAATCGGGCAGTCAGTGCGCGCGGTCCGGCGGCGAGTCCGGCCAGGTAGTGCGCGGCGTTGCCGCGGCCGAAGATCGGTTCGCGGGCGGCGATCGCCTTGCCGCCGCCGTCGGCCCAGATCGCGGCGTCCTCGGTCAGGATCGCCTCCAAGCCCTGCACGTCTCCGTCGACCGTTGCCGCGATGAAGCTCTCGACCAGCTTCGTACCGTCCGCCGGTCGTGCCTCGAACCGGCGGCGCGCGTCGCCGATCCGGGCGAGTGCGCGGTGGTACAACTGCCGCGCGTGCGCCTCGTCGACGCCCAGTACCTCCGCGCTGTCCCGGTGCGTGTAGCCGAACGCCTCCCGCAGTACGAACACTGCCCGCTCCGGCGGCGTCAGCTTCTCCAGCAGTACCAGGAACCCGAGCGACACCGTGTCCTTCAGTTCCACGGCGCCCTCCGGATCGTTGCCCGTGGCAACCGGCTCCGGCAGCCACGGGCCGACGTACCGCTCGCGGCGGGCGCGCGCCGAGGTGAGGCGGTTGATGCACAGGTTGGTGACGACCGTGGTCAGCCAGGCGGCCGGCGTCTCGACCGTGGCGCGGCCGGACCAGCGCAGGTACGCGTCCTGCAGTACGTCCTCGGCCTCGGAGGCCTCGCCGAGCATCCGGTACGCGATCGCGAACAGCCGCGGACGCTGCTGCACGAACTCGGCGACATCGTCCACGATCCGATTGTCGGCTATCGGACCGGGAACGGGACGACCTGCTCCCGCTCCCCCTCCCGGGCGGCCAGCTCCTGCCGCCACGTCGGATTGTCGACAAAATGATTGTCGTACAGGTCCGCGGTCGCGAGCACCTCGGCCGGGGACGCCTCGCCGCGGCGGATCCGGTCGCCGAGCCGGAAATACCCGAAGCGGTTGGTGCCCGGGGCCTTCACGATCAGGACATCGGCACCGCTGTCCATCGGCGTACCCCAGGCGTGGTGCATCAGCGGCGGCACCAGCAGGTAGTCGCCCTTCGTCACGGTCAGCACATCGTCGCCGGCCAGGATCCGGAGCGCGCCGTCGAGCAGGTAGAACATCTCCGGCGATTCCTTGTGGAAGTGCGGCGGCGGTCCGTCGACACCGGGGCCGAGGGTCGTACGGACGACGTTCATGATCCCGTCGGTGTGCTCGGCGTCGGCGATCAGCCAGGTCTGGTTGGGCGCCGTGCCGAGTACTTCGGCACCGGCGCCACGGGTCAGGACTGCTTTCATGTCTGCCTCCTCGTTCGTCTGCCCACCTGACCGGACAGGGCATCCGGTTCGTGACGTGACGGTGGTCACTTTCCGGTCGATCAGGAATCGAGAAGCGGTGGGTGATGCGCGACTTCTAGTGTTTGGAGCACCGACGAAGAGAAGGGCAGTCCGATGGCTACCACGAAGAAGAAGTCGTACGACGGGTTCACCGCGGCCGAGCGCGACGCGATGAAGGAGCACGCGAAGGAACTCAAGAGCAAGGAGGACCCGGCCGAGGCGCAGGCCGCGAAGATCGGGGCGATGGCCGACGGCGACCGCGAGATCGCGGAACGCCTGAACAAGCTGATCCTCGAGGCGGTACCGGAGCTGACCCCGAAGCTCTGGTACGGCATGCCCGGCTGGGCCAAGGACGGCAAACTGATCTGCTTCTTCCAGGACGCCGCAAAGTTCAAGTACCGCTACGCCACCCTAGGCTTCAGCGACAAGGCCCAAATCGACGAAGGCGACATGTGGCCCACCTCCTACGCCCTCACCAAACTCACCCCAGCCCTCGAAAAGCAGATCCTCGCCCTGGTCAAGAAGGCCGTCGGCTAGCAGTTCCCCGGCCGAGCCCCGGTCGGCTGTTTTCCGCGTGGGCGAGTGGTGCTCTGCGGGCGTGGCAAAATCTGGCGGGTGTGGATTGGGATGCTGGGTTCGTTTGAGGTGCGGGTGGATGGCGGGAGCGCCGTCGACGTGCCGGGGGCCCGGTTGCGGGGGTTGTTGGTGGCTTTGGCGTTGGAGGCTGGGCGGGTGGTTCCGAAGGGGACGCTCGTGGACTGGATCTGGGGGGAGCAGCCGCCGGCCGATGCGGCCAATGCGTTGCAGCGGCTTGTTTCCCGGCTGCGGAAGGTGTTGCCGGTCGAGGGGCACCCGGACGGCTACCGGCTGCAGATCGACCCCGACGACGTGGACGCCGTACGGTTCGAGCGTCTGCTGACCCAGGCACGCACCGACCAGGACATCCAGAAGCTCCGCGAGGCGCTCGGGTTGTGGCGCGGGCCGGCGATGCAGGACATCGGGCTCACCGAGAGCGGCGCGTTCGACGCGGCCGTCACGCGCCTCGACGGGCTCCGGCTGGCCGCGATGGAGGATCGGTACGACGCCGAGATCACGCTCGGCAACGGCGCCGAACTCGTCTCCGAGCTGACCGATCTGGTCGCCGCGCACCCCGTCCGCGAACGGCTCGTCGCCGCGCTGATGCGTGCGCTGGTCGCCTCCGGCCGCGACACCGAGGCGCTCCGCGTGTACGAGCGCACCCGCGAAACCCTCGCCGACGAGCTCGGCGTCGACCCGTCGCCCGAGCTGTCCGCCCTGCACGTCGCCCTGTTGAGAGGCGAGCTGGTACGGCGGGACGAGAAGCGCAGCACCAACCTGCGCGAGGAGCTCACGACGTACGTCGGCAAGGATGCGGACGTCAGCACCGTCCGCGCCATGATCGGCGATCACCGCCTGACGACGCTGATCGGACCGGGCGGATCCGGCAAGACGCGGCTGGCGTCCGAGACGGCCCGCACCATGCTCCGCGACCTGCCCGACGGCGCATGGATGGTCGAACTGGCCGCGATCGGCGCCGAAGGGGACGTGGCGCAGGCGACGCTCAGCGCGCTCGCGCTGCGGGACGCGCTGCTCGGCGACGTACCGGAGACGGATCCGACGGACCGCGTGATCGCCGCCGTCCGCGAGCGGACGATGCTGCTGATCCTCGACAACTGCGAGCACGTGATCGAATCGGCCGCCCGTTTCGCGCACCGCGTACTGGGCGAATGCCCGCGGCTGCGGATCCTCGCCACGAGTCGCGAACCGCTCGGCATCACCGGCGAAGCGCTCTGGCCCGTCGCACCGTTGGTGCTGCCAACGGAAACGGCCGACCCGGCCGAGATCGGCGAATCCCCGGCGGTACGACTGCTCCAGGACCGGGCGAGCGCCGTCCGCGCGGACCTCGCCCCCGATCCCGCGACGATGGCCCGGATCTGCCGCGCGCTCGACGGGATGCCGTTGGCGATCGAACTCGCCGCGGCCCGCCTGCGCACGATGTCGCTCGAACAGCTCGCCAACCGTCTCGACGACCGCTTCCGCCTGCTGACCGGCGGCAGCCGTACGGCGCTCCCCCGGCACCGCACGCTCCGCGCGGTGGTCGACTGGAGCTGGGAGCTGCTCTCCGATGCCGAGCGAGCCGTACTGCGCCGGCTGTCCGTCTTCGCGGGCGGCGCCGGCCTGGAATCGGCCGAGCACGTCTGCGCGAGCGGTGACGTCGAGTCGTGGGAGGTCCTGGACCTGCTCACAGCTCTGACCGAGAAGTCGCTGGTGGTGACGAAGGACGACCAGCGGTACCGGCTGCTCGGCACGATCAAGGAGTACGCCCAGCAGCGGCTCGAGGAGGCGGGCGAGACCGACGCGACCCGCCGTACGCATCTCGCCTACTTCACCGAGCTGGTGGAGACCGCGGACCCGCACCTGCGCCGCGCCGAGCAGCTCGAGTGGCTCGCGATCCTCGAACCGGAGCACGACAACATCGCCGCGGCGATGCGGGCCGCGATCGCGGCCGGGGACGCGCCCGGCGCGATGCGGCTGGCCGCGGCAGCCGGCTGGTACTGGTGGTTCGCCGGGCACAAGGTCGAGGGCAACGAGTTCCTGCTCGCGGCGCCGGTGCTACCGGGCGACGTACCGGACGAGATCCGGGCCGTGGTGTACGCGTTCGTCACCGGGATCATGTCGTCCGGTCGCGGTCGCGACCAGTACAACGCGGAAGAATGGATCCGGAAGTCGGCGGAGATCAGTCGCCGGATCGACAACCCGCACCCGGCCGTGACGATGTCGCAGGCCCTGGTACGCCTACTGGACGGGCCCGACTCGTTCGTCAGCGCGTTCGAGGAGCTGCTGAGCGAGGACGATCCGTGGGTACGGGCGTTGGCGCGGCTGCAGACCGGGAAGATGCGGATCATGCTCGGCGACGGCGATCGCGACGCGGACCTCGCGCTGGAGACCGCGCTGGCAGAGTTCCGCGCGCTCGGCGAACGGTGGGGTACGTCGTTCGCGCTGACCGAGCTCGCGGACCGGCTCGCCGTCCGCGGGCAGTTCGCCGAGGCCGGCGAGTACTACGAGCAGGCGATCGCGGTCGCCGCGGAAGTCGGTGCGACCGAGGACGTCGTACGGATGCGTTCGCGGCAGGCGCAGTTGTACTGGCTGGCCGACGACCGGAAGGCGAGTGCGGCCGCGATGGACGAGGCGCAGCAGAAGGCCGAACGGGTCGCCTGGCCGGAGGCGCTGGTCGAGTTGGCGCTGTCCAAGGCGGAGCTCGCGCGCTGGGAAGGTGATACCGAGGAGGCGCGCCGGCAGCTCGGCCGGGCGACGACCATGCTCGGTCGCGAGGCGGAAAGCCCCAACCTGCGGGCGATGATCGAGGACCAGCTCGGTTATCTGACGACGGATCTGGACGAGGCCTGGCAACACCGGAGCGCCTCCTTCCAGGCGGCGGCCGAGGGCGGGCACGTGCCGGGGATCGCGCAGATGCTCGTCGGGATCGCTGACCTCGCACTGCGGACCGACCAGGACGAGCAGGCCGCGCGACTGCTGGCCGCGAGTGCCGCCGTACGAGGGCTGCCCGATCGTTCGAACCCTGACGTGGCGCGCGGCGAGCAGGAAACGCGCCGCCGCCTCGGTGACACGAAGTTCACCGAGGCGACGGAAGAGGGCCGGCAGGCCAGCTGGCGGGAGCTGGTCGAGGTCACGCTCGCTTCGTGAACGTCGAGGTCGACCAGACGTACCCGACGACCGCGATCCCGAGGCACCAGGCGAACGCCGCGATCAGGTCGCCGGTGTGCGGGGCGCCGTTCAGCAGGCCGCGCAGCGACTCGATGATCGGCGTGAACGGCTGGTACTGCGCGAACTGCTTCACGCCCGGCCCCATCTTGTCGGCCGGCACGATCGCGCTGCTGAAGAACGGCAGCATCACGAGCGGTACCGAGGCGAGCCCCGCGGTCTCCGGGCTCTTCGCGAACAGACCGAGCGCGACGGTCAGCCACGCGGTCGCGATGCCGAGCAGTACGACGAGACCGATCACGCCGAGCCACTGCGCGAAGCTGGCCGACGGGTTGAAGCCGAGCGCGAACGCGACCCCGATGATCGCGGCGATCGCGATCAAGTTGGTCAGTACGCTGGCGATCACGTGCCCGGTGAGGACCGCGCCACGCGGCACGTCCATCACCTTGAAGCGGTTGATGATGCCCTTGGTCATGTCGGAGTTCACCGCGGTCGCGACAGCGCCGAGCCCGTAGCAGACCGCGAGCAGGAGCATGCCGGGCGTTGCGTAGTCGACGTACGGTACGCCGACGCTGAAGGCGTCACCGAGCATGTAGACGAACATCAGCATCACCACGACCGGCATGAGTACGGCGTTGAACACCGAGGTCGGGTTGCGGGCGATGTGCTTGAGGTTGCGGCGCAGCATCACCATCGAGGGGTTCTTCATTTCGCGACTACCTCCGCGGTGTCGTGGCCGGTCAGGGCCAGGAATACGTCGTCCAGGTCAGGGGTGTTGACGGAGAACTCGTCGGCGTTCAGCGAGTACTCGTCGAGCCGGTCGAGCAGCTTGCGGACGGACTGGGTACCGCCGTCGCTGGGAACCCGCAGCGCGAGCGCGTCGTCGTCGCGGGTCGCGTCGGGGAAGATCCGGGCCGCGGTGCCGAGCTCCTCGACCGAGCCGAACCGGAACCGGACGTGGGTGCCGGGCAGCTGCCGCTTGAGCTCCTCCGGGGTGCCCTGGGCAACCAATCGGCCCTTGTCGAGTACCGCGATCCGGTCGGCCAGCTGGTCGGCCTCGTCAAGGTACTGCGTGGTGAGGAAGATCGTCACGCCGTCGGCCAGCAGTTCGCGGATGATCGTCCACATGGTCCTCCGGCTGCGCGGGTCGAGACCCGTCGTCGGCTCGTCGAGGAAGATGATCTGCGGGTCGCCGACCAGCGTCATCGCCAGGTCGAGCTTGCGGCGCATACCGCCGGAGTACGTCGCGGCGGCCTTGTCGGCCGACTCGACCAGGTCGAACCGTTCGAGCAGGTTGCCGACAACTCGCTGGTCGGCCTTCGCCCGGGTCAGGTCCACCATCAGCTGCAGGTTCTCGCGGCCGGTGAGCAGCTCGTCGACCGCCGCGAACTGGCCGGTGACGCCGATCGCGGACCGGACCGCCTTCGCCTCGGACGCGACGTCGTGGCCGGCCACCCGGACCGTACCGCCGTCGGCCTTCGTCAGCGTGGTGAGCACGTTGACCGTTGTCGTCTTGCCGGCCCCGTTCGGGCCGAGCAGCGAGAAGACGGTGCCCGCGGGAACGTCGAGGTCGATGCCGTCGAGCACGGTCTTGTCGCCGAATGCCTTGCGCAGTCCTGTGACCGCGATCGCCGAAGTTGTCATGGCTCCACTGTCGGCAGCACCCCTGACACGCACCTGACACGCCGCCTACACCGTGTCAGTGCTCGGCGCAGCGGCCTGTCAGCGGGCTCGGCGACAGTTGCAGACACCTGAGAAGAGGAGAGTCAGATGTCCACGTTCAGCACTCCGGTACCGATCTCCGCGGCGGTCGACATCATCTTCGGCGACATCACCGTTCGGGCGAGCGACCGTACCGACACCGCCGTCGAGGTCCGCCCGGCCGATCCGTCGTGGGACCTCGACGTGCAGGCCGCCGAGCAGGTCGTGGTCGCGTACGCCGACGGGAAACTGCAGGTCAGGCACCCGAAGCTGCGGTCGATCTTCAGCAAGCGGTACGGCGCTGTCGAGGTCGTGATCGAGCTACCGACGGGTTCCGAGCTGCAGGGCTACACCGCGAAGGGCGACTACGTTGTCGAGGGTCGCGTCGGCGCCTGCGAGCTGAAGACCGCGAACGGTGACATCCACGTCGCCGCGGCCACCGGCAACGTCCGCGCCAAGTCGGCCACCGGCAACATCACCGTCGATCGGGCAGACGCCGAGCTCCACGTCCGCACGGCGAGCGGCCACATCCGGGTCGGCGCGTTCGGCGGCGGCCCGGTCGACCTCTACACCGCGACCGGTGAGGTCGCGGTCACGGTCCCGGTTGGTACGGCGGCCGCGTTGGACGCCCGCAGCTCGGTCGGCCGCGTCTTCAACCACCTGGACATCAATGAAGCCGCGTCCCGCACCGTCACAGTCCGAGCCCGCACCCACGGCGGCAACATCACCCTGACGCGGGCGTGACCTCCGCGGCCAGCGAGGCGAGCAGGCGGAGCTTTTCGGCGGAGGTCGAGCCGGGTTCGGCTGTGTAGAGCATCAGCATCAGGCCGGGCTCGGCGGTGACCGCGAGTCCTTCGTACGCCAACGTGAGCTCCCCGACCTCTGGGTGGCAGAACCGCTTCGTACCGGTGCCGTGGGTACGGACGTCGTGGGATCCCCACAGCCGGCGGAACGTCTCGCTCTGGGTCGACAGTTCACCGACCAGGTCCTGCAACGCACGGTCGTGCGGATCGCGCCCGGCCTCGGCGCGCATGATCGCCACACACATGTGCGCGAACAGGTCCCAGTCCGGGTAGAAGTCCCGCGACGCCGGATCGAGGAACTGGAACCGGGCCAGGTTCGGCGTCCGGCCGCCCGCCCCGATCACCGGCGAGTAGAACACCCGCCCGAGCGCGTTCGTCGCGAGCAGATCCTGCGCCGGGTTGCGGACGAACGCGACGCCGTCCGTGATCGCCTCCAGCGCCCACTGCAGACTGGGACGCGACATCGTCTGCGTGGTCGGGCGGCGCCGGGCCCGCCCCGAGGTCGGGATGCCGTCGGCGGCTCGCGCCAGGTCGAGCAGGTGCGCGCGTTCGGTGTCGTCGAGCCGCAGCGCCTGGGCGATCGCCTCGAGGACCGCGGACGAGGCCCCGGCGATCGCTCCACGTTCGAGCTTGGCGTAGTACTCGATGCTGACTCCGGCGAGCATCGCGACCTCGTTCCGCCGCAGCCCGGGCACCCGCCGCCGGCCCACGTTCGGCAGCCCGACCTCCGACGGCGTCAGCTTCGCCCGTCTGGAGGTCAGGAACTCCCGCACCTCAGCCTTGTTGTCCACGACATCGACAGTACCGGCGCCCGACCCGCCGAAGGATGTACTGCTGGTACACCTCTCGAGCGGGTCTTCTCCACCGTTCCTCCCGGCGCTTGCATGGAAGCGCAAGAGAGGAACCACATGACCCTGACGACCCAGCGCGCAACCGCCGAACCGGCCCTCACCACCACGGTTCTAACCACAGTCGTACTGATCACCAACCAGAGAGGTTCTCTCCCATGCGTGGAGTCATGATGTACGGACCCGGCGACGTCCGGGTCGAGGAGCGGCGCGATCCGGTCATTGAGCAACCGACCGATGCGATCATTCGGCTGAGCGCGACCTGTGTGTGCGGCTCGGACCTGTGGCCGTACCGCGGACAGGACCAGCTCGACGGGCCGGCGCCGATGGGCCACGAGTACGTCGGGGTCGTCGAGGAGATCGGGTCCGCAGTGACCACCCTGAAGCCTGGCGACTTCGTCATCGGCTCGTTCTTTGCCTCCGACAACACCTGCGAGATCTGCCGGGCCGGATACCAGTCGCGGTGCGTCCATGCCGAGCCGATGGGTGCCATCGGCACCCAGTCCGAGCTGGCCCGGGTACCGCTCGCCGACGGCACGCTGGTCGCCGTACCGGGTACGCCGGACGCCGACCTGGTCCCGTCGTTCCTGGCCGCGTCGGACGTACTCGGCACCGGCTGGTTCGCCGCCGTCGCCGCGGAGGCCGGACCGGGCAAGACGGTCGCGGTCGTCGGCGACGGGGCGGTCGGGCTGCTCGGCGTACTGGCCGCGAAGCAGCTCGGCGCCGAGCGGATCATCGCGATGAGCCGCCACGAACCGCGACAGCGGTTGGCGTTGGAGTACGGCGCCACAGACATCGTCACCGAACGCGGCGACGAGGGTGTTGCCCGGATCAAGGAACTGACCGACTCCTACGGCGCGCACAGCGTCATCGAGGCGGTCGGTACGCAGGAGTCGATGATGCAGGCGATCCGCTCGACCCGCCCCGGCGGTCATGTCGGATACGTTGGTGTCGCCCACGAGGTGAGTCTGCCCGGCGACGAGCTCTTCTTCTCCGGCGTCCACCTGCACGGCGGACCGGCGCCCGTCCGGCAGTACCTGCCGACCCTGATCGACCTGATCTCCCGCCGTGTGATCGACCCTGGCAAGGTCTTCGACCTCACCCTCCCACTGGAAGACGCGGCCAAGGCCTACGAGGCGATGCACCAGCGCCACGCGATCAAGGCACTACTCCAACCCTGAGCACGGAACCAGGAGCAGTTTTCCCGGGTGGTCGACCCTCCCTAGCGCAGCTGTTTTTCGGCCCAGCGGGCCCATTCGCGGTGCATCGCGGCGTAGCGCAGGCCCCACTCGAGCGCGATCCGGCCGTACACGGACAGGTCGTTGTCGCCCCAGTCGGTGTGCTGTTCGACCGCGCGCAGCTCTTCCTCGAGCTGGTCCATCTGCCGGACGCCGCGCTCCATGAAGCCGCGGGCCTCCTCGGGCGTCACAGTGCCGAGGAAGAACACCCGCAGCAGCAGATCGTCGCGGCGCCGTCTCGGTCGCTCCTCGAGCAGCCACCGGCGCAGCTCCGCGCGGCCGGCGTCGGTGATCGCGTACTCCTTGCGGCCGCGCGGACCCTCCGCACTGACGGTGACCTGTTCGTCGGCGGCCAGCTTGGCGAGTTCGCCGTACAACTGGCTCTGGGTCGCGGGCCAGACGTTCGCCAGGGACTGCTCGAACTGGCGCAGCAGGTCGTACCCACTGGCAGGATGCTCGACGAGCAGCCCGAGTACGGCATGTCGAAGGCTCATGCTCAGATCATGACATTCCAGTGTTGACATGTCTAGAGCTGAGTGTCTACCTTCGACCTGTCACTACTGGAACGTCAGGGGAGTCCCGATGAACTACCTCCGCAGCTTCGCGCCGTGGATCATCTACGCGGTCGCCACCACCACGTTGGACTGGCGGCTGTGCGCGCTGATCGGCCTGGTCATCGCGGTCGCCCTCGTCGCCTGGGAGCTCTCCTCCGCCAAGGGGCTCGACTCGATGGTGATCGAAGTGAGCGCCGTCGCGTTCTTCGCGCTGGTCAGCCTGATCGCCTTCGTCCTCCCCGACGCGCCGCTGCACGAGAACCTGCTCGCCCTGTCATCGGCCTGGCTCGCCCTGACGGCGTGGGGTTCACTGGCGATCCGGCAGCCGTTCACGCTCGGCATCGCGCGCACGATGGTCCCGCGGGAGATCTGGGACAACCCGGTGTTCCGGCGTACCAACGTCGTCATCACGGCGGTCTGGGCGATCAGCTTCACCGTCGAAGGCATCGCCGCCGCCGTCATCACCGCGGCCGCGCCGCACGTCGTCACACCGATCGTCGTCCTCCGGATCGCGTCGTTCGCCGTCCCCGCCGTCTTCACGGTGCGCTACTCGAAATACGTCCGCGCCCGCGCTGTCGAATCGGCCGGCCGGCGTTCGTCGGAGGGGTAGAACCGACTCCGGAAGGACGATCAGCATGTACACCTTCGACGTCTTCAGCAGCCTGGACGGCTTCGGCTCGCACCGCGGCGACTGGGGCGGGTACTGGGGCAAGCAGGGGCCGGAGTTCCTGGCGCACCGGCTCGCGCAGTACAGCGCCGACCAGCGCATGGTTCTCGGCGCCACCACCCATCGGGTCAACGCGATGCTGCTGAACGGCAGCGATGAGGATTTCGACCCGTGGGTACGGCGGATGCGCGAACTGCCCACCACCGTCATCTCGTCCACGCTGCAGGAACCGCTCGATTGGCCGGACGCGACCGTCGCCGCAGGTTCAGCGGTCGACGTGGTACGCCGACTCAAGGAAGAGTCCGCCGTACCGCTGCGATCGCACGGCAGCCTGACGCTCAACCGCGCACTGCTGGCAGCAGGCCTCGTCGATCGGATTCAGGTGACCGTCTTCCCTGTGATTACTGGGCAAACCGGGACCGACCCGATCTTCGGCGGAGCGCTCGACTTCGACCTCGAACTGCTCGAAACGCGCACCCTCGACGGCAACACGCAGGAGCTGATCTACCGGCCGACCGTGCACGTCACGCGGTGAGGCCGGCCATCAGGAACCCGACCATGCGGCGGGCGTCGTACCGGTCGTTGTCGCTTGGGCCGATACACAAGTTGCCTATCGCAAGCATTAGCTCGAATGCCCGTACGTCCTTGATCCCGGCCGCGGCGAGGAGCTCGTCGCAGACCGGCAGCAGCTGATCCAGGAAGTACTTGTGCAGCAGCGCGTCACCACCGGGCAGCCCGTGCTTGGTGATCAGGAAGTCGACGAATCCGTCGACCCAGCGGAGCAGCGCGGCGTACGGCGTGGGCTCGGACTCGAGGTACTCCGGGCCCTGCCGCGCGAGCTCCTCGACCTGGTGACGGTAGACCGCCACGACGAGGTCCGCGCGGCTCGGGAAGTGCCGGTAGACCGTACCGACACCGACGCCGGCCCGCGCGGCGATGTCCCGCACCGGCGCGTCGACCCCCGCCGCCACGAACGCCGCGGCGGCCGCGTCGAGCAGGGCCTTCTCGTTCCGCTGTACGTCGGCCCGCCTTTTGGGCACCCCGTCCTCCCTCGCTTGCAAACCGGAACGTTGTTCCGTATTGTCGAATGCGGAGCAGCGTTCCGCTTTGCTCCCCATGATGACATCCCTTCGGAGGACCTTATGCAGTACCGCACGCTCGGACGTACCGGCGTCCAGGTCAGCACGCTCGCCCTCGGCGCGATGAACTTCGGCACGATCGGCCGCACCGGTCAGGACGAGGCGACCGCGATCATCGACCGCGCGCTCGCCGCCGGCATCAACCTGATCGACACCGCCGACATGTACTCCAACGGCCAGTCCGAGGAACTCGTCGGCGCCGCGATCGCCGGCCGCCGCGACGACGTCGTACTCGCCACCAAAGCCGGCCTGCCGATGGGCGACGACCGCAACCACCGCGGCGCATCCCGCCGATGGCTGACAACCGCCCTGGAGAACAGCCTCCGTCGGTTGAACGTCGAATACGTCGACCTGTACCAGATCCACCGCTGGGACCCGGCCACGAGCGACGAGGAAACCCTGTCGGCGCTGACAGATCTCCAACGCGCGGGGAAGATCCGGTACTTCGGTACGTCGGAGTACCCGGCGTACCGCCTGGTCGAAAGCCAGTGGACCGCCGATCGCCATCACCTCGGCCGCTTCACGACCGAACAGCTGAGCTATTCACTCTTGGGGCGAGGCGCCGAGGCAGAGACGTTACCGGTCGCCGAACAGTACGGCCTGGGGGTACTGGCCTGGAGCCCTCTAGCCTCCGGCTGGCTTTCGGGCGCGATCCGTGCCGGACAGGAGGTGACGACGAACCGGTCCGCCTTCATGCCCGACCGCTTCGACACCAGCATCCCCGCGAACGCCGCAAAACTGGACGCCGTCGAGAAGCTCGCCAAGGTCGCCGAGCAGTCCGGCCTGACGCTCATCCAATTGGCCCTCGCCTTCGTCACCAACCACCCCGCGGTCACCAGCGCCCTCATCGGCCCACGGACCCTGGCCCACCTCGATTCTCAACTGGAGGCGGCCGACACGATTCTCCCGCCTGATGTCCTCGACGCCATCGACAACATCATTGCCCCCGGCATCGACCTCTCCCCGGCCGAGAAGCACGCCGTCATCCCGTCGCTCACCGACCCCGCCCTCCGCCGCCGCTAAACCACGTGACGGCGACCGCCGGTGCCGGGAGAATGACCGGTGTGGATGAGGTTCGGGTTGTTGTTGCCCACAGCGAGCGGACGACGTTGCGCGTCGGGGACACGTTCCTGAAGGTCGACGCCGACGACGCGAACCTCGAGGTGGAGGTCGAGGCGATCGGCCTGGCACCGGTACCGACGCCGGAGATCCTCTGGCGCAAACCGCACGTCCTCGCGCTGGCCGCCGTACCGGGGACTGCGCTCGGCGTACTGGGCCGGCCGTCGCCCGCGTCGCCGGACGCCTGGGCCGCGGCCGGTGCCGCCGTACGGAAGTTGCATGAGGCACCCTTACCGCCGTGGTCGGCTCCGTCGAACGACGAGATCGTGGCCGGCCTCGACCGCGAATGCGACTGGCTGATCGCGAACGACGTACTCCCGGCCGACCTGGTCACCCGCAACCGCGAGCTCGCGGAACTGGTGTTCCGCCCGTGGACGCCGGTGTTCGCGCACGGCGATCTGCAGATCACCCACATCTTCACCGAACGCGACGAAGTCACCGGCATCATCGACTGGTCCGAAGCAAGCCAAGGCGACCCGCTGAACGACCTCGCCGTCCTCACACTGGGCCACGAGGAATGCCTGGACGACCTCCTGGCCGGCTACGGCACCGACGTAGACGTCGAGGTCATCCAGGCCTGGTGGTCCCTCCGCAGCCTCAAAGCCGCCCGCTGGCTCATCGAACACGGCTTCGACCCCAACACCCCCGGCGCCGAATTCGACGTCCTCCGCGCCCGCATGTAGGGCCACCGGCGACGCGCTGGGGTTTACGAGCGGTCGTAGTGGGACGGTGGGAACGGGTGCCGTTCGGTGAGCGGGTAGATCTCGCCCTCGGACTCCTCCCGCCGCAGCTCGGCCTCGGCGTCCTGGTACTCGGCGCTCTGAGTCACATCGGTAGGCACCGGTTCGTCGGTCGCCGGCGGTACGTCGTCCGGGTCGTACGCGTCGACCCCGGCCTCGACCCGCTCCTCCTCGGTACGGCGAGCGAGCTCGTCGTCGTCCGGCCGCAACGCCGACGCACCACCGTGCTCCCGCCGGTCCCGGTGAGCGTTCTCGGACGTGTCGAACGGTTCCTCGGTCATCGTTCCTCCCTAGGCGCGACTCTCACCCCACGGTACGCCCCGCCGTACGATCGTCACCGTGACCGCTGAAGTCATCACCAAAACCGCACCCGGCACCGTCGCCGAGGTCGCCGCACGCTTCCGCGCCCTCCTCGACGCCAAACAGATCAGAGTCTTCGCGACCATCGACCAGGCCGAAGCAGCCCGCTCCGCCGGCCTCACCCTCCGCGACACCATCCTCATCATCTTCGGCAACCCCGCCGCCGGCACCCCCATCATGTCCGCCGCACCCCTGGCCGCCCTGGACCTCCCCCTGAAACTCCTGATCTGGGACGACAACGGCACCACCCGCCTCACCTACGAACCCCCCGAAACCCTCGCCACCCGCCGCAACCTCACCGCCGACTCAGTCACCGCCCTGAACGCCATCCACCAACTAACAGACGCCCTCACATGAGCCAGCTGCGCCTACTGCCGGGACTCCGCGCCACGGACGATTGGAGGTTGGAACCGTAGTGTTCCTGCTCCAAATGTCAGGTGTTCCCGGCTCCGGCAAGTCCACCGTGGCCGCCCACGTCGTCGCCGCACACGGCGCAGTCTCCGTCGACTACGACGTCATCAAGTCCGCGATTCTCGACGCAGGCTTCGACCTCACTGCGAGCACGAAAGCGGCGTACGAAGTCATGTACGCCGAAGCTCGCCACATCCTCACTCAAGGCCACTCGGTGATCGTGGACAGCCCATGCTTCTGGCCAAGAATCCTGACCGAGGGCATGGATATCGCCAGACAACACAACGCGACCTACAAATACGTCGAGTGCCAGCTCAATGACCTGAAACTGCTCGACGAGAGATTGACTCAGCGACCACGACTACGAACCCATCGACGCGGCGTGAACCACCCGCCAGTAGACCTCGGCGACGATTTGGTGGACGGCGAGGCGTTCTTCCGCGACGCGACCAACCGCGTCCAACGCCCCTCGACCAACTATCTCCAACTGGACATGCGCCGCCCGCTGCCCGACCTACTACCCGACGTAGACACCTACCTGAAGTCATAACGCTGAGCTTGGCTCGTGGGTTGCTGCCTCCTCGACTTGGCCCCACCGAGGCGGTGCGGCGAACGACGGACGTGCGGCCGTAGTGGCACTAGACTCGCCGGCCATGGGACTCCTCACCTTCAGCCTCAACCTGACCCTGGACGGTTGCGTCGACCATCAGGAGGGGATCGCCGACGACGAGACGCACGCCTTCTACACCCGTCTCATGGACGAGGCCGGGGCAATGCTGTGGGGTCGCACCACCTACGAGCTGATGGAGAGCTACTGGCCGGCCGTCGCCCGCGGCGACGAGGAGGCACCTCCAGCCCTGCGCGAATGGGCGACCAAGCTCGAGGCCAAACCGAAGTACGTGGTGTCCTCGACCCGCACCGACTTCCCGTGGACCAACAGCCACCACATCACCGGCGACCTGCGCGAAGGCGTACAGAACCTCAAGGACGCGACCCCCGCCGGAGTACTCCTCGGAAGCGGCAAACTCGCAACCGAACTCGACCGCCTGAACCTCATCGACGAGTACAGGCTGCTAATCCACCCCATGATCGCCGGCCACGGCCCAACCCTGTACCACAGCGGCCTACCCACCACCCGCCACCTCGAACTCCTCTCAGCAAACCCACTCCACAACGGCGCAGTAGCCATGCACTACCGCCGCGCCCACTGAATCGCAGGCGCCGTCGCCCGCCCACGGGCAGCACAGGACCCTCCTCGCCGAGCGCCCCTTCGAAGGCGAGAACTCACGAAGGCTTAGCTTCCCCGGTCATGCAAAGCCCCGTCTCCGAAGGAAAACGGGCTTCTCATCTGAGGAGCACAGCATCATCGCCGTCGTGGGGACCTACGCCCGGCACGATCTGGATACTCGGTTGACAGAGACAAATCCGATCGGTCGGATTGCCTCGTGAGTGCCCGCAAGGTCCAGGCCGATGTCGACACACCGCTCGTCCGCGAGCTGGTGGCGGCGCAGTTCCCGCAGTGGGCCGCGTTGCCGCTGCAGCCGGTCGACTCCAGCGGGCTGGTGAATGCGATCTACCGCCTCGGTACCGATCTGTCCGTACGATTGCCGCTCCGGCCCTCGACCATCGGCATCGTGCACCGGGAGCAGGAGAAGCTCGCGGCACTCGCGCCGTTCCTGCCGGTGGCCATCCCTTCCGTCGAGGCGATCGGTTCACCCACCGACGCGTACCCGGGCGAGTGGTCCGTCCACCGCTGGCTCGCCGGCACACACCCATCTCCCGACGCCCTCGCCGATCCACGCGGGGTGGCGGCGGACCTCGCGGCGTTCGTCGACGCGTTCCGGCGGATCGACCTGCCGGACCGGCCGCCGGCGTATCTGGGCGAGCGCCGCACCCGCGCTCCGATGGGCGCGATGGACGCCTCGACCCGGGAGGCGATCGGCGAACTGGACGGTCTCATCGACACTCGCGCAGCGTTGGCGTCGTGGGAGGAATCGCTCGCGGCGCCGTACGACGGGCGCGAAGTGTGGGTGCATTCGGACCTGACGCCGGGCAACCTGCTCGTGTCGCCGGAGGGCCGGCTGACCGCGGTGCTCGACTTCGAGACATGCGGTCTCGGCGATCCGGCGTGCGACCTGTTTCCCGCGTGGTACCTGCTGCCCACGAACGTCCACAACGAGTTCCGCGCTGCCCTGGACGTGGACGACGCAACATGGCTCCGCGGACGCGGACGCGTGCTGTCCCAGGCCCTGATCGTGTTACGGCACTTCAAGAACAGCAACCCAGCGCTCGCGACCTACGCGTGGCACGCCGTTGCCAAGGTGCTCGCAACCCCTCGGTGACCTGTCGTCGCCGTAGCCACGAACCAATCCGCCCGGCCAAAGACCCACGGCCTCCGCGCCCAGATGGCCCAGATGCTCGCAGCTCCGGCCGCTCCCGAACGAGATGCGCAGGGCATACACGGAATCGGGCCTCGAAACAGCTCGTGACCCCGATCGAGCGAAAGGCGGATTCGGCAACGGAGAACCGGCCTCAAAGCTGTGGTGGAGGTGGCGAGGCGTTACTCCAACCACCCAGACCTTACTCAAGCCGATGCTCGAAGTGCTGGGCTTAGCGAAGCACAAGATCGCAACGGAATACCGAGTCAGTCTCAGGACAATGAAGCGGGTACCGAGGCAGCATCGGACCTAAAACTCGCGGGGAACCGGAAGCCTCTTGCCTGATGTCAGCGATCGACCCGAAGTCGCTTCGCGCGCTGCCGTAACGCCGCCTCGCCTCCCTCGAGGGATGTTGCAGACCTGGGCGCGTATCGCCAGGTCCTCCAATCCTCCGCTCTTGTCATCGAAGCTTGTCTTCGCGCTGCCACCTCACTGACGCAGGCCGTTCGCCGCTGGCCAAGAACTCCGTCACCGCTTGCCGGATCCGCTCAATCGAGATCTCCGAGTCTGCAGGGAACTCGCGGTCGCTGCCGGTGTACTAGTAGGTGATCTCCTTGTCGCCGCCAGCCTCGCCCAGGCTGTAATAGGTGCCACCGCCACCCATGTACCGCAGCGCGCCGACGTCGCCGTCTTCGTTGTTAATCGCCACCAGTAACTCATGATCTGGCGCGCCCACCGCGTTGACCCGACCTTCGACGTACAGCGCGGCTACCGAGTGGCTGTAGTCCTCGGCGAGCAGCCCATCTACCAGCTCGTCAACATGCGCGGGCGTCTCCAACCGTAGCGGCGCTTCGCCGTGTACGTGCTTGTAGTAGGCCTTGACGACAGTCATGGGGTCTCCGTTTCTCCGTGGTAGATCTTCTCAAACCATCCGGTCCGTAGACCGTCAGCTGACTGCCAGGCGGCAGGAATCTGGGCAGCAGCTCGTCACAGCCCAGCGCGCCAGGACAGGGACGGTTGTTCAGGACGATGCGGGCTCGCCGGATGCCCTCGCGGCGCATCTTCATCGCGAACTTGAGCTCGACATCGGCGGCAGTCGACAGCTTGTGAGGCTCGGTGACCAATCCGAGCTTTTCCGCGTGACGCTGGGCCTGTTGGTACTGGGGATCGTGACGACCGCTAATGAGGTCATGTTCGTTGCCGTCGTCATCGACCCAGATACCCCGGGTCTTCGGACTGTAGCCCCGGCTGACGACCCGTTTTGGCAGCTTCTGCCGAAACGGCTCGGGATCGAAGTCAGGTAGTTCGCCACCCCCGTTGTCATCGGGCTTAGGCGCGCCAGGCTTGGACGAGGCACCGCCTCGCCGGCCGTCCGCGGGCGACGTACTCCCGGCTGCGCCGTTCGGGTGCGAGGTACTGCCGCCCGTGGGCTCGGCGCTGCGCTCGGCACTCACCATCTGCTCCGCCCATCCGCGGGCGCGGAGCGGGGCCAGCGATAGGTAGTGGGCGGCTTCCTCGCAGCGCCGGGCCGCTTCATCCAGCTGCATGGCGGCCATCCGGGCCTGCGGGTTGTTGCTCACACCTCCGACCCAACCTGCGGCTTCGCGGTACTTCCGGGCTTGGTCATGCAGGTAGGCCACTACGCGAGGAATCTCGTCAATGGCCGCAAGCAAGGCCTGGGCAACGCGTTGCAGTTCGGAGGGCATCGGCAGTGGGAGCGCCGGCTAGATCTGGTTGGCGTAGCTACGGCACCCGGCTTCGGCAATCTGCAGCGCCTGCACGGCCTGCTCCACTGACTTCCCGGCCGCCTCGAGAACCGTAGAGATGTCGCGGTCGGCGCCGGTGGCAGAACCGGAGATCAAGGCCTGGACGTGTTGGCTGGCCTGCTCGAAGCGCTGCTTGAATCCCGCTAGGCTGCCCGCTCCGCTGCGCGACTGGTCGGCCAGGCTGTGGAGCTGGAGTTTGAGTTGCTCGATCTGGGACATCGCGGCCTCACTGTTCGGTGTCGGTCGGGGCGAACTGGTTGGAACGGCTGGCTCGGTGCGGGCTCGCCTCACCACACCAAGCCAGCCGGTCTATGGGTTCCCTGCCCGAGCCGCCAGGGACTGCAGGGACTCGAGCAACTCGGACAGGGACCTCCGTGGTGGCGGAACGGCGCTATGACCTCGACGCAGGAAGATCAAGACGCTGCCTTGTCGATGTGGCGGACGGCCTTGTCAACGGAGACAACTCGGGCTTCGGTCGCGGCCTCGAAGTACTCCTTCACGCGCGCAGATCCCAGCATCATCAGGTGCAGCAGGCTCGGCACGAGCACCACCGAAACCTGGTCGCGCATGACGGCCTGAAAGAACCGTTCAAAGCCCAGTAACGGTCGCTCGGGATCGTCTTCTACAAACGTTGCCGCGAGCTCGAAGCCGGACGCGGCAGCGAACGCGGTCAAGCGTTCTTTGGTCCGGTTGACCTCGGAGGTAGACACCAGCAGGTGGGCGCGCAGATAGGCGTAGGCCCGTGGGCGTACAGCTGGTTGGCGGCGGTCCTCGGAACCACAGCTACAACGCGGCGCGTCGCAAACGTGAGAGGCGGCCGTCCGGCTGCCCGGTCGTCTGTGCGCCGTACGCGTGTCCGCAGGCGCCTGATGGTCAAACCCCGTCGTCACCCCTTGACCGTATGGACCTGAAGTGCGCCGGATCGATGAACTTGCGCCAACTTGCGCGCGCTTTCTGACGCGTGAAGAACTACACGGGCAGCTCGGCCAGGGCGGTCCGGATCAGGGTGCGGGCCTTGGATCCGTAGAGGGCGAGCTTCGAGAACGCCGTGAAGGTCTCGGCATACATGGCGATCTCGCGCGGCTGGGTGATGGTCAGGAATCCGGAGACGAGCTCGACGTTGGCCTGGGCCTGGTCGAAGATGTAGAAGTCTTCGACCGGCCAGCGCGGCGTCCGATCAACCGCAGCCGGGATCACGCCGAGGCTGACGGAGGCAAGTCGCGCCACATCGAGAAGGTGCCGCAGTTGTCCGGCCAAGACTTCTGGGCCGCCGACTTGGTAGTGCAGGGCGGATTCTTCGAGGACGAAGGCGAAGGTGTGTCCGCCCTCTGTGAGGATGCGCTGACGGTCGACGCGTTCGGCGACAGTAGCGGCAACATCGTCCACGGGTACGCGCCGGCGGTCTCGCAGCGACGTCAGTACGGCGGTGGTGTAGTCCGCGGTCTGCAAGAGCCCCGGGATCATGCTCTGGCAGTAGGACCGGTACTGCTTGGTGCGGTCGTAGAGCTCCCGCACGGAAACGTTGAGGTGGCGTAGCCCGGTCTGTTCGGCCCGCCGCCAATCCAGCCACATCGAGTCGACGGATCGGAGTTCGGCGATCAGCTCGGGGAGGAGCCGGGTCGAGGCGCAGACCGCGCACCATGTGCGGAGGTCGGCTTCGGACGGCTGCTGCTTGCCATTCTCAATCTTGGAGGTCTTGGCCTCATGCCAGCCGGCCGCGGTCGACAGCGCCCGCGCGGTGAGTCCCGCGTCGAGCCTGACATCCCGCAGCCGGTTGGCAAGCGCCTGACGGGCGCTTTGGGCACTTGAGGATTGCGAAGCAGGCATCCAGTTTCGTTAACGAGGAGAAGTCGACGGTTACAGTGTGAGGGCGTAGTCGGCGTGGTCGATGCCACGTTCCCAGGCCGCCTCGAAAGCCTGAAGGCAGAGCTTCACCACGTCAGGGTCGGTACCGACTTCGTTGCCGACGAAGCGCCCGTCCCCAGCAAAGAAGATGAACTGCAGCGTGGCTTCATCGAAGATCCAAACGTCATTGCCGGGCAGGGCAATCGTCGAAGCGCGGGCGCGAGGTAGCCAGCGAATCTGCTCCCCGGCCGCCACGTTGGCACGCGATGTCACGGCATACTCGAAAGCGATGTATTCCGACACGGGCTCGCTGATGACCCGGACCCGCTTCATCTGGACGCCTCGCCCCGTGGCGCTGCGGGCGGTCTCGGTCCAGTCGGTGTATTCGCGCACGGCCTGGTCGAGGTCACCCGACTGCCAGGCGATGTAGCCCGGGTCGTCGGTCATGTACTGGTCGCGAAACTCGAGCTTCAGTGCAGTCCGGTTACAGCTGGCGAGCAGCTCAGCGAACGACGGCTCCGGCACGACTGGCCTCCATGATCATCTCCGCCATGTGGGCGGGCAGCTTCACCACGGACTCTGAGTCGGACAGCCCACTGTCCTTCGACAGTCTGGCCAGTACCTCTGGGTCGATGACGGTCTCGCCCTGGAAGTAGAGATCCCCGGTCTCCTCGTCCCGAAAGACCGCCGGACAGTTATTCCCAGGGCAGTTGGGGTCCTTGCCGTAGAACTCTATCGCCATGATGACCTCCCGTATTGGGCAATGCGCGGACGGTGCGGGCCTATCATCGAGCGGACTATCGCGTGTAGCCAACCCTTAGTCCCGGTATCGCGCAAGTTCGAGCAAGTCACTTGCCAGAGCCTGTTGTGGTGTCAGGCCTCTTCCGACTGGGCAGCGGTTAGGGCCGGCACCGCGAGCTTTGGCTCCCATGAGTTCCAGAGGTGGAACTGACCACCGACGCCACAACTCGAACAGATCTCGCTCGTGGTTGGCCACACGAGCACGCAGGTGACGGAGACGGTCTACTGTCACCAGCTCCGGCCAGTGCGGACTGAGGGAGGTCAAGCGATGACGAGCTGCTGCCCGCGACCGATAGTTACCCAGGTCAAGCGAAAGGCCGATTCTCCAACGGAGAACCGGCCTCTGAGCTGTGGTGGAGCTTAGGGGATTCGAACCCCTGAAGTTGCGTCCAGCAGAGTGGTGTACGGCGAGGTGGTGGCTGGCCCAGGCATGGACGTGGGTGCGGTCACCGCGTGATTCTTCGAGGAATCTCTCACAACCCACTCGAAGAGAAGAGCACTGCGATGACCGCATCACCCAGTATCGACCCTGCCGAGTTCTTGCACGAGCACCTCGAGCAGGCCAGCCCGGATCTGCTGCGGGAGCTGATGGAAGGCTTCATCAACACGTTGCTGTCCGCGGACGCCGACAGCGTGTGCGGTGCCGCGTTCGGGACACGCGATCCGGGCCGGGTGAACTCCCGCAACGGGTATCGCCACCGCGAACTCGACACCCGCATCGGCACGCTGGATGTCGCGGTGCCCAAGCTGCGCGAAGGCTCGTACTTCCCGGACTGGCTGCTGGAGCGGCGCCGGCGCGCGGAGGCGGCGCTCACGAGCGTGGTGGCGACGTGTTACCTGCTCGGGGTGTCGACGCGGCGGATGGACCGGCTGGTGCAGTCGCTGGGCATCACCGGCCTGTCCAAGAGCCAGGTCAGCGTGATGGCCCGGGATCTCGACGAGCTGGTCCGCGATTTCCGGGAGCGGCCGCTGGACGAGGGACCGTACACGTTCCTGGCCGCGGACGCGTTGACGATGAAGGTCCGCGAGGGCGGCCGGGTGATCAAGATCGCGGTCATGGTCGCCACCGGCGTGAACGCCGACGGGTTCCGCGAGATCCTCGGCGTCGCCACCTCCACCGCCGAGTCCGGGGCCGGCTGGAACAGCTTCTTCAAAGACCTGGTCGCCCGCGGCCTGAACGGCGTCGCGTTGGTGACTTCTGATGCGCATGCCGGGCTGGTCGACGCGATCGGCGCGAACCTGCCCGGCGCGTCCTGGCAACGGTGCCGCACCCACTACACCGCCAATCTCATGGCCACCTGCCCGAAACACGCCTGGGGCGGGGTGAAGGCGATGCTGCACTCGGTGTTCGACCAGATCGACGCCGCCGCGGTGCACACGCAGTACGACAAACTCCTCGACCAGGTCGCGCAGACGCTGCCCGAGGTTCACGCCCACCTCGACGACGCCCGCGCCGAGATCCTCGCCTTCACCGCGTTCCCCAAAGACGTGTGGCGACAAATCTGGTCCAACAACCCCAACGAACGCCTCAACCGCGAAATCCGCCGCCGCACCGACGTCGTCGGCATCTTCCCCGACCGGCCCTCGATCATCCGCCTCGTCGGCGCCGTCCTGGCCGAACAACACGACGAATGGGCCGACGGACGCCGCTACCTCGGCCTCGACGCCCTCCACCGCAGCCGCCTCGTCCTCATCACCACCACCAACCCCACCGAGGAGGAGAACCCCCAGACCGCCGGCGCGATCAGCGCCTAACCAACCAACGACGAATCACCAACCCTCGTACACCACTCCACAGGACTTGACCACCCCTGACCTCTTCCATGCCATTCACACCTGGGCACTGGACGGCCGTCCCATGCCACCTGCCGTCATCCGCCAACATCCGCGGCTGTCCGGCTTTGTGCCGCCTCGTTGTCACTCAGTTAGTCACTCACCTTTAGGACTCGGCAGCATCGGACGGCTGTTGAAACTTCCCAGGGTCGGGGCACCCCGGCTCAAACCGAGGGGCGGCCGAGCCGCCGCGCGATTTCAGTCGGCAACCCGTCGTCGTCGGTGACCAGGCTTGCCCGCACGCCCCGCCAGAGACTCGATCACCTGCGAGTGTCGAGTTCGCGGATGAGCGCCTCCGCCGCGTCGACACCCGGAGGCAGGAGCGCCACGGTCCCGGCGTCCTGGTCATATTCGATCAGACGCTCTTTGTGCATGGGGCGAAGCACCTTCGCACGGTAATCGCTCGGGCGCCTCTGTTCGAGCCACGACAACAAGTCCGCCTCGGGCGCTTCGGTGACCCCCGACAGCAGCAACAGGGTCCTCTTACGCAAGGTAAGCCCGGTCGCAAGCACGCGCCGCTTGTCACCACTGCGCCACACCAGAGCGACCTCACGCTCGACCAGCGCGTCGACCAGTTCGGTAGCCTCGTCGGTGGTCAGACCGTGAAGTAGTCGCACGAGCTCCGCCACGATCCACTTGCTCATATAGACCACGGCAGTGGCGTCCATGTGGTTCGGGTCGACATCCCCGCCAGCGTGTCCAACTCCCCTGTTATTCCGGATCTCGTACAGCGCAACGATCATGCGGGGAATCTGGATCCGTGCCGACCGGGGTCCGCTCTCCGACTCGAGTTTCTTACAGGCGTCGACCATGTTGGCAGGCTTGTGGGCACGCGCATCGTAGATGCCCGCGAAGTACCCCTTTAGAATCGTGTACGCCGCCTCACACAGCTTCCCGCCGTTAAGCTCCGAGGGCTCCCAGCGATGCTCTGCGAAGTTCTTGACTACTTGTTGGAACGTGTCGAGCAAGTCAGCAGCGAGCGTCGCCGGGAGTGCGTCAAACGCGCGCTTCGGATCAAGCGCCATTCGCGATCATCTGCTCGACGGACTTCTTCCCGGCGTCCGTTAACCGATAGGTCTTGCGGGCCTGCTGCGACTTGCCCGACTTCTTTAGCTGGAGAATGAGCGCTGGCTTCTTTGCGATGAGTGTTGACATGACCTTGGCGGTCCCCGTGACCCCGTGTCCGAGGTCCTTGAGCAGCTTGTTCAACTCAAGGGACCCGAACGAACTCTGCCCTTTGAGTACCTGGACCCAGTACGCCGCGACTAGCATCCCCTCCGGGTGAGTCGACGCCCCAGAGGCGTCGTAAAGCTCCGCGAAGTGCTCCCAGTTACCCGCCTTGTCGTCGATCTCCTCGTCGATCTCGTCCTCGTCGGTTTCCTCGTCACCTCCGCTGGATCCGCCGGTCGGACTGGTCTTCTTAGGAGCCTGATCCAGCGCGACGCTGTACCGCTCCGCGACCCACCGGATGACGCGTCCCCGAGCGTCCTCGTCTAGGCCCCCGAGCGCCTTTGACACCTTGCCCATTGCCTCGATTTCGAGGTCTGCTTCTTCGTCCATCTGCCCCCCAGCCATGAGTGGTGAACACGAGGGTACTAGACGCATTTGAGACGGCAGAAAAGGAACAGCCGCCAGTCCCTGTCGCTTCGTGGGTCTTCGTTGACACCACGAGGTCCCGGGTGAGTCCAAGTCCTCCCAGTTCGCCGGAGAGGCTCCTCCCTCCAGCACGGCCTTGGCCGGCCGCGCAGATTGCACCCGCGACCTGCAAGCGGATCAGCGAAGGGCTCCGGGTACCGCACCAGGCAGCAGTCCGCGGTCCGCACCTCCGAGCACTCTGGCGTCAACACCCACGCGCATTGGCCGCCGCATCGGATCGAGCTCACCCGCGCACCGCAGGCTAGTGCGTCGTCGCCCCATGGCGACCGGCGGCACGACGGATCGCGGTGGACACCGGGGTTCGACACTTTCTTAGACACTCAGGTCATACAGAGGCCGGTCCCCCACTCGGGAAACCGGCCTCTGAGCTGTCGTGGAGCTTAGGGTGTGTTCCGTCAGGACATACCGGACAGATCTCTCAAGACATCCCGGACTGAAATCTGAGGGTTTGGCCGCAGTGGTGTTGAGGCTGCGGGTGTGTCCAAAGCCCGGCTGGTTGTTACCGCGATCGAGATCGAAGGACGTAGCGTCGCCGAGGTCGTGGCCGCGTACGGCGTGTCCCGGTCGTGGGTCTACGAACTGCTGGCCCGGTACCGCGCCGAGGGCGAAGCTGCGTTCGAGCCACGCTCACGCCGGCCCAAGACCAGCCCGACCGCGATCCCGCAGTCGACGGTCGACCTGATCATCACGATCCGCAAACAGCTGGCCGAGTCCGGTCTGGACGCCGGCCCCGACACGATCGCCTGGCATCTGCGGCACCGCCACCAGGTCACCGTCTCGGTCAGCACCATCGCCCGCACTCTGACCCGCCAAGGCCTAGTGGTGCCGCAGCCGAAGAAGCGCCCGAAGAGCTCCTACCTGCGGTTCGAGGCCGAACAACCCAACGAAACCTGGGCAATCCGACTACACCCACTACCCACTCACCGACGGCACCAACACCCGCGCAGACACCGAGACCATCACCTGGCTCGACGACCACTCCCGCTACGCCCTCCACGTCTCGCCCCACCGCCACATCACCGGCCCGATCGTCCTCGACACCTTCACCCAAACCGCAACCCAGCACGGCTATCCCGCCTCCGTACTCACCGACAACGGCTTCGTCTACACCACCCGCTTCGCCGGCGGCCGCGGCGGCCGCAACGGCCTGGAGACCGAACTCCGCCGACTCGACATCGTCCAGAAGAACTCCCGCCCCAACCACCCAACCACCTGCGGCAAGGTCGAACGATTCCAGCAGACGATGAAGAACTGGCTGACCGCGCAACCTCAACAACCCACCGACCTGGACGAACTCCAGACACTCCTCGACACCTTCGTGCAGATCTACAACCACACGCGGCCGCACCGGTCGCTGCCACACCGCGCCACCCCAGCCACCGCCTACCACGCCCGCCCCAAAGCAGCCCCGGGCGCCGACCGCTCCACCGACACCCACTACCGCGTGCTCCACGACATCGCCGACCCAGCCGGCAAACTCACCCTCCGCCGCGCCGGCCGCCTCCACCACATCGGCCTCGGCACGGAGCACGCCCGAACCCCCGTCCTGAAGCTCGTCGACGACCTCCACATCCGCATCGTCAACGCCGCCACCGGCGAACTCCTCCGCGAGCTCACCCTCGACCCCACCCGCGACTACCAACCCCTCGGCCGCCCCCCAGGCCCACCACCCAAAAACAGAAAACCGGACCCCAATCAGGGGTCCGGTCCGTCCGGGATCTCTTGAGAGATCACAGTGGTGGAGCTTAGGGGATTCGAACCCCTGACCTCTTCCATGCCATGGAAGCGCGCTACCAACTGCGCCAAAGCCCCGCGGTGTCTTGCGACTCCGAAAGCTTAGCGGATGAGTGCCTGCAAAGAAAAATCGGTTCCCTCGTGTGGCTGATGTGGTCCGGGACACCTCGGTGACTGGTGTCAGTAGGCCTTCTGGTCACAGTACGTCGCCTCAGTGCATGGTCCGCTGTGGACACCTCAGGGGGCCTCGCGGCGGTGAGGTTTTCGTCGTTCGGTGGCCGCTGTGCCCGCCCGAGCGCCGACGGCTGGCGGGTTGTTGCACGAGTGGCCTGTTGCAACGTGCCAGCCGCGGAACAAGACGCCAGGCGAGGTCGCTGTGACGGTTCAGATCGAGGCAGCTGGGCCTTCACTAGCCGGAAGGAGCACTTGGCGGGTACGACGGGACGCCAGCCTGGAACGGTCGGCCGAAGGCCGCGATGGTGCCAGTGCCCATGCTCCATAGAACCGGTACACGCGCCGCCGAAGACGGCCAACACACGGCACCGCCAAGCGGCGGACCTTCCAGCGTGCACCCGGTAGGAGCCGCCACTTAGCCGGTACCCGTGGCCGGTAGAACGGTTCGCGCGCCGCCGGAGGCGGCCAACAACACAGCCGCCGCGAAGCGGTGACCTTTGGAGGGTCCGCGCGGTAGGAGCCGCCACTTCGCCAGTGCCCGCGCCCGGTACAAACAGTTCGCGCGCCGCCGGAGGCGGCCGACAAGACAGCCGCCGCGAAGCGGTGACCTTTGGACGGTGTGTGCGGTAGGAGCCACTTCGCCGCTGCCGGGCCGGTACAAACAGTTCGCGCGCCGCCGGAGGCGGCCAACAAGACAGCCGCCGCGTAGCGGTGTCCGTTGGGCGGTGTCCGTTGGATGGTGTCGCCCGTCAGCGTTGGGGGTCGTCGCTCATTACTGGTTCGGGGAGGGAGCCGGCGTTCCATTCTTCGATTCGCCAGCCGTGGCGGCCGGGGAGGAGGGAGACCCAGTTGCAGTTGGAGAGGCCTCCGAAGGCGGGCCAGTTCGGTTGGGGGATGCCGAGGAACAGGCAGATGCCTACGCGGGCGGCGAGGCCGTGGGTGGCGATGACGATGGTGTCTTCGGAGGTGCCCTCGGCGGAGATGCGGGTGAGGGCGTCGGCGAAGCGGGTGGCTACTTCTTCGACGGTTTCGCCGTTGGAGCCGCGGCGTTGGGGTTCGCCGTTGCGGATGCGGGCGGCCGCCTCTGGGTTGATCGCCGCCAGTTCGGTCATGGTGAGACCGGCCCAGTCGTCGACGTCGATCTCTCGGAGGGCTTCCTCATACTCGATCTTCAGGCCGGTCAGGGCGGCGAGTTCACCGGCGGTGGCGGCGGCTCGTTGGAGGTCGCTCGCGAAGAGGCGGGTGGGGGCGAGCGAGGCGAGGCGCGCGGCGGCGGCTCGGGCCTGGGCGATGCCTACCTCGTCGAGGGGGATGTCTGCCTGGCCTTGGATCTTGTCCTGCAGGTTCCACTCGGTCCGGCCGTGCCGCCAGACGATCAGCCGTCCCGCGCTCATTCAGCCGAAGCCGAAGCCGAGCCGGACACCGAGGCCGAGCCAGACGCCGGAGTCGGGCCGAGGTCGGTGAGCGAGCCGTCAGCGGCAGGCAGGGGAATGATTGGGCAGTCGCGCCACAGTCGTTCCAATGAGTAGAACGCGCGCTCCTCGTCGTGCTGGACGTGGATGACGATGTCCAGGTAGTCGAGCAGCACCCAGCGGCCCTCGCGCGCGCCTTCGCGGCGTACCGGCTTGGCGTCGAAGTCGACGCGGAGCTTCTCCTCGATCGCGTCCACGATCGCGCGTACCTGGCGGTCGTTCGAGGCGGACGCGACCAGGAACGCGTCGGTGATCGCGAGCTGCTCGGACACGTCGAAGGCGAGTACGTTCTCGGCCTTCTTGTCGTGGGCGGCTTCCGCGGCTGCGGTCAGCAGCTCGATGGCGCGTTCACTGGCAGGCATTGAGGTCCTAACGGTTGGTGTAGAGCTCTCGCTTGGCGATGTACTGGACGATGCCGTCGGGCACCAGATACCAGGTTGGATTGCCCTTGGCGACGCGGGCGCGGCACTCGGTGGACGAGATCGCCAGCGCCGGCACCTCGAGCAGGGTGATCCGGTCCATCGGCAGCTGGTCGAGCGGTAGTTCGAGCTGGTCGGTCCCCGGTCGCGTACAGCCGACGAACTGGGCGAGCTTGAACATCTCGTCCACGTCCCGCCAGGTGAGGATCTGGGCGAGCGCGTCGGCGCCGGTGATGAAGAACAGTTCGGCGTCCGGGTACAGCCGGGACAGGTCGCGCAGGGTGTCGATCGTGTACGTCGGCCCAGGCCGGTCGATGTCGACGCGGCTGACCGAGAACCGCGGGTTGGACGCGGTCGCGATCACGGTCATCAGGTACCGGTCCTCGGCCGGGGAGACCTTCCGGTCCGACTTCTGCCAGGGCTGGCCGGTCGGTACGAAGATCACCTCGTCGAGGTCGAAGTACGACTGCA
Source organism: Kribbella jejuensis (assembly GCF_006715085.1). Lineage (NCBI taxonomy): Bacteria > Bacillati > Actinomycetota > Actinomycetes > Propionibacteriales > Kribbellaceae > Kribbella > Kribbella jejuensis. Next base: position 1,368,795 of record NZ_VFMM01000002.1, on the reverse strand, counting down.
CCTCGCTGGCCGCGACCAGGTGCCCGTGATGGATCGGGTCGAACGTGCCACCCATCACGCCGATACGCCGGATTCGCTCCACGGCAGCCACGTCAGCCCTTCAGCAAGCCGCTCAGCTGTGCGGCCGGCCCTTGCCCATGATCACGGTGACGGCGAGCAGCAGCAGGAACACGACCATCGCGAAGACGCCGAACCACCACTTCGAGATGTGCGAGGCGTCGACCGCGGCCTCTTGAGCGACCGCAATCAGCGGCACCAGGTACGAAAGCATGAGGCAGAGCTTATCTCGTGCCGGCGGAGACGACAGCGACCGGTGGCACCGGAACACTCACGGGGCACACCGGTCGCGGAAGATCGGTCAGCGGTTGCGGGCGGTGCGGGTCAGCAGCCGGCGCCAGGCAGACGGGACGGCGTGCGCACGGCGGGCCTGCGCGGCCAGCCGGTGCCGCTCGTCGATACGGGCGCGGGCAACATCGGGGGTGATCATGGTTCCTTCACTGGGTTGTACGGCGGAACCGGGGTGGACTCGCCCCGGTACCTCAATTTATACGTTAAGCACTACGCTCTCACAAACGAATTAAAGGCCCAGAGCATTCCTAGCCTTGGAATCTGCGGTAAACAGGAGGCAACATGGACGCGATCGACCGGCAGCTGATCGAGGCGCTGCGGCTGAACGGGCGCTCCAGCTGGGCCGAACTGGGCCGCGAGGTCGGCCTGTCCGGTCCGAGCGTCCAGGAACGGGTACGGCGCCTCGAGGAGCGCGGCGTACTGCTCGGCTACCGCGCCGTGGTCGCCCCGGACCAGGTCGGCCTGGGCACCAGCGCGCTGATCGGCCTGTTCCAGCGCGACGACGTGGAGACCGACGACATCGTCGACCAGGTCCGCGACATCCCCGCGGTCGAGGACTGCTGGTTCGTGGCCGGTGACCAGGAGCTCGTCGTCAAGGTCCGGGTCGCCGACGTCACGCAACTGGAGGCGGTCGTCGGCTCACTGCGCCGCGTGAACGGTGTGGTCAGGACGCGGACGACGGTTGTGCTGTCGACTCGCTGGGAAGGACGTCCCGCGCCGCTGCCCGAGTGACCAGCAGTACGGCGGCAGCCGCGAGCGCAAGGCCCGCAGCGACCGGGTAGAGCAGTCGCGGTGCGTGCTGGTACGTCGTACCGCCGATCGCCGGCGCGAGGAACATCCCGCTGATCGACGCGGCCGCGTACAGGCTGGAGTACCGTCCGACCATCCCCTCCGGCGCCGCGTCGGCGACGTGCGCGGTGGCGGTCGGCTTGTAGAGCATCTCCCCCGCGGTCATCACCGCGATCGCGACGGCCGCGCCCGCGAGGACCGGCCAGACGCCGATGACCGCGAGGCCGACGCCGATACAGGCGAAACCGGCTGCGATCACGCGGGTCGCGGTGTGACCGCGCAGACGTACGGCGAGCGGCGCCTCGAACAGCACGATCACCACGGAACTTGCGCCGAGGAGTACGCCGTACGCGACGGCCGGCGTACCGGCATCGCGCAGCAGGAGCGGCATCGTCGCGAAGATCTGCCGGTAGACGGTGTCGACGACCACGATCGTCGCGAGCACGACCAGTACCGCACGATCACGAAGTACCGAGGTCCACAACCCGGTGACCGAGACTCCGACCGTACGCCGCGCGTTCGGGACCCAGCGCCACACGATCGCGGCCATGATCAGGCTGGTGACCGCGTCGACGACGAAGACCAGCGTGAAGTCGTACGTCGCCAGCAGACCGCCGAGCGGCGGGCCGATCGTGAAGCCCGCATTGGTCGCGGTGCGCGACAGGGCGATGCCTTCGCGGCGGCGTTCCGGCGGGAGCGAGATCGCGACCAGGGCGCTCAGGTTGGGGCGGTCGGCTCCGCCGAACAGGCCGGCCAGCGCGGCGACCACGGCGATCGCCATCCCTGGCGTGAAGGGCATTGCGATACAGCTGACGGCCCAGAGCAGCTGGCTCGCGAGGGCCGCCGTACGCAGGCCGAAACGGTCGCCGAACCACCCGCCGCCGAGGTTCCCGCCGACCAGGCCGACGCCGTACGCCGCGGCGGCGAAGCCGGCCTGTTGCGCCGACATGCCGCGATCCTCGACCAGGTACAGCGTCAGGTAGACCCAGGCGAGCGCGCCGGCGCCGTTGACCAGCTGGCCGACCATGACGGCCTTGAGCCAGGTGGGAAGTTCCGCGATCCGGCGCCAGTACACGTCCACCCCCTTGCGGTAGAGTGAGTTCCTGTTGGGAACTTACCCGGCCTGGCCGCCGGGTGGCAACCGGAATCGGAGAGGTGCGCAGATGCGGCGGAGCAGCTTCTCGCCGGAGCCGGACTGTGCGATCGCGCAGTCCCTCGGCGTCATCGGTGACGGCTGGGAGCTGCTGATCGTCCGCGATCTGGCCCGCGGGCTGTCCCGGTTCGACGAGCTCGCGGAGTCGCTGCACATCTCCCGGAAGGTGCTGACCGAGCGGCTGAACGGGCTTGTCGACAGTCGGATCGTGGCCAAGACGGCGTACCAGGACCGGCCGACGCGGTACGCGTACGAGCTGACACCCCGCGGGCGCGCGCTGTTGCCGGTGCTGGTCGCGCTGCAGGACTGGGGCGATCGTTGGTTGCTCGGCGACGGATCACTGACCGGTACGAACACCGTCGACGAGCCGCCGGCGCAGCGGTTGCACGAGCTCGTCGGACAGCGCCTGCCGTACGTCGGTCTGCGGTCGACCGCAGGTACGACGGTCGACGTCGTGGATCCGGACGCGAGGACGACCGTGCTGTTCGGGTATCCGGCAACCGGGCGGCCGACGCGCCTGCCCGACGGCTGGGAGGACATCGCGGGTACGACGGGCTGCACTTTGGAGAACCGGTTGTTCGCCGGGCGGTACGGCGAGTTCGTGGACCAGCGGATCGCCGTCCGCGGGGTGAGTACGCAGCGCCCCGACGAGCAGCTGGCGTTCGCCGACGCGGAGGACATCCCGCACCTGCTGCTGTCCGACCTCGACCTGGAACTCGCGGCGGCGTTGCGCCTGCCGACGTTCCGCGCGGGTGGCTACGAGCGGTTGAAGCGGGTCGTGCTGGTCGTCGGCGCGGACCGCGTCGTGCAGGCGGTGCGGTATCCGGTGACGGACATCGCGGACGCGGTCGACTGGGCGTTCACGACGGCTGCGGTCACTGCTGCTTGAAGAATGCCTTGACGTCTGCGGCGATGCGGCGCACGGCATCCGGCGTGCCGGTCGGGTTGACGCCGCCCGGATCCGAGGACGAGCCGTGGTCGTAGCCGTCGTACTCGATCCGGCGGACGTGCGGGAGCACCTGCTCGAGCGTTGCGCGGCCGGGCTTGAGACCGGACAGACCCTTGGTGCCACCCATGAGTAGTACGTCGGCCTCGACCGCGCGGAACTTGTCGAAGGTGCCGCCGAGCTCGGCCACGATCGTGCCCTCGGCGTGGATCGTCGGCGCCAGTTGGCGCATCGTGATCGTGCCGGCGGCCGCACGGCGTTCTTCCTTCGCCATCATCTTCTCGGTCATCCAGCGGAGCAGGCCGCGCGGCATCACCTTGAGGAACGCGGGCGCCATCTCGAAGCCGAACATGCTCGTCACCATCGCGCCGGCCAGATCGCCCCGGGCGACCTCCTGGTCGAAGCGGGTCAGCCACTCGCGATGCGGTGCACCGTCGGCGGCGATCGCAGGCTCGTAGAGCGCGATCTGCTTGAGGTTCTTGCACGTACGGGCGGCCTCGAGGACGACCGCTCCCCCGGCGCTGACACCGAAGGCGCGCTCGGCTCCGGCAGCGGTGAGGACGGCGTTCAGGTCCTCGACCTCGGTGGCGACGCCGTGGTCCGGGCGGTGCGGGCCGGAGAGTCCGCGGCCGCGACGGTCCGGGAGGTAGACGGTGAACTCGTCGGCCAGCGCCGCCGCGAACAGGGTGTGGCTGCGGGCGGACTCCATGCTGCCGTGCAGGATGACGACGGCCGGGCCCCGGCCGGTTTTGTAGTAGCCGATCTCGGTGCCGTCGGGCGAGGTGACGGCGCCTTGGGTCAGTTCTGCTGTTTTCATGAGATCGATAGTTACATGGCGTCTAGTTACATTGCAACTAGTTTCGTTGCCCCTTAGAGTGAGAGGGTGACTTTTCGACGCTCGACACTGGCGATGGCGATCCTCGGCCTGCTGGAGAACGGGCCGATGCATCCGTACGGGCTGCAGCGGCTGATCAAGCAGTGGGGCAAGGACCAGGTGGTGAACGTCGGGCAGCGCACAAGCCTGTACCGGATGATCGTGCGTCTGGAGGAGGCCGGGCTGATCACGGCCGGCGCGACCGAGCGGGACGAGCGGTACCCGGAGCGCACGGTGTACCACCTGACCGACGAGGGTCGGGAGGTGTGCCGGACCTGGTTGGCGGAGATCCTCACGACGCCGCGGAACGAGTTCCCGGAGTTTCCGGCCGGGCTGTCGTTCGTGATGCTGCTGCCGCCGGAGGCCGCGGGTGAGTTGCTGGGTCAGCGGCGGGAGTCCCTGACGAAGCGGATCGCCGAACTCCAGGACGAGCTCGACACGAAGGTGGACGGCAAGCCGATCCCACGGTTCGCGCTGCTGGAGACGGAGTACCAGCTCGCCGCCACGGTCGCGGAGGCCGAGTGGATCGACGGGGTCCTCGCGGACCTGGCCTCCGGCACGCTGAGCTGGATTCCCGGCCCGGTGTGATGGAGTCGCGAGGAGCGGTTGTGGCCGTCTGGTGGGCAGGTGTCGATCAGGCTCGGGACGAGTTCGTCGACGACCTGGACGAGGTGGAGCGCGGGCGGCTGGCAGCCTACGTCCGGGAGGTCGACAAAGCGCGGTTTCTGCTGGGCGTGACGATGGTACGCCGGGTGCTGGCCGCGCGATTTTCGTTGCCAGCGGCAAAGGTCAGGCTCGATCGGAGCTGTCCGGACTGCGGGAAGCCGCACGGGAAGGTGCGTGCGGTCGGCGTCGAGTTGTCGGTGACGCACTCCGGCGACCTGGTCGGGATAGCGGTCGCGGATCGGCCGGTCGGTCTCGATGTGGAGCGGGTGGACCCGGAACTCGACGTCGACGGCGTGGCCGCTGTCGTACTGGGCGCGCACGAGCTGCACGAGCTGAGTCGCCGTACCGGGATCGAGAAGGTGCGGGCCTTCACGGAGTCCTGGACGCGGAAGGAAGCCGCGCTGAAGGCGACCGGCGAGGGGCTGCGCGGGGATCTCAAAGCCTCACTGCCTGACGGTATTCAGGTGGTGCAAGTGGATGTAGGCCCGAATCATCGGGCCGCCCTCGCGGTCCGGTCAGCCGAGCGGCCGGTCCTGCGAGTGGGGGACTCGACACAGCTCCTCAGCTGACCCCACCGCTGGGCGGCTCGGCTTGCAGTCCGCTGAACACTGTCTCGATGATGCGTCGCCCCTGGACCACGCCCGCGTCGCCGGCCGGCAGCCGCCAGAGAAAGCTCATCAGCATGATGATGTCCACGGGATCGTGCCCCGGCGCCATCGTGCCCTCGGCGACGCAGGCTTCGACAAGCTTGCGGACCGCCGCGGTCGTCGGAGCCCACGAAGCGCTGATCGCCTCCTGGGCCGCCGCACTGTGCAGGGCCTCGCCGAGACCGTGCTTGATGCGGATGTACGCACAGAGCGTCTCGAACCACTCGATGAACGCGGCCTTCGCCGAAGTCTGCCGGGCGAGCACCTCGTCGACAGCGGTCGTCAGACGCTCGATGTCGTGCTCGTAGGCGGCAAGGATCAGGTCCTCTCGGGTCGGGAAGTGCCGGTAGAGCGTCCCCGGCCCCACCGCGGCCCGTTTCGCGACCTCGGTGAGGGTCACCGCGGGATTCTCGGCGAACAGTTCGTGGGCGGCCTCGATGATCGCCACCCGATTGCGCGCGGCGGCCTTGCGCTGGGTGCCGTAGGTGGCCGGCGGTTCGTCGGTCATGACTCGATGATGCCTTCTATTTGACTCGCGGAGGATCCTCCGCTAGTTTCGAACACACGGAGGATCCTCCGCAATTCGATCCTAGCTGAGAAGGCCCCATGGACTACGTGAAGCTCGGCAGCACCGGCCTCGATGTCTCTCCGATCGCGATCGGCGCGATGACGTACGGCGAACCCGACCGCGGCCACCCGGTCTGGTCACTGCCCGAGGAGGACAGCCGGCCGCTCATCAGGCATGCGCTGGAGACGGGGATCAACTTCTTCGACACCGCGAACATGTACTCGAACGGCTCGAGCGAGGAGATCCTGGGCAGGGCGCTGAAGGACTTCGCGGACCGCGACGCCGTGGTCGTCGCCACCAAGCTGCGCCATCCACTTCGTCTCGGCCCGAACAGCCGCGGCCTGTCGCGCAAGGCCGTGATGACCGAGGTCGAGCACTCGCTGCGCCGGCTCGGTACCGACTACATCGACCTCTACCAGGTGCACCGCAACGACCACAGCACGCCGCTGGAGGAGACGCTGGAGGCGCTGAGCGACCTGGTCAAGGCCGGCAAGGTCCGTTACCTCGGTGCATCGTCGATGCATGCGTGGGAGTTCGCCAAGGCTTTGCATCTGCAGCGTGAGCACGGCTGGGCCCGCTTCGTCTCCATGCAGAACCACTACAACTTGCTGGCCCGCGAGGAAGAGCGCGAGATGATCCCGCTGTGCCTCGACGAAGGTGTCGGCACGATCATCTGGTCGCCGTTGGCTCGCGGTCGCCTCGCGCGTTCCTGGAAGGACGCCAGGGCGACGGCACGTGCCGAGACCGACGGCGCCTACGCCGACGCGCTGTACGCGCCCAGCGAGGAGGCTTCGAACCACTCCATCATCGATGCGGTCGGCCGGATCGCCGAGGCTCGCGGGGTGAGCCGCGCTCAGATCTCCCTTGCGTGGTTGCACCGCCAACCTGTTGTCACCGCGCCGCTGGTCGGTGCCGGCTCGATCCAGCAGATCGACGATGCCGTCGCGTCACTCGAGATCGAACTCACCGACGACGAGGTACGTGCGCTCGAGGGACCGTACACGCCCCGCTACGACTGGCAAGGCGTCTCCGACGAGGCGGAACTGGAAGCAATCCGCGCCCGCATCCCTGGCATGGCGCTGAGCTAGCCCGAACGAGGCCGAGCCGGCTCAGGTCCTGAGTTGGCCCTCGCCGGTGACGATGTACTTTGTGGACGTCATCTCCGGGAGGCCCATCGGGCCGCGGGCGTGGAGTTTTTGGGTGGAGATGCCGATCTCGGCGCCGAAGCCGAACTCGCCGCCGTCGGTGAAGCGGGTGCTCGCGTTCACCACGACGGCCGCGGAGTCGACGGCCTGGGTGAAGCGGCGAGCCGCGGACTGCGAGCGGGTGATGATCGCCTCGGTGTGACCGGAGCTGTAGCGGCGGATGTGCTGGACCGCCGCCTCCAGCGAGTCGACGACCGCTGCGGAGAGGTCGAGCGAGTTGTACTCCGCCGCGTAGTCGTCCTCGGTTGCGGCGACGACATCCTTGCCTGCAGCAACCACCGCGGGGTCGCCGTGGACTGTGACGCCGGCTTCGGCGAGAGCGGAAAGCGCGCGGGGCAGGAATTCGTCGGCGACGGACGCGTGGACCAGAAGGGACTCGGCGGCGTTGCAGACGCTGGGGCGCTGGGTCTTGGCGTTCAGGAGGATGTCGAGCGCGAGGTCGAGATCGGCGTCCGCGTCCACATACACGTGGCAGTTGCCGACACCGGTCTCGATGACCGGCACCGACGACTCCCCCACCACGGTCTTGATCAGCCCGGCGCCGCCGCGCGGGATCAGTACGTCGACCAGACCGCGGGCCTGCATCAGTTCCTTGACCGCGGCTCGGTCGGTCGGTACGCCCTGTACGACGTCCGCCGGTAGGCCTGCCGACTCCGCGGCGTCCCGCAGTACGGCGATGATCGCCTCGTTGGAGGATGCCGCCGAGGACGAACCGCGCAGCAGCACGGCGTTGCCGGACTTCAGGCAGATGCCGGCGGCGTCGGCGGTCACGTTCGGGCGGGCCTCGTAGATGATCCCGACGACCCCGAACGGGACGCGGACCTGCCGGAGCTCGAGACCGTTGGGCAGTGTGTACCCGCGGACGACCTCGCCGACCGGATCGGTCAGCCCCGCGAGCTGCTCCAGCCCGGCCGCCATCCCGTCGACGCGCGCCGGGGTGAGCGCGAGCCGGTCGACGGTGGATTCCGGCGTACCGGCCTCGCGGGCCGCGGCGACGTCGACGGCGTTCGCCGCGACGATCGCATCCGTGTTCGCGCGCAGCGCCGCCGCCATCGCGTGCAACGCCGCGTCCTTGGTCGCCCGGGAAGCCTCCGCCAGGGCGTACGACGCCTCACGCGCCCGCCGCGCCAACTCGATGATCTCGCTCACCCCATCATCGTAATGCGCACCACACTTACCCCCGACCCGCCGTCTCAGCCGGGCGAGGTTTCCTACAGGAGCACCAGATCGTCCCGATGGACGACCTCGCGCTCGTACGCCGAACCGAGCTCGCGGGCGAGGTCCCGCGTGGAACGGCCCAGCAGGCCGGGTAGTTCGGCGGCGTCGTAGTTGACCAGGCCGCGAGCGATGGTCACCCCCGACGGCGAAACTAAATCGACGGGGTCGCCGGCGGAGAAAGTGCCTTCGACGCTGGTGATGCCGGCGGGGAGGAGGGAGGCGCGGCGCTGGGTCAGCGCCCGGACGGCGCCCTCGTCCAAGTGCAGGATGCCCTGGCCGGACGTCGCGTGGGCCAGCCATAGCAGCCGGGTCTTCCGCCGGCGGCCGGTCGGATGGAAGAGCGTGCCGACCGGTTCGCCGCGGAGTGCCGAGCCGACCCGCGCGGCCGACGTCAGGATCACCGGGATCCCTGCCTCCGTAGCGATTGCGGCCGCTTCGACCTTCGTGTGCATGCCGCCCGTACCGACGCCGGACGCCCCGGTCTTCCCGATCGCCAGCGGTTCGAGATCGGCGGCGCCGCGGATCTCGGTCACCATCGACGTACCGGGTTTGCGCGGATCCCCGTCGTACAGGCCGTCCACGTCGGACAGCAGCAACAGTAGGTCGGCGTGGACGAGGTGGCTGGTCAGCGCGGCCAGCCGGTCGTTGTCACCGAAGCGGATCTCGGTGGTCGCGACCGTGTCGTTCTCGTTCACGATCGGTACGACGCCGAGCTCGAGCAACCGCGCGAACGTGCGGTACGCATTGCGGTAGTGCGAGCGGCGCGTGACGTCGTCGACCGTCAGCAGCACCTGCCCGACTCGCAAACCGTGTGCGGCAAAGGCATCGCTGTACCGGGCCATCAACAAGCCCTGACCGACGGACGCCGCCGCCTGCTGCGTCGCGAGGTCACGCGGTCGCGAACGCAGGCCCATCGGCGACAGGCCGGCCGCGATCGCGCCGGAGGACACCAGGACGACCTCGGTGCCCTCGACCCGGCGCGCGGCGATCGCGTCGACGAGCAGCCGCAGCCGTTCCAGGTCGATCTTGCCCCGCTGGGTCAGCGACGACGAGCCGACCTTCACGACGATTCGCGTGGCCTGGGTGGCCTCCGCGCGATCTTTCATGAAATCAACCGTTCTGGTCGAGATCCTCCGCCGCGGCCAGCTCGCGCGCTTCCTTGCGCGCCTGCTTCGCCGCCGCCTGTGCCGCCCGCTTCGCCTCGGCCGGGGACAGGTCGACCTCGTCGCTGTCCCAGTTCTGGCCGTACTCCGACCAGTCCTCGGCCCGCTCCCCCTCGCGGAAGGCGTGGTACTCCGAGTCCTTCTTCTGCCGCCGCTGCGCCGCCGGGCGGACCTCCTCGAGCCGGTGGTCCTCACCGCGCCGGGCGAGGATCTCCGCACCGGACTGGACGTCGGGCGCGAAGTCGAAGACGATCGCGTTCGGACCGTCGCCGATCACGACCGCGTCGCCCGGTTTCGCACCGAGCTTGAGCAGCTCCTCCTCGACGCCGAGCCGGTTCAGCCGGTCGGCGAGGTAGCCGGTCGCCTCCGCGTTCGCGAAGTCGGTCTGCTTCACCCAGCGCTCAGGCTTCTGGCCCTGCACCAGCCAGCCGCCCTCGTCCGGCAGCTGCTTCACCTTGAACTCGGGCCCGCCCTGTACCTGCGGCCGGATCACGATCCGCGTGGTGTCGGGCTTCTCCTGCTCCGCGCGCCGCCGGACGACGATGTCGGCCATCGCGAACTTGAGCGCCTCGAGACCCTCGTGCGACGCGGTCGAGATCGGGAACACGCGGTACCCACGCTGCTCCAGCTCGGTCTGCACCATGTCCGCGATCTCCCGGGCGTCCGGTACGTCGATCTTGTTCAGGGCAACGAGTCGCGGCCGGTCCTCGAGCCCGCCGTGCGCCGCCAGCTCCGCCTCGATCGTGTCGAGGTCACTGGCCGGGTCACGGCCCGGCTCGTACGTCGCGCAGTCGATGACGTGTACGAGCGCCGCGCACCGCTCCACGTGCCGGAGGAAGTCGTGACCGAGCCCGCGTCCCTCGCTGGCACCTTCGATCAGCCCTGGTACGTCGGCCACGGTGAACGTGGTGTCACCGGCAACGACGACGCCCAGGTTCGGGACGAGCGTGGTGAACGGGTAGTCGGCGATCTTCGGGCGGGCGCGGCTGATCGAGGCGACCAGCGACGACTTGCCCGCGCTCGGGAACCCGACCAGGCCGACGTCCGCGACGACCTTCAACTCGAGGACGAGAGTACGTTCCTCGCCGTCCTCACCGAGCAGCGCGAACCCGGGCGCCCTGCGGGTACTGCTTGCCAGCGCCGCGTTGCCGAGGCCGCCCTTGCCGCCCTGCGCCGCGACGAACTCCGCGCCCGGACCGACCAGGTCCGCGAGCACCTCGCCGCTCGGCGTGCTGATCACGGTGCCGTCCGGGACGCCGAGGACCACGTCACTGCCGTTGCTGCCGGCCTGGTGGTCACCCTTGCCCTGGGCACCGTTCGTGGCGGTGCGGTGGCTGGAACGGTGGTAGTCGACCAGCGTGGTGACGTCGGGGTCGACGCGCAGGATCACACTGCCGCCGTCGCCGCCGTTGCCGCCGTCGGGGCCACCGAGCGGCTTGAACTTCTCGCGGTGCACCGAGGCGCACCCGTTCCCGCCGCGGCCCGCGGCGACATGCACCGTGACGCGGTCGACGAAACTGGGGATAGCCATCGGTGTTCTCTACTTCCTGGAGGAGCCAACTACTACTACTGAGACAGCAAAAGGGCGGGTACGCGGTATTCCGCGACCCGCCCTTGTGCAGAGCTTCGTGAACCGGGTGGCGGTGTTACTCCGCCGGGGCCGGGACGATGTTGACGACGCGGCGACCGCGCCGGGTGCCGAACTCCACGTGGCCCTCGGCCAGCGCGAACAGCGTGTCGTCGCCGCCACGACCGACCAGGTTGCCCGGGTGGAAGTGCGTGCCGCGCTGCCGGACGATGATCTCGCCGGCGTTGACCAGCTGACCGCCGTACCGCTTCACGCCGAGGCGCTGGGCGTTGGAGTCACGACCGTTGCGGGTCGAGGCCGCTCCCTTTTTGTGTGCCATTTGGTAATCAGCTCACTTCTTCGCGTCGATCGCGGTGACCTTGACCTGGGTGTAGTGCTGACGGTGACCCTGGCGCTTGCGGTAACCGGTCTTGTTCTTGTACTTGAGGATGGTGATCTTCGGGCCCTTGGTGCGGCCGAGGACCTCGGCCGACACGGCCACGTTGGCCAGCGCCGCAGCGTCGGCCGTCACGGTGTCGCCATCGACGACGAGGACCGCGGGCAGCGACACAGTGTCGCCGACCTGGTCGGTCAGGCTGTCGATCTCGATGACATCGCCGACGGCGACCTTCTGCTGGGTGCCGCCACTGCGCACGATCGCGTACACCGTGGATCTCACTCTCTGCTGGATCGGAAAACTTTACGGGTGTGATGGTGTGAGGTCGTCGCGAGGACAACTCCTCACACACTTACACACCGACACGAGTGGGGTGCGCCAAGCGCACCCGCTCAACTTTACAGGGTTGAGCCTGCAAAGTTGAAATCGGCTTAGCTGCCGGTGGTGACGAGATCGGCCGGAGCCGTCGCGTCACCCTCCGTCGCTGTCTTGTTCCGGCTGCGGGCGCTGCGCCGCCGCCGGGTCTTCGGGGCGTCGTTCTGGCCGTCCTCCGCCGCGTCGACCTCCACGACCGCCTCGGCCGCCACCTCCGCGGGCGGGGCCGGGAAGCCGGTGGCCTCGGGGCTGACGTGGTCCTCGGTCTCGGCGGAGATCGGGTAGCCGGTCGGTTCCGGCGTACCCGTCTCCTCGTCCTTCTTGACCGTGGCGGCGGCGATCTGGGCCAGCTTCTGAGCGGCGTCGCCGTTGTGGTGCGGCGCCTCCGGCTCGTGGGCCTGCTCGTCGTCACCCCGGCCGCGGCCGCGGCGGCGGCGCGAGCTCTTCCGGCCGCTGTCCTCCGCCTGGGCGGCGGGCTTGGCGTGGTCGTGCTCGTTCTGCTGCCCGTTCTGCTGCCCGTTCCCGCTCTGCTGGCCGTTGCGGCCGTTGCGGCGGGACTCCTTCGGCTCGTCGTGCAGGATCAGCCCACGGCCACCGCAGTGGTCGCAGTTCTCGCTGAACGCCTCGAGCAGACCGGTACCGATCCGCTTGCGGGTCATCTGGACCAGGCCCAGCGACGTTACCTCGGCGACCTGGTGCTTGGTGCGGTCGCGGCCCAGGCACTCGACCAGCCGGCGCAGCACCAGGTCCCGGTTCGACTCCAGCACCATGTCAATGAAGTCGATCACGATGATGCCGCCGATATCGCGGAGCCGGAGCTGCCGGACGATCTCCTCGGCCGCCTCCAGGTTGTTCTTGGTGACGGTCTCCTCGAGGTTGCCGCCGGAACCGGTGAACTTGCCGGTGTTCACGTCGACGACCGTCATCGCCTCGGTCCGGTCGATGATCAGCGAGCCACCTGACGGCAGCCAGACCTTGCGGTCCAGTGCCTTCTTGATCTGCTCGTCGATCCGGAAGTTCGCGAAGACGTCGCCGTCGCCGGTCCACTTCTCGACCCGGTCGGCCAGGTGCGGCGCGACACCCTCGACGTACTCCCGGACCTGGTCGTACGCACGGTCACCGGAGATCACCAGCTTGGCGAAGTCCTCGGTGAACAGGTCGCGGACGACGCGGATCAGCAGGTCGGGCTCGCCGTACAGCAGCTGCGGCGCCTGGCCGTTCTTGGATTTCTTGTCGATCTCCTCCCAGGCGGCCTGCAGGCGGCTGACGTCCGACGTCAGCTCCTCCTCCGAGGCGCCCTCGGCCGCGGTCCTCACGATTACGCCGGCTTCATCAGGGACGATGTCCTTCAGGATCGTCTTCAGCCGGTTCCGCTCGGTGTCGGGGAGCTTGCGGCTGATGCCGCCGTTGCCACCGCGCGGTACGTACACGACGTACCGGCCGGGCAGGCTGATCTGGTTCGTCAGGCGGGCGCCCTTGTGGCCGATCGGGTCCTTGGTCACCTGGACCAGGACCGACTGGCCGGACTTCAGCACCTGCTCGATCTTGCGCGGACCGTTGGCACCACCAAGGGTCGCCCAGTCCACCTCACCGGCGTACAGCACCGCGTTGCGGCCCTTGCCGATGTCGATGAACGCGGCCTCCATGCTGGGCAGTACGTTCTGCACGCGGCCGAGGTACACGTTGCCGATCAGCGAGGTCTGCTCCGCGGTGGTCACGTAGTGCTCGACCAGGACGTTGTCCTCGGACACCGCGATCTGGGTTACGTCCTCGCGGGACCGGATCACCATCGTCCGCTCGACCGACTCGCGGCGGGCCAGGAACTCCGCCTCGGTGACGATCGGCGCGCGGCGGCGGCCGGCGGCGCGACCCTCACGGCGGCGCTGCTTCTTCGCCTCGAGGCGCGTCGAGCCCTCGACCGCGGTGATCTCGTTCGCGGTGTTCTTGCTGCGGGGTTCCCGGACCCGTACGACGATCTCGTCGGGGTCGTCCGCGGACCCGGAGCTCTCCTCGCCCTTGCGGCGGCGCCTGCGCCGGCGCCGGCGGGACGAACCGCCCGCGGCCTCGTCGTCATCGGAGTCCGCCGCACCGTCGGTGTCGGCGTCGTCCGCGTGCGCGTCGGCGTCCTCGTCCTGCTCGTCGTCGGACTGCTCGTCGGCGCTGTCGTCCGCACCGTCGACATCACCGCTCTTACGACGGCGACGCCCACCCCGACGCCGGCGGCGGCGCCGAGTCCCCTCGCCGCCTTCCTCACCGTCGTCACCGTGAGCCTCAACACCCTCGCCGTCGAGCTCACTGTCCTCGTCGACCAACTCACTCACGTCAAGCCCGGCATGGGCGTCGGTCGCCGAGTCGGCTTCGCCGAGGGCGGCGGCGGTGGTGTCGGTCTGTGCGACCTGCCGGTCGGCGGTCCGGTTGGACCGGGAGCGGCGGCTGCGGGTGCTCGAAGTACCGTCGGCGTCTGCCGCGATGCGGCCGTCGGATCCGGCGCGATCGTCGGCCGCTGAGTCGGCTTCGACGGGGGCGGTGGCGTCGGTGTGGGCGGCCTGCCGGTCGGCGGTCCGGTTGGAACGGGAGCGGCGGCTGCGGGTGCCTGATGTAGGTTCGGCGTCCGCCGTCGTGTCGGTCTCGTCGGTCGCGTTCGCGGTCGGCCGGGCGTCCTCGGTGGGCTCGGCGTCGCGAGTGCGGCGGTTACGGCGGCGACGGGTGCCGGACGGCTGCTCGTCGGCGCCCGGCTCCGGAACGGACGGGGATGCAGTCTGTACTTCGGCTTCCGCGGCCGGCGCCTGCGCGCTCGGTACGTCGGGCGCCTGGAACAACACCGCCGCCGGAGCAGGCCGCCGCCGACTACGACGCGTACCTGACGCCTCCGCGACCGGGTCGCCAGCCGTGCCCGCACCGTCGGACGCGCTGGAGCCATCCGCGGATGCGGACCCACCGGTCCGGCCGGCGCCCGCGGAAGCGGATCCACCCGGCTGGTCGGCGCCCGCGGTGCCGGTGGCTGCGGAAGCGTCTGCCGGGGTGGTGTTGTCGGCCTCGGCCGTCTTTGCGGTGCGGCGGCGGGAGGTGCGCTTGCGGGCCGGGGCTCCAGCGTCCGCACCGGCGGCGTCCGTCCCAGCGGTCGACGCACCGGCGTTTGCACCGGCGGTGGACGCGGGGGCGTCTACGTCAGCGACGGCACCGGCAGCGGCGCGTGGGGCGTCTGCGGGGGTGCTGACGGCGTCGGCGACTGGGCCGTCGGTTACTGGGGTGTCGGAGGCGGTCAGGCCGGTGTTCGCGGTCTTCTTGGTGGCGCGCTTGCGGGTGGTCTTCTTCACCGGGGGCGCGCTCTCGACGACCGGGCCGGCGTCCGCGACGGAGGTCGGCTCGTCGGAGGCCTGGGGGAAGATGTCGGCCTGCTTGGTGGCGCGCTTGGCGGTCTTCTTGGCCGGCGCCTTCGCGGCCGCCTTCTTGACCGTGGTCTTCTTGGCGGCCGTCTTCTTGGCCGCAGCCTTCTTCGCGGGCACCGGGTCGGCGGCGAGGTCGTCCGACTGGGTCGGGGTGACGTCGGCCTGCTGCACTGTGCGCTTGCGCGTGGTGGCGGCCTTCTTGGCGGTGGTCTTCTTCGCAGCTGCGGTCTTCTTGGCAGTCTTGCGGGCGGGGGCAGCCGTGCCGGCTGCTTCGTTGGTCGGCTCGTTGTCGAGCATGTAGTGCGGTCTCCTCAAGCCCTGCGGCGCATCCCCGACCCCTGTCACGGGTCCCGGGCGCCGGCCGTAAGGCGGTCACGGTTCGCCACACCCGGCACCAGTGCCGGCGGTGTAGCGGAAGCCTGCTGGATCCGCCCCGCCCCGCGCTCAGGGCACAGAGGGAGCGGCGGCGTCGCCCTCCGCTGTGTGCGTCTGGCGGGGACCTGCCTGGCCGGTCGCGGTCGCCTGGTTGGCGTCGCGGTCACGAGCGAGCGGGTCTTCCACCGTGCCGGTGTCCGCGGTGAGCGGGCCCTGGGCGAGCCTGGTCAACAGCGCCGGGCCCGTCACCGTCAGCGTCGCTACCTCGAGCACACCGGCGAGAACGTCGTCGGGTCTCACGGCCGGGGTTCCGTGCCGTAACACCACTTGCAGTATCGCACACGTCTCAACCGGCCCCGGTTCACTCGCGACGGTGAGTCGGAGAACGGCAGCCCGACAGTCGAACGAGCGAAGACCGCGCTTGGTCATGCGCTCGACCAGAATTTCGTCCCGGGCGAGGAACGCCTCGACCGCGGCCTCGGCCGCCGCGGGATCCGCGCCCGGCAACGCGATCCGCCACTCGCTGGCCTCCAGCCGCTCGGCCAGCGCGCCCGGCCCGGCGACGACCACCTCGAGTACGTCGAGCCCGGGCGGCAGCGCCTCGTCGAGGGCGGCCCGGACCTGTTCGGCGTCCCGCTCGTGTGTGAGCGAGATCTCCAAGTACTCCGCCTCGGAGGCGGCCCCGGTCGGCGCGGCACCGGCGTACGAGATCTTCGGATGCGGGCTGAACCCGTGCGAGAACGCGACCGGCAGACCGGCCCGCCGGACGGCCCGCTCGAACGCCCGCTGGAAGTCGCGGTGTGAGGTGAATCGCAACCGCCCACGCTTGGCGAAGCGCACCCGCAACTTCTGAACGGCGGGCAACTGCTGCGACGGCGGCGCTTGTACTGGTGGCACACCCGCATTCTCGCAGGCCTGGCTCAGGTCACGGTTGGGCGGCCGACCTGCCGGTCAGGTAGAGCGCCCAGGCGAGGAGGCCGAAGGCGCCGAGCTGGAGCCAGGTCCGGACCAGGTTGAAGGTGCGCCAGCGCGCCTCGTCGAACGCGGCCCGGACCGCGTGCACGTCGATCGTTGCCGGGTCGCCGGCCGCCTTCATCGCGTCGTTGAGCGGCACGTTCACCGCCATCGTGACGATCACCGCGGCCAGGGTCAGCACGAACGCGGCCGCGACCCACGGCAGCGCCTTCTCCTTCAGGCTCAGGACGCCGGCCAGCAACGTGACGACCAGCGCGCCGAGGAACCCGAGCCCGAGAAACACCGGGTTCACGATCGCCCGGTCGACCGCCGTGAAGGCGCTGACGAAGGTCTTGTCGTCGGTCTTGGCCAGACCGGGCATGAAGGCATTCGCATAGATCGCGTACACCCCGGCCATCAGCCCGGTCAGCAGGGTGGCAACCAGCAAGGACGCTACGCGCAGTCCGTTCATCTCACTCCTCCAGTACGGCGGGACCTCCCCGCGCTGGACAGTCTGGAGCGCCCCGACTCGCACGAACATGTCACCACGGCGCATCCCCATGTCAGCACGACTCAGAAGCAGCCGCGGGCTGTCAGACGGCTGGATGCGGTGCGGAGACCGTCTCCCAGGTGAACCCGTCCGGGTCGGTGAAGGGCGTGGCCTCGGTCCCCAGCGCGAGGCCCTTAGGGCCGGTCGGCGTGGTGCCGGCGTCCTTGGCGAGGGCGCGGAGGGGATAGAGGGCCAGCGTTACGCCGGACGAGCCCTCGAACTCGACGTACTTGCCGCCGAAGCTCTTGGCCACCGTCAGCCCCTGCTCGACGTAGAACCGCTTGCTGGCCTTCACGTCGGACACCCCCAGCAGGAGCGCGACCTGGTCGATGCGGTCCGTCGGCGGCTCGGTGTCCTTCTTGGCCGACGACGCGATCTTGCAGATGGCGCCGTCAGGGGTGCGGATGACGGCGCCGTAACCCCAGAAGCTCTTGGTCGCGGGTTTGAGCGTGGTGGCACCGGCCGCCACCGCCGCCGCGACGTAGCGGTCGACCGTGTTCGGCTGCGGAACGACGAGGGACAGGATGAAACTGCGACCGTACGACGCCGGTACGTCGGCTGCCCGAACGGTCAGGTAGTGCGCGATGCCGAAGGACTCGTAGAAGGCCGTGGCGGCCGTCGGGTCGGACACGTCGAGGGTGATGGTGGTCATGACCGGTCCTCCAGGAGACCGAGGACGTTGCCGTCGGGATCGGTGACGGTGGCAACCAACCGGCCGCCGCCGACGTCGTGGGCAGGTTCGAGCACGGCCGCTCCCGCGGCGGTCAGCTCGGTGAGCTTCGACTCGAGGTCGCCGACGTGCCAGTACGCGACCGGCGACGTCATCTTCTGCGGGCCGCCGCCGGGGACGAGGCCGACGTGCTGACCGGCCACGTCGAAGCCGACGTAGTACTGCGAGTCGTTCTGCGGCTGGGTTCCGAGCAGGGCCGCGTAGACGGCCTTGGAACGGTCCAGGTCTGCTACCGGGTGCAGCAGGGTCTTCACTCCGTCGTTCATGATCACTCCTTGGGTTGATCGACCCTCACAGCCTCGCTGTGGACGAGGCAGCGGCACATCCGTGGAAACTACTGATTCTGCTGTCGGCCGGGTGCGGCAGAATGGCCGGCGTGGTGGAGATCTCGCGTCGGGAGAGTGAGGTGCTCGACCTGCTCGCGGCCCGGCTCAGCAACGCCGAGATCGCCGCGCAGCTGACCATCTCGGTCCGTACGGTGGAAAGCCACGTGGCCGCGCTGCTGCGCAAACTGGACGCACCGGACCGCCGCTCCCTCGCGCGCCGCGTCACCCGAACGCCCGGTACGGCGCCGGTGCTGCCCGCGCCGCTGACGTCGTTCGTCGGGCGGTCGGCCGAACGCGCCGAGCTGGCCGGGCTGCTCACGACCAACCGCCAGGTGACCGCGGCCGGCCCCGGCGGCGTCGGCAAGACCCGGCTCGCGCTGGCCGTCGCAGCGGATGCCGCCGGCAACTATCGCGACGGGGTCCGGTTCGTCGACCTCGTACCGGTCACCGACGCCGCGCTGGTGCCGGCGGCGCTTGCCGAGGCCCTCGGTCTCGGCGAGCAGCCCGGTCGCGATCTGGTCACCTCGATCGTGCAGACGATGGCGGACCGGCAGGCGTTGCTCGTGCTGGACAACTGCGAGCACGTCCTCGACGGCGTGACGCCGCTGCTCGAGCGGCTGCTGTCGCAGTGCCCGCGGATCACGGTGCTCGCGACCAGCCGCGTGCGACTGATGGTGCCGTTCGAACGCGTCTATCAGGTGCCCGCCCTCTCGCTGACCGGCGACGCCGTCGCGCTGTTCCTGGAGCGCGCCGCGGCCGTCGGCTGGCCCCTCGACGCGCCGCTGCGGGACCAGGTCGCCGGCATCTGCGAGCGGCTGGGCGGTATGGCGCTCGCGATCGAACTGGCCGCGGCCCGGTACCCGGCACTCGGCCTGGACGGCATCACCGCCGCCCTGTCCCATCCACTCCGGATGCTCACCGGTGGGTCCCGCACCGACGAACGGCACCGCTCGGTACGGGCGACACTCGACTGGAGCCACGCCCTGCTCGAGCCGGACGACCAGGTGCTGCTGCGTCGCGTCTCGGTCTTCGTCGCCCCTTTCACCGCGGCCGCTGCGCAGCAGGTCACGGGCCTACCTGACGTCGTCGACAGCCTGGCCAAGCTCACCGAGCACAGCCTGCTGACGGCGACGCCGACGCACGGAACGACGAAGTACCGGGCGCTGGAAAGCATCCGGCAGTACGCCGTGGAGAAGCTCTGCGAGGCCGGCGAAGAGGCCGAGACGCGGCTTCGCCACGCGCGCTGGTGCCTGGGCCAGGCCGCCGCCCTGAGCAGTTCGGACCCGGAGTGGCGCGCCCGCTTCGACCTGGTCGCCAACGATCTGCGCGCCGCCCTGACCTGGGCGGCCACGGACCGGCCGGCAACGGCGTACGAGCTTGCCCGTCGGCTTGCCGAGCTGACTTTGAGGCGGAATCTGACCCGTGAGTCGCAGCAACGCGCGGAACAGGCCGCGGAGCTTGCGCCCGACACGGCGAGCAAGGCGTCGATGCTGCGGTTCGCGGCGGGTGTGGCGGGCTGCCGGACCGTCGGCGAGGAGATGTACCGCCTGCACCTCGCCGCGGCCGAGACCGGCGATGCCCCGGCGGTCGGCCTGGCCACCGCGGCGACCGTTGCGTTCCGCTTCTCCAGCACGTTCGTGCATCCGCCCTCCCGCGCGGAGGCCGTCGAGCTGATCGACCGGGCACGGCCTCTGGCCGGGAGCGACCCAGCGGCCGGGGCCGCGCTGGCGCTGGCCGAGGCAGCCGTTCTCACCGACGCGTTCGGAGCCGTCCAGGGACCGGAGGAGAACGACGTCTCCGAGACGATCGCGCGGGCCGAACGCGCCGTCGAGCTCGCCCACCGGACCGGTGACCCGCTCGCCGAGTCGGCCGCGCTCGACGCCCTCACCTGCGCGCACAGCTGGGGTGGCGACACCTTCGCGCCCGCCGCGCTGACGCAGCGGCGGCTGAGGCTGCTGGCCTCGGTCCCGAGCTCGCCCGCCGCGACCCACGAGCTGATCGACGCGTTGGGGATCGCGGTCGAGACCAGCCTCGGCGCGGGCGACATCGCCGGGGCGCGCGACGCCGTACACCGGCTGGCCACGCACCCGGCGCTGACCGAGGTCGGGCACCGGGTGCCGCTCATGGTCGACGCGCTGGCCGGCAACGCCGACGCCGTACTCGACGGCAGCCTCCGGTTCATCGACGCCTGGCGGCGGGCAGGCAGCCCGAGCCGCAACCACCTCGGTCCGTCCGCGGCGGCGGTGGCGATGATCCACGGCCTCCGCGGCGAGGACGAGGCGCGCCGCGAGTGGCTGGAGATCGTCGGGCAACTCGACCGCCCGGACTTCGTCCACGGCTACAAGGCGATCTTCGACGCGATCGTCCTGCTGCACCACGGGCACGCGGCGGAGGCGATGCAGCGGCTCGGCCCGCGGCCGGAGGAGGTGTGGAAGTGGATCACCTGGATCTGGCACCACTGGTACGTCGCTCTGCGCGCCGAAGCCGCCGTGCTGTCCGGTCGCCCGGACGCGTCCGGGCTCGTCGCCGAGGCGCTGACCGTGGTCCGCGGCAATCCCGTCGCGGCCGCGATCGCCGAGCGCGCCCGCGCACTCCTTGACGACGACCGGTCCACGCTGCTCGCGACCGCGGATGCCCAGGAGGCGGCCGGCTGTCCCTATCAGGCGGCACGCAGCCGGGTTCTGGCAGGTGACGCCGACGCTGCCGCTGCGCTGGTGGCCGATGGGTTCGCGCCGATGGCGACGCCGCCGTGAGCGTCTGACGAAGGTACGACCAGGCGCGTCAGGAGCTTCCCTCGGCCGAGCTGGCCCCGAAGTACGCCGAAGTACGCCGACGTGCGGCATCATGAGGGGTCGGGGGGAACTGTGTGAGGAAAGGACACCGATGACGGAACCGGCGCGGGCGCCGCGGTCCGAGCGGCCGGACCCGGTCGTGGATGCCGGGGACGGCGACGGCAAGGGCATCTACTGGGTGCTGAAGAACGTGGTGGTCGGGCCGCCGGTGAAGCGGATCTTCCGGCCGAACGTGATCGGCGCCGAGAACGTCCCGGAGACCGGGCCCGCGATCATCGCGAGCAACCACCTCTCGTACTCGGACTGGATCTTCATGCCGCTGGTGCTGCGCCGCCGGGTGACGTTCGTGGCGAAGTCCGACTACTTCACCGGGGCCGGGATCAAGGGCCGGTTCCAGCGCGGGTTCTTCAAGGGCACCGGGCAGGTCCCGATCGACCGCTCCGGCGGGTCGGCGTCCGAGGGCGCGATGCGGGCCGGGATGAAGGTGCTGGAGCGCGGCGAGCTGTTCGGGATCTACCCCGAGGGCACCCGCTCGCACGACGGCCGGCTGTACAAGGGCCGGACCGGCGTCGCGCGGCTCGCGCTGGAGGCGAAGGTGCCGGTGATCCCGTGCGGCGTGATCGGCACCGACGTGGTCGCCCCGCCCGGGAAGATCGTCGCCTCGTTCGCCTCGCCGACGGTGAAGTTCGGCGAGCCGCTGGACTTCTCCCGGTACGAGGGGATGGAGGGCGACCGGCTGATCCTGCGGGCCGTCACCGACGAGATCATGTACAAGATCATGGAGCTGTCCGGCCAGGAGTACATCGACATGTACGCCACCAAGGCCAAGGCGCTGGAGGGGCGCGCGGTCACCGGCGCGCCGGAGAAGGTCCGTAAGACGGACACCTGATCCGGGTGCTGAGACGGGATAGGTCTACGCTGGGAGATCGTGGAAGGTCCGATCGCTTATCAGGGTGAGCCAGGCGCGAATTCGGCGATGGCGTGCACCGAGATGTACCCCGAGCGCGAGCAGTTGCCGTGTACGACGTTCGAGGACGCCCTCGAGGCGGTCAGCAGCGGACGTGCCGGGCTGGCGATGATCCCGGTCGACAACTCGATCGCCGGGCGGGTCGCGGACATCCACCACCTGCTGCCGGAGTCCGGGCTGCACATCGTCGGCGAGTACTTCCTCCCGATCCACTTCCAGCTGCTCGGCGTTCCGGGTACGTCGCTGGACCGGATCCGGACCGTGCGCAGCCATGTGCACGCGCTCGGGCAGTGCCGGAAGATCATCCGCGAGCACGGATGGTCGACGGTTGTCGCGGACGACACCGCCGGGGCGGCGCGGGAGGTCTCCGAGCTGGGTGATCCGACCGTTGCCTCACTGTCGCCGCGAGCGGCTGCGGAGTTGTACGGGCTGGAGACGCTGGCGTCGGATGTCGAGGACGAGCACCACAACACGACCCGGTTCCTGGTGCTGTCCCGGGAGCCCGAAGTACCGCCGGTCGACGCCGGCCCGGTGATCACGTCGTTCGTGTACCGCGTCCGGAACGTGTCGGCCGCGCTGTACAAGGCGCTCGGAGGATTCGCGACGAACGGCGTGAACATGACGAAGCTGGAGTCGTACCAGCTCGGCGGCATGTTCTTCGCCACCCAGTTCTACGCCGACATCGAAGGCCACCCCGAAGACCCGAACGTAGCCCTGGCCCTCGAGGAGCTGGCGTTCTTCTCGGTCGAGGTCCGCATCCTGGGCGTCTACCCCGCCAACGAATTCCGAGCCCAAATAGCCGAACCCGCCGCCAACCGAGCCCTCCGCCCCCACCACTGAGCCCGTGCGGCTACTGCTCATCGGCGGGCGTACGGGCCGCGGGTTTTGCGGACCAGGAGGATGCGGTCGGCGGTGCGGATTCGTGCGTACACGCCGAAGTGGTGTTGCGTCAGCGGGCACACCTCCTGGGGTCTGGGGACAGGCTATTGCCTATCTCCGGTCACCATTGCTTGTTCCCAGAGAGGGTTATCCGGGTCGGTTGCTTGAGGCAGCGATTGGGAAGGCGCGGGTCGCGGGGCTCGGGATTGTCTTGGGGACGGATTAGCGGAACGTCCATGTTGGGTGGGTTGACGCGAGTACGTCGTGGTGTCCGGCCCAGCCGTCAAGTGCGACGACCTTCAGGAAGCGAGGTTGGCCGGCGTGCAGCTCGTAGCCCCAGGTGAAGGCGGCTAGCGGTTCGACCACGCGTGAGCGAATCACGTCGGGCACCATCACCAGGAATGTGGTCGCCCGCCACACGCCGTCGGTATGGTCCGGGTTCGCCGGTGCGTCGAAGAACGTCGGCAGGTACCCGTAGACGTAGAACGGATCGGTCGGATCCAGGTTCGGTAGCAGGTCCACCGACACCGATCCACCGTTGTCGACCACCTGGATCCAACCGAAGATCGCGTTGATCCCCTGGCCGGCGAACGACACCGACGCCGTGCACATCGGGAACCCGCGGAACGCGTCCAACTCCAGATCAGGTACGACGAGCGCGTGGCCGGAGACGGCAGGGTCGTTCGGGGAGACCTCGACCGTGATCGTGCCGTTGTGGCCGCGGGCGGTGAAGGGGATGCGCATGCGGCATCCTACGTATGGCGGGCGAGGTACCAGGTGCCGGCGATGGTTAGGCCGATGAGGAAGACGGCGGAGAGTTCGTCGCGGAGTTCGCGGCGGACTTCGGTGTTGTCGCCGGCGCAGTCGGCCAGGTGGTGTAGGGCCTGGGAGCGGGTGGACAGGTGGTGTTCGCCGGCGCAGAGGACGACCTCGGTGCCGACCGTGTGGATCTGGCCGCGGTGTTCGATCGCGTCGGGGAAGACCCAGGCGAGCAGTACGCCCAAGGCGCCGACCGTCAGCACGAGCCACGCCGCCATCTTGCGAGTCACGAGACACGCTCCTTGCGATGCTTCCGTACCCGCCACACCACGATCGCGACCACCACGATGCCCAGCACGACCAGCGCGGCGGCCCGGCCGAAGGTCTTTTCGACGCGGGCGTACGAGTTGCCCGCCAGGTACCCGAGCAGCACGACCGCGGTCCCCCACACGATCCCCCCGGCCGCATTGAACGCCAGGAACTTCAGGTACCGCATCCCCGACATCCCCGCCAGCGCAGGCATCGTGGCCCGGAAGAACGCCACGAACCGCCCGAGGAACACCGCCGTACCACCCCGCTCGGCAAGCTGCTTGCGCGCGGACTCGAGCTTGTCCTTGCGCCGCGCGACCAACCGGCTCTCAAGAATCCGCGGCCCGAAGAACCGGCCGACCTCGTACCCGACCGTGTCGCCGAGGATCGCCGCGCCGATCACCACCACAAGGATCAGTGGCAACGCCGTATGCCCGACCGCCGCGGTCACACCTCCGAGTACGGCTGCAGTCTCCCCCGGCAGCACGAACCCCACGAACAGCGCGTCCTCGGCGAACACCAGCAGCCCGACCATCCCGTACACGGCGATCCCGTGCAGCCCGAGCAACCAGCCCGTCAGTCCCTTCATGACAGCAGAACCACCCGCAGCCGCGTACCGGCGATCGCGTCCACGCACCAGGTCAGCACCCGCCGCACCAGCAACCAGGTGCCGACGGCAACAATCGCGCCGAGTAGCAGCCCGGCGAGGACGTCGCCCGGGTAGTGCGCGGCGATGTACACCCGGGTCAGCGCCATCAGCACCGCGGCGGCGGCCGCGACGATCCCGAGCCGCCGGTTCACGATCCACAGCCCGGCCGCGACCGCACCGGCCATCGTCGCGTGGTCGGACGGGAACGACGGGTCGGTACTGCGGTTCGCGAGCACCAGGATGCCCGGCAGCGTCGTGTACGGGCGCGCCTCGTGGACCGCGTGCACGATCGGTTGGTTGATGGCCACGGCCAACAGCGTCGCACCCGCGGCGCTGATCGCCGCAGCCACCCCCACCACCCGGCCGGAACGCCGCGCGATCCACCACCCCGCGACCAGCAGTACGCCGAACAGCACAACGCCGTACTGCGCGTACGCCTCAGCCGGACCGTGCAGCCACGGCGTGGCCCGTGCGAACGCGTTGAACTGATCGAACAACCAGCGATTCATCATGCGCCCCCGTCTACTACAATCCGAGTAGTAGATTGATGCTACTACGTTCTTCGTAGTAGTCAGGAGGAGGCCTGTCATGAGCCGGGGCCGGGGGGATCTCGAGCAGCAGGTGTTCGCCGCGCTCGCCGCCGACGGGGGCGCGATGACCACGTCCGACGTCCGGGACGCGCTCGGCGGCGAACTCGCGTACACGACCGTGATGACGGTGCTCGGCCGGATGGCCGCGAAGGGCCTGGCGACCCGGCAGCGGGTCGGCCGCTCGTACGCGTACACCGCGGTCGTCGACTCGGCCGAGGTCGCCGCACACCAGCTGCACCGCCTGCTGGACGCCCGCGGCGACCGCGCCGCCGTCCTCACCCGCTTCGCCCGCGGCCTGTCCGCCGAGGAATCCCAACTCCTCGTCGACCTCCTCCAGGACGACGAATGACGACCGCCGCGATCCTCGGGCTGATCGCGATCGTCGGCTACGCGCTGATCGCGCCGGCCGCCGCCCGCTGGATGGCGCCGTCGGTCGCGACCAAGCTGGTCATCGCCGGCAACGTGCTGTCCGCGGCCAGCGGTGTGTTCATCCTCGCCGTGCTCGCCTTCACCTGGATCGGGCAGTTCCCGTTCGTCGCGGCCCAGGGCGCGTGGTCCCCGGCCGCACTGCACAGCGACAGCCCGGTGCCCGCCTGGCCGGCCGCGATCGCCGGTTGCCTCGTACTGCTCGCCCTGCTCTCGGTGCTTGTCACCGGCCTGCGCCAGATGCGTGCACTCGTCGAGGTACACCGCGCCTGCCGCGGACTCACTGCGGTCGGCGATCTCGTCGTACTCGACGACGAGCGCCCGGACGCCTTCAGTACGCCGCAACCCGCGGGCCGGGTGATCGTCACGAGCGGTCTGCTCCGCGCACTCGACCCGCGCCAACGCGCCGTACTACTGGCCCACGAGAAGTCCCATCTCCAGCACCACCATGCCTGGTGGAACCTCGCCGCAGGTCTGACCGCGGCCGTCAATCCGGTACTGCGACCCGCCGCCCGAGCGGCCGCGACCGCCGTCGAACGCTGGGCCGACGAGGACGCGGCGCGGGCCGTCGGCGACCGCCGCCTGGTCGCGACGACGCTCGTACGAGTTGCGCAGCTGCAGACCCGCTTCGTACATCCCGAGGCGGTCGTCGGGGCGACCGGCGGCGACCTGGAGACCAGGGTCCGCGCACTGCTCGCTCCCCCGCCACGCCACCGGCCGCTGGTGATCGCGGCCGCCATCGCGGCGTTCGCCCTCTTCGCGCTGCCGGCCGCCGCCGTACAGCACACCGGCGAGGCGCTCTTCGAGCACGCCGAACGACCGGTCGCCGGGCAACACACCTGATTGAAAATCCCCAACCCCACAAGGGGTTCCGGCGAACTTGACTACCCGTGCACGAGAGCTTGTGCACATGCCGTGACGGGCGGATTCTGAAACCAGAGCAGTGACTTGGGGGCCGACTGCTCGGTGGGGGAAGACGGCCGGGCCGTCTTCGGTCGAGGTGTGCGCTGGGGGTGAGCTTCTCGGTCCGGCGTACGCCGTCCTGCTCGGGTGCCCCCGCGGAAGGGGGAGAAATGCCGAGGAAGGCCAACGGGCGCGCGGACAAGCACCGCGACGAGGACCGGATGCCGGGCGAGGCCCCGGAATCGAACGCGCACGCCGCGAACGGACAGCCCACGGCGAACGGCATGCCGATGACCGCTGCACCAGCGGCCGGCACGGACATGAGCAGCGGCGGATCGCCGGCTGCTGACATGGCGGGCGGCGGATCGCCGGCCGCGAACATGAGCGGTGGTACCCCGAGCGGCCTGGGGATGAGCGGCGGCGGGTCGCCCGCCGGGGCCGGCATGAGCGGCGGTGGTACGGCGGGTGGTGCCGGTATGAGCGGCGCGACCGGCGACGGGCGGGCGGAGACCCCGAGCCGCCGGCAGTGCGGCGTGATGGACGTGCACCGGCGGCTGCTGTCGACGTCACCTGAGTACGCCGCGGCCCGGTCCGCGCTCGAGACCGCGACGATCGACTACGTCTCCCGCCAGGAACGTTTCACCGGGATCGCGCGCATTCCGGTCGTCGTCCACGTGGTCTGGAACACCAGCGCGCAGAACATCTCGCAGGCCCAGATCGACAGCCAGATCGACGTACTGAACCGCGACTACCGCGCCACCAACCCCGACACCAGCATCGTGCCGGGCGTGTTCAGCGGGCTGATCGCGGACGCGCAGGTCGAGTTCTTCCTGGCCACCCAGGACCCGAACGGGAACCCGACGAACGGCGTCACCCGGACGCAGACCAGCGTCGCGACGTTCACCACCGACGACAAGGTGAAGGCCACCGCGACCGGCGGAATCGATCCGTGGCCGACGAACAAGTACCTGAACATCTGGGTCTGCCAGCTCGGCGGCGGCCTGCTCGGGTACGCGCAGTTCCCGGGCGGACCGGCGGCCACCGACGGCGTCGTGATCCTGCACAGTGGCTTCGGTACGAACGGTACGGCGGCGGCACCGTTCGACCTCGGCCGGACGACGACGCACGAGGTCGGGCACTTCTTCAACCTGCTGCACATCTGGGGCGACGACGGCAGCGGCTGCAGCGGCAGCGACGAGTGCGCCGACACCCCGAACGCGGCCGGCCCGAACTTCGGCGTACCGACGTTCCCGCACGTGACCTGCAGCAACGGGCCGAACGGTGACCTGTTCTACGACTACATGGACTACACCGACGACCGCGGCATGGTCATGTTCACCAACGACCAGGTGACGCGGATGCAGGCGACGATCGACACCGTACGCAAGGACCTGCCGGTCTTCGACACCGCGCGAGCGACGCCGGAGCCGGCCGGCTCGGTGGTGTCGTGGGGCGCGAACCGGCTGGACGCTTTCGTGCTCGGCACCGACCTCGCGATGTATCACAAGTGGTGGGACGGATCGGCCTGGGGACCGTCCGTCGCCGGTTACGAGTACCAGGGCGGGATCTGCATGAGCGCGCCCGAGGTGGCGTCCTGGGCGCCGAACCGGCTGGACGCGTTCGTGCTCGGAACCGACCGCGCGCTCTACCACAAGTGGTGGGACGGAGCCTCCTGGAACGGGTACGAGTACCTCGGCGGCATCTGTATGAGTCCGCCGCGGCTGGCGACCTGGGGTCCGGACCGGCTGGACGCCTTCGTCCTCGGCACCGATCGGGCCCTGTACCACAAGTGGTGGGACGGCTCGTCCTGGAACGGGTACGAGTACCTGGGCGGGATCTGCATGAGTCCGCCCGAGGTCGTTGCCTGGGGCCCCGATCGGTTGGACGCCTTCGTGCTCGGTACGGACAACGCGGTCTACCACAAGTGGTGGGACGGCTCGTCGTGGAACGGGTACGAGTACCTCGGTGGTGTCTGTGCCTCGCCACCACGGGTCGTTGCCTGGGGCCCCAACCGGCTCGACATGTTCGTGATCGGCACCGACTCGGCGCTGTACCACAAGTGGTGGGACGGCTCCGCGTGGAACGGCTGGGAGTACATGGGCGGCATCTGCACGACCGCGCCGACCGTGGTCTCGTGGGGCTCGGACCGGCTGGACGTATTCCTGCTCGGGACGGACTCGGCGCTCTACCACAAGTGGTGGGACGGCTCCGCGTGGGGACCGTCGCTGACCGGGTACGAGTACATGGGCGGGATCTGCACCGACGAACCGCGCGTGGTCTCCTGGGACACCAACCGGCTGGACGTGTTCGTCACCGGTACCGACAAGCAGCTGTACCACAAGTGGTGGGACGGATCGGCCTGGGGACCGTCGGTCACCGGGTACGAGGCGCTCGGCGGCGTGATCAGCGACTTCAAGGTGACGATCCCGGAGTCGCCGGCCGCGATCGGACAGGGGGTGGGCATCTGACCAGTCCACCGACCGGCCACTGGACGCATTCCTTCGAGGAGGACCACGACGGGATCAGCGTCTACCGCCGCGACGACTACCCGTTCCCGCCGGCCCGCGGCCGGCGGGCCGTGGAGTTCCGCCCCGACGGCACCTTGGTCGACTACGCCATCGGCCGCGGCGACGCCCCTGCCCCGGGGCCGCCCGGCCGGTGGGAGACCACCGGCCGCCTGGCCTTGCCCTCGGGCAAGACCGGCCAGGTCGTCAACACCTTCCCGGACCGCTTGGAAATCGACTGGCAACCCTGACGCC
The DNA here is from genome assembly GCF_006715085.1 of Kribbella jejuensis. Lineage (NCBI taxonomy): Bacteria > Bacillati > Actinomycetota > Actinomycetes > Propionibacteriales > Kribbellaceae > Kribbella > Kribbella jejuensis. The sequence continues at coordinate 1,339,522 of NZ_VFMM01000002.1, read as the reverse complement.
GGCCCTCGGCCCCTGCGCCGGCGCCGGCGCGAGGAGGATTTCACGCCCGCTTCGGGACGAGATCCTCCCCAACCCACGGGGCTTCCACGATGAATGCCGTGGGCTTGCTCGGACAGGCGTAGGCTGGAGGGATCCGGGACGACGACATCCCACCGCGAGGTGCCGGCCACGCCGGCGACGCCTTGGGATGTATGTCATGGCAGCTCTGCGCACGGATCCAGGGGTGGTCGTCTCGCTCACCAAACCGTCGACGCCGCGGCTCAGGCTGCTCCCCACGAACGTCGGCACGCCGCTCCTCGACGGCGCGTGGTGGCCTCGCTCAGCTGATCCGGTCGCGGAACTGCCCGGCCTGATCGTGGCCATCAACAGGTCGCCGGCAGGCCGAGTCGGCCGAATGCTCCTGGATGCCACCGCCTGGGACACCCAGCCGATCCGTCTGGCGGTGGCCGGCCGTGTCGTGCGACTGAGCTACCGCACGAGCCGGCCGACCGACCTGCTCGTCGCACTGTGCGGAACCAGCGGCCTGCGCGTCGAACTCCTCACCATTCCTCCGAATACCCCTCATGACATCGCTGAACTATCGATGGCTCGAGCCGCCGGCGCGGACAACCAGCTCCGGTTACAGAGCCTCGTCGAGGGCATGCGAGCACACGGCGTCGACCAGTCCTCGCCACAACACGACACCTGGGAATCCGAGGGTGGCCGCCTCGCCCGCGCATCGAGTTCCCCGGACCGCCCCGGGGAGTCGACCGCTGACTGACCAGGCCGGCCAGACCTTTCCGACGATGCACGGTTCCACGACCCAGCGGGTAGGCTGGAACCACTCCGGAGCGATGGCATTCCAGCTGGCATGTCGGGAACCCCCGCAGCCCTTTGAGGCGATGCCCGATGCCCGTCCTGACTCAGTTCGTCCCCAGCGGCCCCTCCGGTCGCTCTGTGGTCAACCACGATCTCTCCCGGCTGTTCGCGGCGGTGACCTCCGCCAGGGTGGCAGATCGGCAAGCCCGCGGCCGGTTGCGGTGGGACGACCCCTTCCGCCCCGACGCCTACCGTCTCGCGTCGTCGCTGCGCGCCTACGCCCGAGCACTCGAGGGGTATCGGCTGCCCGTGCCACCGGTGATTCGCGACGAGCTCCGTCTCCGGAGTGGGTTACCGCTGTGAGCGCTGGGCCACCCGACCGGAAGCTGGACGCCCGAGTGGACTGGACGCTGCGCGACTTCTCGCTGCCCGGACACGTGATGGTGTTGACGGCAACGGGCTGGCGCCAGGGCTGGCTGCTCGCTCGCGAGAACGGCTCCACCGGCTGGACCGGTCTCGTACAGTACGTCGCCGACGCCGTCGAGATCATCGAGTACATGTCCGCCGACCACATCGCCTCCCCGGACAGCTGGCTCTCGGACAACCCGGACCCGCCCGTCGAGGCCTGACCTGCTCGAGAACATGGAGGTCACTGGACGCGGTTAAGCTGACAGCCATGTGGAGCCCGAATGCGCGTGACGTCGGCGGACTTCCGACCCGGTACGGCGTACCGACGCGCGCGGGTGCCCTGGTGCGCACCGACGCGTTCGACGCCGTCTCCGACGAATTGCGTGCACTCGACGCGGGCCTCGTACTCGACCTGCGCTCCGACTGGGAGCTCAAGGAGCCGCATCCGCTCGACGGCCTCCCGGCGTACCGGCGGATCCCCTGGATCGACCCGGAGGCCGAGCGGCTGCGCGATCCGGAGGCCGAGCCGCGGCTGCTCGACGTCTACCGCAACAGCCTGACGCGGAACGCGAAGCACATCCGCGAGATCTTCGCCGCGATCGCGGACGCGCCCGCGGACCGGCCCGTCGTCATCCACTGCAAGGCGGGCAAGGACCGGACCGGCCTGACGATCGCGATCCTGCTCGAACTGGCCGGCGTACCGCGGTCGCGGATCGCGGCCGACTACGCGATCAGCGAGGTCCACCTCGGCCTGCAGGACGGGCCGGAGTTCTCCCGGACCCGCCCGGAGACGATCCTCGGCTCGCTCGACCACCTAGACTCCCTCGGCGGCGTCCGCGGGTACCTGTCCTGGCTCGGGCTGACCCGCAGCCAACTGCACCGGCTCGCGACCCGGCTCGTACCGGTCGAGGTCGAGGCCATCGTGTTCGACTTCGACGGTCTGCTGATGGACACCGAGACCACGATGGTCGAGAGCTGGCAGGCCGAATGGGCGCACCACGGCCTCGAACTCGACCTGGAGAACTTCTGGCCGGGCCACGGCGGCAACGTCACCGAGGACCGGTACGACGTCCTCGCCGCGGCCGTCGGCGCCGGCTTCGACCGCACCGCGAGCCACGCCCGCCGGATCGCCCACCGCGACCGGTTGCACGCCGACCTCGACTTCCGCCCCGGGATCCGCGACTGGATCCGGTCCGCCCGCGAGTTCGGCCTCAAGGTCGGGATCGCGAGCAGCTCGGACCGCTCGTGGGTCGTCGGCCACCTGGACCGCGTCGGCGCAGTCGGCCTCTTCGACCAGATCGTCACCGGCGACGACGTCGCGACCCACAAACCGGACCCGGCGATCTACGAGCTCGCTCTACGGCGCCTGGACGTACAGTTCGCCGTCGCCGTCGAAGACACCCCGCACGGCGTCGCGGCGGCGCAAGCAGAAGGCCTGTACGCAGTCGCCGTACCGAACCCCTACGTCGCCCTCGGAGCCGTCGCCAACGCCGACCTGGTTCTCAGCAGCGCTGACGACCTCTCGCTCACCGAACTGTTGCTCTCAGCCCGCCCAGGAGGCTAGACGACCGAGAGCGGAAGCAGCTTCTTGCCGGTCGGGCCGATCTGGATCTCCGTGCCCATCTGAGGACACACGCCGCAGTCGAAGCAGGGGGTCCAGCGGCAGTCTTCCACCTCGATGGCGCCGTCTTCCTCCAGCGAGTCCTGCCAGTCCTCCCAGAGCCAGTCGCGGTCGAGGCCGGAGTCCAGGTGATCCCAGGGGAGAACTTCGGCGTACTCGCGTTCGCGGGTGGTGTACCAGGCGAGGTCGACCGGCTCGTCGGCCAGCGCCTTCTCGGTGCACTCGACCCAGCGCTCGTACGAGAAGTGCTCGCTCCAGCCGTCGAACCGGCCGCCGTCGCGCCAGACCGACTCGATCACCCGGCCGACGCGGCGGTCGCCGCGGGACAGCAGGCCCTCGATGATGCCGGGCTTGCCGTCGTGGTACCGGAAACCGATCGCCTTCGCGTAGTTCTTGTCCGCGCGGATCGCCGCGCCGAGCTTGGCCAGCCGCGCGTCGGTCTCCTCGGCGCCGAGCTGCGCGGCCCACTGGAACGGCGTGTGCGGCTTCGGTACGAACCCGCCGATCGACACCGTGCAGCGGATGTCGCGCCGGCCGGACGCCTCCCGCCCGGTCGCGATCACCTTCTTCGCCAGGTCCGCGATCGCCAGCACGTCCTCGTCGGTCTCGGTCGGCAGACCGCACATGAAGTACAGCTTCACCTGCCGCCAGCCGTGGCTGTACGCCGCCGCGACCGTACGGATCAGGTCCTCCTCGGTGACCATCTTGTTGATCACCTTGCGCATCCGGTCCGACCCGCCCTCGGGCGCGAACGTCAGACCGCTGCGCCGGCCGTTGCGGGAGAACTCGTTGGCCAGCGTGATGTTGAACGCGTCGACCCTTGTCGACGGCAACGACAGCGAGACGTTGCTGCCCTCGTACCGGTCGCCGAGGCCCTTCGCGACGTCGGCGATCTCGCTGTGGTCGGCGCTCGACAGGCTGAGCAGGCCGACCTCCTCGAACCCGGACTGCTGCAGGCCGTTCTCGACCATGTTGCCGATCGTGGTGATGCTGCGTTCGCGCACTGGGCGGGTGATCATGCCCGCCTGGCAGAACCGGCAGCCGCGAGTGCAGCCACGGAAGATCTCCACCGAGTACCGCTCGTGCACGGTCTCGGCCAGCGGGACCAGCGGCTTCTTCGGGTACGGCCACGCGTCGAGGTCCATGACCGTGTGCTTCGCGGTCCGGAACGGTACGCCGGGGCGGTTCGGGGTGACGCGCTGGATCCGGCCGTCGGCGAGGTAGTCGACAGTGAAGAACTTCGGGATGTACACGCCGCCGGACTTGGCCAGCCGCAGCAGCACCTCGTCGCGGCCACCCGGGCGGCCCTCGGCCTTCCACTCCCGGATCACCTCGGAGATCGCCAGCACGATCTCCTCGCCGTCACCCATCACCGCGGCGTCGAGGAAGTCGGCGATCGGCTCCGGGTTGAAGGCGGCATGCCCGCCGGCGAGCACGATCGGGTCCTCGTCGGTCCGGTCGACTGCGTGCAGCGGAATCCCGGCAAGGTCCAGCGCGGTCAGCATGTTCGTGTACCCGAGCTCGGTCGAGAACGACAGCCCGAACACGTCGAAGGCCCGCACCGGCCGGTGCGAGTCGAGCGTGAACTGCGGGATCCCGTGGTCCCGCATCACCTTCTCCATGTCCGGCCAGACCGAGTACGTCCGTTCGGCGAGGATGTGGTCCCGCTCGTTCAGCACCTCGTACAGGATCTGCACGCCCTGGTTGGGCAGGCCGACCTCGTACGCGTCCGGGTACATCAGCGCCCAGCGCACGCTGACGTCGTCCCACTCCTTGCTGACCGAGTTCAGTTCACCCCCGACGTACTGGATCGGCTTCTGCACAGACGGCAGCAACGCCTCCAGGCGCGGGAACAGCGATTCGACAGTCATAAACACTTCCAGTCAGCGGTGCAGAGCGGCTACCAGCCTAACGCCGCACCCCTGCGGCGCCGGAATCAGCCGAGGTGAGCGAGCAGCAGCGGGTTGACGACGTCCGGGTGGGAGTAGCTGACGAGGTGGGCGGCGCCCTCGATGATCTCCAGGTGCGCGCCGGGAATTTCGGCGGCCAGGGGAACGACCGTTTCCGGCGGGACCGAGGTGTCGGAGTCCGTGGTGATGAGCAGGACCGGAGCCGTGATGTTGCCCAGCGACGGTAGGAGATTGGTGGTGCTGAGAGCCTCGCAGCTGGCGGCGTAGCCCTCGTCGGGGCAGTCGAGCAGCATCTGGCGGATCAGGGCCGTGTCGGTGAATTCCGGCCGGAACCAGCGGCCCAGGGTGGCGTCGACGATGGCCTGGGTGCCCTCGGCTCGCACCTGAGCGGCGCGGTCGGTCCACGTCTGAGCGCTCTCCGCCGGGTTCGACGGTGGGCAGATCAGGGCGAACCGGTGGAATCGCTCGGCGGCGTTCTCGGCGAGCCACAGGCCCACCGCTCCACCCAGCGAGATTCCGACGTACGACGCCTGCCGCACCTCGAGTTTGTCCAGCAACTCGACGACGTCGCCGCCCAGCTCGTCGATCGTGTACGGACCGTCCGGAACCTCGGACTTCCCGTGTCCGCGATGGTCGAACGCCACCACCCGGAACCGCTGCGCCAGGACGTCGAGCTGTGGCGCCCACATGGCTTGCGTCGCCCCGAGCGACGCGCCGAGCAGAACCACCGGCGCGTCGGCGGGACCGGCCTCCTCGTAGCTCAGTCGCATATTTCCCACTGTACGGACGCAGCGATTCCTTTTGCCCGTCCGGGTGGTCGGTAGTGCATGACCAGTTTCAGTGTGTTTCTGCCGTCCGGGTTCGGGGGCGAGCTGGCCGGGCTCGAACCGACCGACGCGCTCCGCCGGGTGGTTGCGGTGGCGCAGGCCGCCGACGAGCTCGGGTTCCATGCCGTCTACGTGCCCGACCACCTGCATCCGATCCCGCCGTCGCAGGCGCCGCTGTTCGAGGCCTGGACGCTGATCACCACGCTCGCGACCGCCACGGACCGGGTCCGGCTCGGCCCGTTGGTGACGTCGAACAGCTACCGGAACCCGGCGCTGCAGGCCAAGATCGCGTCCACGATCGACGTCGTCAGCAACGGCCGGCTGATCTTCGGGATCGGGGCCGGGTGGTACGAGCCGGACTACCTCGGGTACGGCTACGACTTCGGTACGGCGGGCGACCGCTTGCGGCGCCTGGACCAGGCCGTGCAGCTGATCCGCCGGTTCTGGACCGAGGAGTCGGTCGACTTCGCCGGTGAGTACTACCGCGCCGCCGGCGGGATCAACCAGCCGAAAGGCATCCAGCAACCACGGATCCCGATCCTGGTCGCCGGAGCCGGCGAGCAGAAGACGCTGCTGACCGTCGCGCGCTGGGCCGACGCATCGAACATCATCGACTCACCCGACGTGCTCCGGCACAAGTACGACGTACTGCGCAAGCACTGCGCCGACGTCGGCCGCCCGTACGACGACATCCGGCGGACGGCGACCACGTCGTACATCCTGCGGTCCTCGGACGCCGAGGCGCGGGCCCAGGTCCCGCCCGGTGCCGAGTTCGCCTTCCCTGGCGACCTCGCGTCGTACGGGCTGATCGGGACCGAATCGACGATCCGGGACCGGATCGCCGCCTACCAGGACGCCGGCGTGCAGGAGCTCGTCGTCGGTTTCGAGAACGGGCTGGACATCGGCGAACTGCGCCGCTTCGCCGACCTCTTCCTGTGAAGCTCCAGCAATAGAGCGGGCGCGTCAGCCGGACCGACGCGCCCGTTCAGCTACTTCGGAGCGGGTGCCTTCCAGATACTGCGGCCGAACGTGGCCGCGTAGACGGTACTGCCGTCACCACTCACTTTGATGTCGAGGATCGACGTCTGCGGCAGACCGCGCGCGATCCGCGTCCAGTGCTTCTGCCCGGCGCGCATCGTGAACGCCCCGAAGTCGGTGGCAGCGTACAGGCGGCTGCGCACCGGATCGTAGGTCAGCATCTCCACCGGTGCGTTCGGAAGGTTGCTGCTGGCATCGGTCCAGGTGGCTCCGCCGTCGCGGGTCTCGAAGACCGACGCGGCCGCCGACCCCTCCCGGAACCCCGACAGCGCCACCCAGACGTGCTCCGGCTGCCGCGGATCGACCACTACGGCGTTGACCCAGCGTTCCGGCACCCCGGTCAGCTTGGTCCAGTGCGCGCCGAGGTCGTCGCTGCGCCACAGCAGTCCGTTGTCGGTGCCGACGTACAGCGTCTTCGAATCGCCGGCCACGCCGATCGCGCTGATCGTGTGGTAGCTGTTCGCGTACACCGGGTCCGATTCCTGCGTCGGCGGCCCACCGGCCAGGTCCGCGTCACCGGTCGGCGAGATCGCGGTGAAGGTCCGCGCACGATCGGTCGACCGGTCCAGCACGTTGCCGCCGAAGTAGACGATCGACGGGTCGTTCGGGTCGAACGCCATCGGCGCGTCGGTGGTGATCCTTGTGCTGTGCCGGGTCCCGAAGTTCCAGCTGGTCTCCGTGCCGTTGACGTCCTGGTGACCATGACACGTGCCCTGCTGCAGGCATTCGTAATAGGTGTTGTGGTCCTTCGGATCGATCAGCACCCAGTGCCCGTCACCGCCGCCGAAGGCGTTGAACTGGGTCAGGTCGCCCGGCGGGGTGGCCGCGGTCCAGGACCGTACGCTGCCGTTGTCCTGCAGCCCGGTGGCCAGCCGGTTCGGGTCGTCCTGCGCGACCGCGAGGTGGTACGACTGATTGAACGGTTCCACCTCGGAGTGCACGAACGTCTTGGTCGCGCCGTTCTGGTCCGAGCGGTAGACGCCGCCGTCGTTGCCGACGTACAGCCGGCCCGGGACGTTCGGGTCGTAGGCGAGCGCGTGCTGGTCGGCGTGCAGGCCGGACCGCGAGGTCCAGGTCTGGCCGCCGTCCGACGACGAGCGCATGTTCAGGTCCGCGCTGAACAAATGGTCCGGGTTCGCCGGGTCGACCCAGATCTTCGCGAACCACCACTCGTACCCGCTCCGGCCGCCGGCTTTCCCGCCCGCGCTGAACGTCGTACCGAAGTCGTCGGAGACGTAGAAGCCCTTGTCGGCGCCGTACTGCGTACCGGTGATCACGTACACGCGGTCCGGGTGGCTCGGGGCCACGCCGATCCCGATCCGGCCGAGGCTCGGGTCGCTGGTCAGGCCGCTCGCGTCGCCGTCGGAGAGCTTGGAGACGTTCTCGAGCCGGGTCCACGTCGTACCGCCGTCGTCGCTGCGGAACAAGCCTGAGCCGACGCCGCCGTACGTCCGGACCGCCGCGGTCCGGTGGTGGTCCCAGAGCGCCGCGAGCATCCGCTGCGGGTTGTCCGGGTCGATGACGACATCGACCGCACCGGTGGTGTCGTTCGGCGGTGCGAGCACCTGCTGCCACGTGTGGCCGCCGTCCTCGCTGCGGTAGAGGCCGCGCTGGGCGACCGGCCTGTACGGCGAGCCCGAGGCCGCGGCGAAGATCCGCCGGGGGTTCTTCGGGTCGACCGCGATCCGGCCGATGGCCGCGCTGCCGCGAAGGCCTCGGTTGTGCCAGGTCTTGCCGCCGTCGGCGGACGAGTAGATGCCGTCGCCGAAGAACGTCAGGCCGCCGCCGGGCGGGTTCGCCTCACCGGTACCGGCCCAGAGGGTGCCGTCCGGCCCGCGTTCGAGCGCGCCCATGGTCTGGTTCTGATCGGCCGGCCAGACAGGGGTGAACGTCTTGGACGCGTCCGTACTCCGCCAGACGCCGCCACCGGAGGCCGCGATGTAGACGGTGTCCGGCTGCGTCGGGTCGACAACCAGGCCGACGATCCGGCCGCCGATGTTCGACGGGCCGACGTACGACCACGCCTTCTTGCCGGCATCGTCCGGGATCTTCGCCGCCTGGTCCCGTGCCTGCCGGACCTGGTCGAGGCCGATGTCCTTGCCGGACGAGAACTTCGCCGTCAGGTAGTCCGCCGGTCCGGTCGCACCGGCGCCGGCCCGCTCGGCCAGCTCGAAGTGCGCGGCACAGATGGCCGGCATCCCCGCGGTCTCCGTCTCGCCTTCCTCGTCCGAGAACTGCCGTTCGACGCGTTCCCAGCCGGCCTGCGCCTTCTGCCCGAGGGACGGCGCCTGCGCCATCCCACAGGTGTCACTCGTCCCCGCCGCCGCGGCTCCGAACCCCGCCAGCACCACGGCCAGCGCCGTGACTCCCGCGATCTTCCTTCGTCGGCCCATAGGTCGACCTCCCGCTCCGCTCGGTGAATGAGCTGGGCAGGTCAGGTCCCCGCGCCTCACGCCCGGAACTGCTTCTACCCCGGTGTAGCCGCGCGGAAACAGACAGTGTCTTAGAGCGGCATGATTGTGGTACGGCGGTGGTGTTCGAACACGACCGAGCTGCGGATGTCGGCGATTTCTTGCCTCTTGGCGAGCGCAAGCACCAGGTCGCGGAGGGCCTGGGTGTCCTTGACCGCGACGTGGGCGAGGAAGTCGGTGCCGCCGGAGACCATGAACATGTCCAGAGTCTGCGGCAGGTCCATCACGTACGACTGGAACGCCGTCGCCACCGCCATCGCCTGCGGCCGGAGCTTGATCGAGATGATCGCCTGCGTGGAGCGATCGATGGCGTGCAGGTCGACGGCCGCGTGGTACCCGCTGATCACCCCGCGCTCGCGCAGTCCGCGGATCCGCTCCAGGCAGGTCGACGGCGCGATCCCGAGCTCGGCGGCCATCTCCCGGTTCGTCCGGCGGGCGTCGTTCTGCAGCATCCGCAGCAGCGCCGTATCAAGTTCGTCCATGACCACTATTTTGACAGCTTCACCGAACGATGTTCGGCCGACCGACCGCCGAGCCGCGCACCGCACTACCTTGACCACCGTGCTGACGAACAAGATGGTCGTGATCATCGCGGCCGAAGCCCCCATCGGCGTCGCCCTGAACACCGCCGCGCTGCTCGGCGTCGGCCTCGGCAGCCACCACGACGGCGCGGTCGGCCCCGAGACCACGGACGCCGCCGGTACGCCGCACACCGGGATGTGCGCGTACCCGATCCCGATCCTGCGCGCCGACGACCTGACCACGCTCCGCGCCCAGGCCGCCGCCCGCGACGACATCACGATCCACGACATGCACCAGGTCGCGCAGCAGGCCCGGACGTACGAGCAGATGTCCACAACGCTCGCCGGCACGAAGCCCGAGGACATCCAGTACCTGGGCATCGCCCTGTACGGCCCGCGCGCGTCGGTGGACTCGCTGACCGGAGCGCTACCCCTCTACCGCTGACAGCTTCGCCGGGTTCGCCTGCACCCGGATGCCGGTGATCAGCTCGCCGTCGGTGTCCAGGACCAGCACATGGTGGTTGCCTCGGACAACTACTTTCAGCGCCGGACCGGTGGCCAGCTCGATCGGTGTGACGGTCAGGTCCGGGTGGGCATAGATGTGGGCGAAGAAGTGCGCCACCTTCTGCCGCCCGGTGACGGGCTTGCGCGCGGCGCGGCGGCCACCGTTGGAGTCGGTCCAGGAGGTGACCGACTCCTTCAGCATCGACTCCAGCCGCGGCAGATCGCCATCGCGGGCCGCGGCGACGAAGTTCACCAGGAGTTGCCGCTGCTCGGCCGTGGACGGACGGTACCGCGGGCGGTCCTCGTCCAGCGCGTGCTGCGCGCGGCGGAACAGTTGCCGGCAGTCTTCCGGCGTACGGTCGAGGATCTCCGCGATCTCGTCGTACGGCAGGGTGAACGCGGTCCGCAGGACGTAGACCGCCCGCTGCGGCGGGGTGAGGCGCTCCATCAGGTGCAGGAGCGCCATCGACACGTCGTCCAGCTCGAACGCGTCGACGGGGACCGGTTCGGGCAGCCACTCGCCGACGTAGCTCTCGCGGCGCGCGGACCGGGTCCGCAGTACGTCGATCGACAGCCGCGTCACCACCCGCGTCAGGTACCGGCGCGGCTCGGCCACGTCGGCGCGATCGGCGGCGGACCACCGTACGTACGCCTCCTGCAGCACGTCCTCCGCGTCGTGCCAGCTGCCGAGCAACCTGTACGCGAGCCCGGCGAGCATGCCGCGCGCCGACTCGTACTCCTGCAGGATCAACCGGCCAGGTCCGGCTGCCTGCGGGTTGCTACGTTGAGACGGGTCCACAGGTTGATGGTGCCAATCGCGAGCAGCACGTTCGCGGCCCCCTCTTCACCGAACCGCTCGACGACCGCGTCCCATACCTCGTCCGGTACGCCGGTGCGCTCGAGGACCGTGACCGCGTCGGTCAACGCGAGCGCGGCACGTTCCCGTTCGTCGTAGAACGGCGACTCGCGCCAGGCCGCCAGCCCGAACAGGCGCTGGCTGGTCTCGCCGTCCTTCAACGCGTCGGTCGTGTGCATGTCCAGGCAGAAGGCGCAGCCGTTGAGCATCGACGCCCGCACCTTGATCAGGTGCAGCAGCGTGTGGTCCAGGACGCCCTGCACGTAGTTCTCCACGCCGTAAACGGCCCGGAAGCCGGCCGGCGAGACCTTGCTGAAGTTCATCCGCTCTTCCATACCGACACGACGGAACGCGGCTACTCCGGCGTGACAACGCCTGCTGTGACGCCGGTCACGAGACTTTCAGCGTCTGCCGGGCCTTGGTGACCGCGGCTTCGGTGGCCGGCTCCAACTCGCCACCTTGGCCGGCGAGTACACCGACCGACAGGATCACGTCGCCGACGCCGGTGACGAGGCCGGCGTACTCGAGACCGCGCTTCGGGCCGCTGACGCCGGTGAGCTGGAAGGCGAAGGGCTTGGTGCCGTACGCCGGGGCGGTGATCTTCTCGACCTTCATCGAGGTGTTGCCGGAGCCCGCGGTCTTCAGGATCACCTTGCTGCACGAGTCAACGGCGTCGGCGTAGGCGTCGCGCAGGTCGCTGACCGCGGCGGCCGTCCCCAGCGAGTCGAGGCCGTAGTCGATGTACGGGCCCTCCTGGCCGCCGGTGAACGTGCGGGTCACGCTCGCCTTCGCCCCGGGTGCCTTGGTGGCGTTCAGGTACTTGACCAGGGGCTTGCAGCGACTCGTCGGCGCGGAGAACGGCTTCGAACCGTCGTCCTCCTCGTGGTCGATGGAGAACCCGCTCGGCACGTCCGCGAGCACGAGCAGCGCACCGGTCAGCTCCGCGGTCGTCCGGGTGACGGGCGTGTCGGAGGCGGACGGCGTCGTACTGGGAGTCGTCGCGGTGGGCGGAGCCGCCGCTTTCTTGTCCTCACCACCGCAAGCGGTCAGCGACAGCGCGAGGGCGGCGGCGAGCGCAACGTACCTGTTCATGGGCCTTCCGGGGCTCTGGGCAGGGGGCCGAGCAGCCAGCAGCGTACCTGACGGGTCAGGTCGGGATGGTCAGTAGCGGTGCGAGCGGAGGTGGATGTTCTCCAACAGGCCGACCGCGAGCAGGCAGGCGAACATCGAGGAACCGCCGTACGACACGAACGGCAGCGGCAGACCCGTGACCGGCATGATCCCGAGCGTCATGCCGATGTTCTCGAACGCCTGGAACGCGAACCAGCAGACGATCCCGGTCGCCACCAGCCGGCCGAACGCGTCCCGTGCGTTGATCGCGATCCGCAGCCCGCGGAACAGGATGATCGCGAACAGCACGATGATCGCGCCGGCGCCGATCAGTCCGAGTTCCTCCCCCGCGACCGTGAAGACGAAGTCGGTGTGCTGCTCGGGGACGAATCCGTTCTGCGTCTGGCCGCCGTGGAACAGGCCCTGCCCGAAGACACCACCGTTGCCGATCGCGATCCGCGCCTGATTCACGTTGTACCCGATGCCCTGCGGATCCGAGGACGGGTTCGCGAACGCGATGAAGCGGTCGAGCTGGTAGCGCTTCAGGATGTGCGTACTGATCGCGATCGCCGCGACCACCACGCCCGCGGTGAGCAGCCCGAGCATCCAGCGTTTCGGTACGCCGGACACCGCGATGATCCCGAACACGATCGACCCGAGCACCATCACCGTGCCGAGGTCCGGCTGCAGCATCACCAGGATCACCGGTACGGCGGCGACCGCGACCGCCTGCGCGACGTCGATCGTCCGGGCGTCCTCGTGCCGGTCGGTCTCGCTCTTCTCCGCGATCAGCAGCGCCATGCCGACGATCACCGCGAGCTTGGCGAATTCACTCGGCTGGATCGACATGAACGGCAACTGGATCCAGGACCGCGACCCGTTGATGGTCGAGCCGACACCGGGCACCAGGACCAGGATCAGTCCGACGATCGAAGCGGCGTACAGCACCGGGGCGAGGATCCGGACCCGGCGGTGGTCGGTGACCGCGGCGCCGACCGCGAGCACCAGGCCGATCGCGAAGTTCAGCGAGTGCCGGATCAGGAACGCGTCCGGCTTCCCGCCGGTCAGCGACGTCTTGTTGTGGGTCGCGGACCAGATCAGCATCGCGCCGAGGAACGACAGTGCGACCACGGCGAACACGAGCACCCAGTCGACGTGCCACACCGTCGACCGGCGGTCCATCCGCGGCCGGGTCCGGATCGGAGTCAGCAATGCCATCAGTGCGCCGCCTTTCCCTGGGCAGGCGGCGCGGGCTTGATGTTGTACAGCGTCTCGTAGATCTTGCGGACCGCGTCACCACCGGCACCCGACCCGGTACCGGCCTGGCTGATCATCATCACCACTGCGTACCGATCGGTGTACGACGCGAGCCACGAGGTGGTCTGCTTGCCGTAGACCTCGGCCGTACCGGTCTTGGCGCGGACCGGGATCTTGTCCAGCGGGAAGCCCTGGAACTTCCAGGCCGCCGTACCCGAGATGGTGGTCTGCTTCAGCGCGGTGTCGATGTACTTCAGGTTGCCGGGTGACACCGGGAGCTTGGCCTTCACCACCGGCTTGATCTCGTGGGCCTTGCCGTTGGCGCCGATCCAGGACTGCACGACGCGCGGCTCGAAGAGCGTGCCGCCGTTCGACAGGGCGGAGTAGACCGTCGCGAGCTGCAGCGGGGTGACCGTCGTGTCGCCCTGGCCGATCGCGAAGTTCACCGCGTCACCGGCGCGGTACTTGTACCCGTCGACGCAGAACTCGCGGGAGAACTGCTTCAGGAACGCCGACGTCCCGGCGGGCGGATTCGCGGCGATCTTGCAGTAGTAGTCCTTCATCGAGTCGTAGTACGTCTTCTTCCACTTGCGGTCCGCGATCCGGCCGCTCGCCTCACCGGGCAGGTCGACGCCGGTCGGTTTGCCGAGGCCGAACTTCTGCGCCATCTCGACCAGCGGGTCGTGGGTGGTGATATCGCTCGAGTTCCCGCCTTCCCGCAGCCAGAGCGCGTACGCGATCCGGTAGAAGAAGGTGTCGCAGGACAGCGCCAGCGCCTGGTCGAAGCCGATCATCCCGTACGACGCGGACTCGTAGTTCTTGAACCTGCGGTTGCCGACCTCGAAGTACGACGAGCAGTCGAGCCGGGTCTTGGTGCTGTAGCCGGCGCCGAGTGCGGCCGAGGTGGTGATCGGTTTGAACGTCGATCCCGGCGCCAGCTGCGCCTGCAGAGCACGCGACACCAGCGGCGTCCCGGACTTCGCCGAGTACAACGCGTCGAGCTCACGCTGGCTGATGCCGCCCACCCACACACCGGGGTCGTACGTCGGGTAGCTCGCCATCGAGACGATCCGCCCGGTCTTGGTGTCCATCACCACCGCGGCGCCGGAGTCCGCGACGTACTTGCGGTGGGTCACCGGGTCGGTCTGCTTGCGCGCGGTCATGATCGCGTTCTTCAACTGGGCCTCGACCGACGCCTGGATCCGCGCGTCGATCGTGGTGACCAGCGTGGCGCCCGGGATCGGCGCGGTCTGCTTCTGGATACCGGTGGTGTAGCCGACGGCGTCGACGATGACGTCCTTCTCACCGGGAGTGCCGCGCAGGAGCTTGTCGTACGACCGCTCGACGCCGGCCCGGCCGACCAGGTCGGAGCGGTGCGGGACCGAGTCCTGTCCCGCCTTGTCCATCTCCTCGAGCTCTTCGGTGGTGATCGGCGACAGGTACCCGAGGATGTGCGCGGCGTTCACCTTGAACGGCTCCGGGTACGCCCGCAGGGTCTGGGAGTCGGCGGAGATGCCCGGGAAGTCCTCCCGGCGTTCCATCACGTCGATCGCAACTTGCTCGCTGACGTCCTTGGCAACCGGGATCGGCTGGTACGGCGTGCCGTTCCAGCAGGCGGGTGGTTTGGAGGCGCCGGGCTCACCGCACAACATCGTCCAGGCCTTCAGGTCCTTCGGCGTCTGACCGAGAACCTTCGCGAGGCGGGCGATGACGACGTTCTGCTGGCTCTCGGGGAGTTTGGCGAGCACGGAACGGTCGACGGTGATCATCAACGAGACCCGGTTGCCGACCAGCGTGCGGCCCTGCGAGTCGACGATCGTGCCGCGCGGGGCCGGGATCAGGACCTGACGGATGTGCTGCTGGTTCGCGGCCTGCGAGTAGTCGGCGCTGGACATCACCTGCATGTACCAGAGCCGGCCGAACAACGTGCACAGCAAGGAGAAAACCAGCACCCCGATCACGATCAACCGCAACCGGGCCTTGAGCGGCGCCTCGAAACCGTCCCAGCTCATGGGGCGACCCGGCGGCGTTCGCGGGCCGGCTTCACGCGGCTCATGATCCACATGACCAGCGGGATCACCACGATCGCGCCGACCACGTCGTACCCGGCGGAGATGCCGAGGCGCACGCCGAACTCGCTCCAGTCGACCGACGGGTCGTGCAGCAACGAGCCGGTCGCGGAGTACAGGAAGAAGGAGATCGCCGTGCCCAGCACGACAGTCAACGCGACACCGAGCGGACCGACCGGGCCCGTGGACGTGCGCTCGCGGCGGATCAGACCGGCGACGTACCCCGCGACGGCCATCGACAGCGCCCACCGCCCGGCCGTGTGATCGGCCGGCGGGACGACGTCCATCAGCAGACCGCCGACGAATCCGGCGATCGCACCCCACTCCGGCCCGCGGGACAGCGCCAGCGCGATCACCACGATCAGCGTCAGGTCGCACGTCACGCCGGCGACCGCGATGTGCGTCAGCACCGACGTCTGTAGCGTCACGGCGACCATCAGGAACAGGGCAGCCAGCCCGATGCGCAGCGCGATCAACTCAGCTCCCCTTTCCGGTGATCTGCTGGCGCGGCGGCCGGGCGGGCGGCCCGGTCACCACGCCTACGGTGTCGATCCGGGTCGGATCGACATACGGCTTGATGGTTGCGGTGGATCCGAGGGCGCCCTCGTTCGGCGTCACCGAGGTGACGACGCCGATCGGGACGCCCGGTACGTACGGTGCGTTGTTGCTGGAGCCCCAGGTGACGATCTTGTCGCCGACCTTGGGCCGTGCCTTCGGGTCGACGAGCTTGTAGTCGAGGGTGCCGGCCACGTCGCCGCGTCCGGAGACGAAACCGAGCGCCATCGTCGAGTTCAGCCGGCCGCCGACGGTCGAGTTGCGGTCGCCGATCAGCAGCACGGTCGCGGTCCCCTGGGTGGCTCGCACCACCCGGCCGACCAAACCGATCCCGTTCAGCACGGTCATGTCGGGACGCACACCGTCGGCCGTCCCGGCGTCGATCGTCACCGTGTGGCTGAACGTCTGCGCGCTGCCGATACCGATCACCCGGGCCGGCGTCATCGTGTACGCCGGTGCGACCTTGAGCAGGTCGTCCAGCTCCTGCGCGCGGTTGCGGGTGTAGTCGGTGGTGTTCAGCTGCCGGGTCAGGTCCTCGTTTTCCTTCTTCAGTTTTTCGTTCTCTGCTTTCAACCTATCCATTTCCGCGAAGCGGTCGCGGAGGTTGTCCACAGGCACCCGGGCCGACGTCGCGGTCGACTCGAGCGGACCGAACACGGCGGCCGCGCCCTCGCGCAACGGCTCGACCGGTGAACCGGCCGAGCGGCGAGCATCCAGCACGATCAGCGTGAGACAGGCCAGGATCACCAGCGCCAGCACGGATCGGCGGCGGCGCACGTCGCGCGGCGTACCGGCCGATCGCAGCGGTGTCTCGCCCGCCGAACGGAAAGCACTCCGGGTGGAGGTGCTCTTGGACGGGCCACCGAGATCTTTGAGCATTCGGTCGGTACCTCAGCGCCGGTTGTCGGTGACCAGGATGCGGTTGAGGGTCTCGATGTTGTCCACGCACTTGCCGGCGCCGAGCACGACGGCGTCCAGCGGGTTCTCCGCGACGTGGATCGGGATGCCGGTCTCGTGCCGCAGCCGCTCGTCCATGCCCTTCAGCAGCGCGCCGCCGCCGGTCAGCACGATGCCGCGGTCGACGATGTCGCCGGCCAGCTCCGGCGGGGTCTTGTCCAGAGTCGCCTTGACCGCGTCGACGATCGCGGTGATCGGCTCCTCGATCGCCTGCCGGATGTTCGACGAGGACACCTTCACGGTCCGCGGCAGCCCGGAGACCATGTCCCGGCCGCGGATCTCGCTGTCCGGGCCGTCGGTGGTCGGGAACGCCGACCCGATCGTCATCTTGATCTGCTCCGACGTCGCCTCGCCGAGCAGCAGCGAGAACTCCTTCTTGCAGTGGTTCACGATCGCCTTGTCGATCGCGTCGCCGGCCACCCGGATCGACTGGCTGGTGACGATGCCGCCGAACGAGATCACCGCGACCTCGGTGGTGCCGCCGCCGATGTCGACCACCATGTTGCCGGTGGCGTCGCGGACCTCGAGGTTCGAGCCGAGCGCGGCGGCCATCGGTTCCTCGATGATGTAGACCTTGCGGGCGCCGGCCATGTATCCGGCGTCGCGGACCGCGCGCTGCTCCACCGCGGTGATGCCGGACGGCACGCAGACCACGATCCGCGGCTTGGCGAAGTACCGCCGGCGGTGCACGCGCTGGATGAAGTACCGCAGCATCTGCTCGGCGGCGTCGAAGTCGGCGATCACGCCGTCCTTCAACGGCCGGATCGCGGTGATGTTGCCGGGCGTCCGGCCGATCATCTTCTTCGCCTCGTGCCCGAACGCGACCGCTTCCTGCGGCTCGTCCGTCCGGGTCGCGACCACCGACGGCTCGTTCAGCACGACGCCGCGGCCACGCACGTACACCAGGGTGTTCGCCGTTCCGAGATCGACCGCCATGTCGCGGCCGAGCATGCTGTTCGCCACCGCGGCACCTCCCACTCGGTCCCCGACCAGGCTAAGCGCTCCCGCGCCCGGCCTGTGGACCGACACGACCCGTCCGCCCAGGCACGTATCGTATCGGTCTCTTCACCTGCAGTCCGCATCGGCCTTTCGGCGAAGGGACCCCGAGGAGGTCAGGGCAGATCGGGGAACCAGATCTTGATCTCGCGGGCGGCCGACTCCTCCGAATCCGAGCCGTGCACGAGGTTCTCGCGGTTGGACAGCGAGAGGTCGCCGCGGATCGTGCCCGGGGCGGCCTTGCGGCCGTCGGTGGCGCCGTTCAGGGCCCGGACGACCTCGATCGCCTCGTCGCCCTCGAGGACGAGCGCGACCAGCGGGCCGCTGGTGACGAAGTCGCGCAGCGGCGGGTAGAAGGCCTTCTCGACGTGCTCGGCGTAGTGCTGGTCGGCCAGTTCGGCGTCGATCGTGCGCAGGTCCATCGCGACGATCGTGAGGCCCTTGGCCTCGAACCGGCCCAGCACCTCGCCGACCAGGCCGCGGCGGACCGTGTCGGGCTTGAGCAGGACCAGGGTGCGCTGCGACATCTGTCAACTCTCTCTCGAAGTAGTCGGGGCGGCAGAGCCTAGCTGTTGGTGTGTTCGTTTGGCCTCCTCGATGCGGCGGCCTAGGACGATCGCCGCGACCCAGAAGGCGGCGAAGGCCAGGCCGAGGACGAACATCACCGGTACGACGAAGCCGAGGCCGACGGCGCCGACCTGGACGAGCGAACCGAGCACGTAGCCCGCCTGGAAGCGGAGCAATCCGGCCGAGAGCAGCGCCAGTACGAAAAGACCGAGGCAGATCGGGACCGCGACTGCGGGGCGGACGCCCGCGATCGAGATCATCACCGGGGTGACGAGGGCGAGGACGACGGACTCGAACGCGAGCACGATCGAGGCGAGCGACCTCATCGCTTGTCGTCCTTCGGTTTCCGCACGAGCAGTGCCCGCGCCTCGCCGGCGGTGATCACCGAGCCGGTGATCAGTACGCCGCCACTGCCGAGCGCGACCGCGCCTTCCTCGGCGAGCCGGATCGCGTCGTCGATCGCGTCGATCAGGTGCGGGCGGACGAGTACCCGTTCCTCACCGAAGACCTCCGCGGCGAGCTCGCCCAGTTCCTCGGCGGGCATCGAGCGCTCGACGAAGCTGTTCCGGGTGCAGACCACGGTCTCCATGATCGGCTCGTACGCCTCGAGGACGCCGTACACGTCCTTGTCCTTCATGCAGCCGAGGACGCCGATCAGCGGCTGGAACTGGAACGCCTCCGACACCGCGGCCGCGGTGGCCTCGGCGCCGTGCGGGTTGTGCGCGGCGTCCACCACGATCGTCGGGCTCTGCCGGACGACCTCCAGCCGGCCCGGGCTGGTGACCTGCTCGAAGCCGGCCTGCAGCAGCTCGGTGGTGACCCGGCCCTCGGTCTCGGGGCTCGCGCCGAGCAGCGCCTCGACGGCGGCGACCGCGACCGCGGCGTTGTGCGCCTGGTACTCACCGTGCAGCGGGACGAAGAGTTCGTCGTACTCCGCTCCGAGGCCCTTGATCGACACGACCTGGCCGCCGACCGCGAGCGTCCGGCTGACGACGCCGAACTCGATCCCCTCGCGGGCGACCTGGGCGCCGACCTCGGCGGCCTTGCGGAGCAGTACTTCGAAGACGTCGAGGCTCTGCTGGGCCATCACGACCGTGCCGCCGGGCTTGATGATGCCGGACTTCTCGCCGGCGATCGTGACCGGATCCGCACCGAGCAGGTGCGCGTGGTCGACCGCGATCGGCGTGATCACCGAGACCGTGCCGTCGGCGACGTTGGTGGCGTCCCAGGTGCCGCCGAGGCCGACCTCGATCACCGCCACGTCGACCGGGGCGTCGGCGAAGATCGCGAACGCCATCCCGACCATCGCCTCGAAGAACGTCAGCGGGTTCTCCTGCTCGGCATCAACGACGTCGAGGTACGGCGCGATCTCCTCGTACGCCTCGACGAAGCGCTGTTCGCTGACCGGTTCGCCGTCCAGCGTGATCCGCTCGGTCACTTTTTCCAGGTGCGGGCTGGTGAAACGGCCGGTGCGGAGACCCGACTCGCGCAGCAGGGTGTCGATCATCCGCGCGGTCGACGTCTTGCCGTTGGTGCCGGTCAGATGCACCACCGGATAGGCCTTCTGGGGGTCGCCGAGCAGCTCGACGAGCCGCCGGACGCGCTCCAGGGTGGGCTCGATCTTGTGCTCCGGCCAGCGCGCCTGGAGCCGTGCCGATACCTCGGCGAAGGAGAGGTCACTCATCAGAACGCCAAGTCTAGGTGGGGCTGTGGATAAAGCGGTCGGAGCACCCCTTGACAACCACTAACATTGTGCGCATGAGCCAGACGTCCCGTGTTCCAGACAAGCCCAGCCTCGACGGCCTCGAGGAGAAGTGGGCTGCGGTATGGAAGGAGCAGCAGACCTACGCCTTCGACCGCACCGCCGAGCGTGCCGATGTGTATTCCATCGACACGCCGCCGCCGACGGTCTCCGGGTCGCTGCACGTCGGGCACATCTTCAGCTACACCCACACCGACCTGGTCGCGCGGTACCAGCGGATGCGCGGCAAGAAGGTCTTCTACCCGATCGGCTGGGACGACAACGGCCTGCCGACCGAACGCCGGGTGCAGAACTACTACGGCGTCAAGTGCGACCCGTCGCTGCCCTACGACCCGGACTTCACCCCGCCGGAGAAGCCGGACCCGAAGAAGCAGGTCCCGATTTCCCGGCAGAACTTCGTCGACCTGTGCGGTGAGCTCACGCACATCGACGAGCGTGCGTTCGAGGCGATGTGGCGCCAGGTCGGCCTGAGCGTCGACTGGTCCTACCTGTACACCACGATCTCCGAGGACTCCCGGCGTACGTCGCAGCGCGCCTTCCTGCGCAACTTCGCCCGCGGCGAGGCGTATCTGGCCGAGGCGCCGACGGTCTGGGACGTCACGTTCCAGACCGCGGTCGCGCAGGCCGAGATGGAAGCCCGGCCGTATCCGGGCGCCTATCACCGGGTCGCGTTCCACGGCGCCGACGGGCCGATCTACATCGAGACCACCCGTCCGGAGCTGATCCCGGCGTGTGTCGCGCTGATCGCGCACCCCGACGACGAGCGGTACAAGCACCTCTTCGGGACGACGGTGAAGTCGCCGCTGTTCGGTGTCGAGGTCCCGGTCCTCGCGCACGAGGCCGCCGAGATGGACAAGGGCGCCGGCATCGCGATGTGCTGCACGTTCGGCGACCAGACGGACATCCAGTGGTGGCGCGAGCTGCAGCTCCCGGTCCGTACGGTGATCGGCCGCGACGGCCGGCTGCTCCGCGAGACCCCGGCGTGGCTCGAGGGTTCCGACCTGTACGCCGAGCTCGCCGGCAAGACCGTCTTCAGCGCGCGCGAACTGATCGTCCAGAAGCTGCGCGAGAGCGGCGAGCTGGACGGCGAGCCGAAGAAGACCGAGCGGATGGCGAACTTCTACGAGAACGGCGACAAGCCGCTCGAGATCGTCTCCACCCGGCAGTGGTACATCACCAACGGCGGCCGGGACGCTGCGCTCAAGCAGGAGTTCATCGAGCGCGGCAACGAGCTCGCCTGGGTCCCCGAGCACATGCGCCACCGGTACCTCAACTGGGTCGAGGGGCTGAACGGCGACTGGCTGATCTCCCGCCAGCGGTACTTCGGCGTCCCGTTCCCGGTCTGGTATCCGCTGAACGCCGACGGCGAGCCCGACTACGAGCACCCGCTGATGCCGTCCGAGGCCGAGCTGCCGATCGACCCGACCTCGCAGGCCCCCCGTGGGTACGACGAGTCCCAGCGCGGCAAGCCGGGCGGTTTCGAGGCCGACCCGGACGTGATGGACACCTGGGCGACGTCGTCGCTGACGCCGCACATCGTCTGCGGGTGGGAGCGCGACGACGACCTGTTCCGCCGTACCTTCCCGATGGACCTGAACACGCACGCACACGAGATCATCCGGACCTGGCTGTTCTCCCGCGTCGTCCGCGCGCACTTCGAGAACGGCACGCTGCCGTGGGCACGGTCGATGATCTCCGGGTTCGTCGTCGACCCGGACCGGAAGAAGATGTCGAAGTCCAAGGGCAACGCGGTCGTGCCGTCGGAGATCCTGGAGAAGTTCGGCTCCGACGCCGTTCGCTGGCGCGCGGCGATGGCGCGCCCGGGTCTGGACTCGCCGTTCGACGAGTCGCAGATGAAGGTCGGCCGGCGGCTCGCGATCAAGGTCCTGAACGCGTCGAAGTTCGTGCTCTCGTTCGGCGCGACCGAGGAGGACCCGTCGGCGGTCGTCGCCGCCGACCCGGCTGCGGTCACCGAGCCGATCGACCTGGCGATGCTGCAGCGGCTGCGATCGGTCGTCGTGGACGCCACCGCCGCCTTCGACCGGTACGACTACACCGGTGCACTGGAGGTCGCGGAGCGGTTCTTCTGGACGTTCTGCGACGACTACGTCGAGCTGGTGAAGGAGCGCGCGTACGGCGGCCAGGGCGACGCACTTGCTGCCTCGGCGAAGGCTGCGCTGGCGGTGGCGTTGTCGGTCCAGTTGCGGTTGCTCGCGCCGTACCTGCCGTTCGCGACCGAGGAGGTCTGGTCGTGGTGGCAGGAGGGTTCGATCCACCTGTCGTCCTGGCCGACACCCGAGGCTGACCTCGCGGTGGCGGAGCAGCCGGCCGAGGTGCTCGACGCGGTGTCCGAGGTCCTCGCGGGGATCCGTGGCGCGAAGTCCGAGGCGCAGGTGTCGATGAAGACCGAGGTCTCGAAGGTCGAGGTCACCGGCCCCGCCGCCCGCCTCGCCCTGGCCGAACGAGCCGAACCCGACCTGCGCGCCGCCGGCCGGATCACCGGCGAGATCGTCTGGAACACGGACGACTCCGATGCTGTCAAGGTCGTCGCAACCCTCTGACCGCACCCACCAGGTGCCCGTCCCCCGTTCGCTCGGGAGACGGGCACCTTCTGCATTCGACTACCCTGCGGGGTCGGTTTGTCCGGATGTGGAACCATCAGACCAACCGCACCCCGCGACCCGCACGTCCGAGGAGCCACCCCGATGACCGACCCCACCAACCCGCCGACCCCCAGAACCCCGACCCCCGCCGACGACACCACCGAACTCGCTCCTGTGCCGGCCGACCCCAAGACAGCTGCAGGCAGGCAGGACGCCGGCGGCTCGGTGAAGGCCGAGGGGGCCGTCGCGGACGGTGGTTCTGTGAAGACCGAGGCGGGTGCTGACGGGAAGAAGGGGCGGCGGTCCTGGGCGCCTTGGGTGACCGTGGGTGGGGCCCTCGTGGTGCTGGCGCTGCTGGCAGTGGCCGGTTACGCGTGGGGTCTGGGCCCGCTGAGCCGGCTGAACGCCGAGCGGTCGATCACGCCGCCGGCGAAGCTCGCGGGGCTGGACCGGATCACCGACCCGGAGATCCGCAGCCGCGCGCAACTCGACCAGACCCGCGAGGCGCTGAGCCGGATCAACGACGGCAAGAAGGTGATGGTCGAGGCGTACGGCAGCCTCGACGGTGACCGGTTCTACGTCCTGATAGCGCTCCGCGGCCGCGTCGACATCGACAAGGTCATCGCCGATTCCGGTGCCACCGCCGACAAGGTGAAGAAGATCGGCTCCACCACCTGCATCGAAACCGCCGGCAACCTCCCCACCCAGTGCTACCGCGGCTCCAACACCCTCACCGTCATCGCCCAGTCCGCCAACGAAGGCGTCAACGTCGACCAAGTAGCCCCCGTAGCCGAAGAAGCCTACAAAGCCATGCACTAGCAGCCAGAAGACAACCAAATTTGGCACGTTCATTTTTGGCTGTCTCCTGCGCTGAAGTCAGGTCAGGAGGCCTGCGATCAGGATCATGATGGGGATGGACAGGAGGGTGCTGAGGAGGACGGCGCTGCGGGCCAGGGTTCGGCTGGATCTGTAGTGGACGGCGTAGACGTAGACGTTTTGGGCCGTTGGTAGGGCTGCCAGGAGGGTGGGGGCCAGTAAGGCGGGGCCGTGGAGGTCCAGGAGCCAGCGGGCGATCGTGTAGGCGAGCAGCGGTTGGGCGAAGGTTTTCAGGGCTACGGCCAGTACGACGTCTCGGCGCAGGGTGATCGAGTCCTTGGTGCCGGCGCTCAGACTCAGGCCGTAGGCGATCAGCGCGACCGGTACGGCGGCCGCGGCGATCAGGTCGATCGGGCGCATGACCGGGGCGGGCAGACGTACGCCGAGAAGCGACACAAGCAAGCCCAGGAGCGAGGCGACCGTGAGCGGGTTGCGGAGTGGGCGAGTCACGATCGTCTTCACCGAGACGCGGCGGCCGCTCCCCTGGCGGTCGCCGTCCAGTACGGCGAACGCGATCGGCGCCATGATCAGCACCTGGAACAGCACGATCGGCGCGACCAGCGCCCCGTTGCCGAGCACGTAGGCGGCGACCGGTACGCCGAGGTTGCCGGCGTTCACGTACGACGAGGCGAGTACGCCGATCGTCGCCTGCGACCGGCTGCGCCGCCAGATCACCGCCGCGACCAGCAGGAACACCGCCTGCACCACGAACAGACTGACCAGGTTGGTGACCAGTACCACCGAGAAGATCGACTTCAGTTCGGCCCGCGCGACGGTGGTGAACAGCAGCGCGGGCGTCGCCACGAAGAACGCCAGCCGCGAGAGGACCAGTTCGTCCTCGGAGCGCAGTACACCGAAGAGCCCCACGACGTACCCGAGAACGGCCACTGCGACCAGCGCCGCGAAGGCACCGATGACGGCCGACATCTCAGGAACTCAACGGACTGGACACGCCCTCGATCGTAAAGGCAAACGCTGTCCGCAGCCCCGGCCTGCTCATCCGCCGGACGGTGACGTGCGGCACCTCATGATGATGCCCTGGACCGTGCTGCGGAACTGCTCGCGGTCCCCCTCCGGGATCGGGTCGATCAGCCGGCTCAGCACCTCGCCCATCTCGCGATGGAACGCGGACGCCGCCCGCCGCCCCTCCTCGGTCAGCGTCACCTGGACCGCCCGCCGGTCCCCCGGTACGGCGGAACGCACGGCCAGTCCGCGCTTCTCGATCCGGTCCATGAGCCCCGTCAGCGCGGCCTTCTCGACGCCGAACAGCTGCGCCAGCTCGGCCATCCCGCGCGGTCCGCCGATCAGTACACACAACAGCTTGGCCTGCACCGGCGTCAGCTCGTGGCGCTCGGACACGTTCGCGTAGATCCCCTGGACGAGCGTCATCAGCTGGATCAGCCCGGTCCCGGTGTCCAGCTGCTCGGCCCATGTCTCACTCACGGAACTACGGTACATGGCATGTATGGTTAATTCCGCGTACAGTTAACGCCATTAACCATCGAGGAGGACCGATGTCATTCAGCGACGAGGAGCTCGAGTACCTGCGCACCCAGCGGATCGCCCGGATCGCGACGGTCGGCACCGACGGCCAACCCGACGCCGTCCCGGTCGGCTTCGAGTACGACGGAAGCCACCTGTTCATCGGCGGCTTCGACCCAGCAAAGACGCGGAAGTTCCGCAATGTCCAGGCCGGCAACACCAAGGTCGCGGTGATCCTCGACGACCTGCCGTCGACCGATCCGTGGGTGCCCCGCTACCTTCGGATCTACGGCGAGGCCGAGCTCGTCGAGCGCCAGGGCCGGTTCGGCCCAGGTACGTACCTGCGAATCACGCCGACGATCTCCTGGAGCTTCAACCTCGAGGGCAAACCCTTCGGGCACGGCGACCAGATCAGCACCAACCGCACAGTGCACACCGAAGTGGAGTCCGGATGAGCTTCGACACCCAGGCCGGCACTCACGGGGCCTGGCAGCCCAGGGGACGGGCGCTGCAGTGGATGAACGGCCTGGTCAAGCTGCTGCTGCGGCGCTCTCGTCGCGGCAAGGTCGGAGGATTCGACATGCTCGTGCTGCGGACCATCGGCCGCAAGTCCGGCACCGAGAGGCAGACCCCGGTCAGCTGGATCCCGGCGCCCGACGGCAGCCGCCTGATCATCGCGTCCGCCTGGGGCGGCCAGGGGAACCCGGACTGGTACTACAACCTCGCCGCGAACCCTGATCAGGTCCGCATCGACGTCGACGGCGGGACGGTCGACGTACGGGCCGAGCAGTTGCACGGCGCGGAGCGTGACGAGGCGTGGCAACAAATCGTCGCGACGGCGCCACGGTTCGCGGAGTACCAGCAGAAGACCGATCGGGAACTTCCGGTGATCCGGCTGGTCGAGCAACGCTGAACCCTGATCCGGACGATGCTCGCGAGCGTGCGACGGCCGCACCACGCCGGCAACCTCGCCGGCGACGGCATCAGCGTGGGAGCACGGCGCAGAGTTGGCGTTCGATTTCCTGGAGGATGTCGTCGACGGGCCTGGTGGCGTTGATCGTCGCAGCCATGCTGATGAACATGACCGCGGAGACGACGTGGGCGAGGGCCCCGGCGTCGTCCGCAGTGATGCGCTCGTCGCGCTGCAGAACGTCGGCGATCGCTTCTTCGGTCTGCACAGTCAGCAGAAGCGCCTCGCGGTGGTGGGGTTCCTCGGGGTCGCCGAAGACGATCTCGCGCAGGTAGGTCCGCCCGTTGTCGACCTGTTTGCGGTTGCATTCCACGACCGGGCGGACTATCGCCATCACCGCATCGAGTACGTCGGGGATGCTCTCGGCCGCGGACCTGCCCTGAGCGAGCGCATCGGCGTACGTGGAGTTCTGCACCAGCAGCAGGAGCTCTCCCTTGCTCTTGGCGTAGAGGAACAGCGTGCCCGCACCGATGTCGGCCTTGTCGGCGATCTCCTGAGTAGTGACCTCGTCGACGCCGCGGTCGGCGAAGAGTTCCCGGGCGGCGGCGGTGATGCGGTCCAGTTTCTGCTGCTTGTTCCGCTCGCGCCGTCCGGCCGGCTGGGAGGCGAGGGGCATTGATGCCGTCCTTGTCTGCTGTGGGCTCCTGCTGTGCGGCGGACTGTGCCGGCGCTCATTCTTCCATGGCGACAAGCGCAGCCTCCGGGAGGTTTATCGGGTGAGGAAGTCGACGGCGGCGGGGGCGAACTTGTCGTGGTACTGGAAGATGCCGCCGTGGCCGGAGTCGGGGTAGATGATCAGTTCGCTGTTCTTGATCCGCCGGTGCAGGTCGTCGGAGAGGATCGAGGGCACCATGCGGTCGTTGTCGCCGTTGGCGATCAGGGTGGGCTGGGTGATCTTCGACAGGTCGTCGGGCGTGCCGCGGCCCCACTTCTTGATCGCCTTCAGTTGCGTCTGGAACGCCTTGACCTTGATCTCTGCGTCGCGGTCGGTGGTGCGTTCCTCGAGCCGGTTGACGAAGGCACGCGCCGCGGGCCTGCCGGTGGCGTTGCGGTTGAAGAACAGGAATTCCTTGGGGTCGGACCGGGTCAGGGTGGCGCGCACGATGTCCCAGTAGGTAGTCCGGGCGACCTTGTCCATGTCTTTGCCGCCCTTCGGCCCGGTGCCGGTGAGGACGAGCTTGCGGACCAGGTCGGGGTGCTTGACCACGAGGGCCTGAGCGATCATGCCGCCGAGCGAGAAGCTGAAGATGTCGACCTTGCCGTAGCCGAGCGCGGTGATGAAGGCATAAGCGTCGTCGGCCATCGCCTCGACGCTGTCGGGCACCCGGCCGGTGGAGGCGCCGACACCGCGGTTGTCGAAAGCGATCACGTGACGGCCCTTGGCGATCGGATCGATGATGCGCGGGTCCCAGTTGTCGAGGGTCCCGGCGAGGTGGACGAAGAAGACGACCGGGATGTCACCCTTCGGTCCCAGTTCGCGGTACGCGTAGGTGACGCCGCCGGCGTCGACGGTGCGGGCGGGCGCGTCTTTGTAGGCGATGATGACGTTGTCGTTCGCATTCATGGTGTCTGTCCTGCTTCCTGGTTGGTGTTTGATGAGTGGTGTCGGTCAGGGCCTGCTGATGACGGCCTTGCCGCGGAAGCCGCCTTTGCCCAGCGCCTGCACGGCCTCCGCTGTCTGGTCGAAATCGAAGACCTGTCCGACGACGGGCCGCAGGGAGCCGCTGTCGACGAGGGCAGTGATCTGGCGCAACTGGTCACCGCTGGCTCGCATGAACAGGAACTCGTAGGTCACGCCGAGGCGCCGGGCCTGGCGGCGGATGCGGCTGCTCAGGGCGGACATCACCAATCGGAGCACTGGATTCGCGCCGAGCTCGCGGGCGAACGCCGCGTCAGGCGGACCTGCGATCCCGATGGCCTTGCCCCCGGGGCGCAGCACCCGCAGTGACTTCTCGAGGTTCTTTCCGCCGAGGCTGTCCAGCACCAGGTCGTACCCGTCGAGGATCTGTTCGAAGTCCTGACTGCGGTAGTCGACGACGATGTCCGCCCCCAGGCTGCGCACGAAGTCCGCGTTGCCCCCGCTAACCGTGGTGGCGACCGTCGCGCCGAGGTGCTTCGCGAGCTGGATCGCTACTGTCCCGACTCCGCCCGCGCCGGCGTGGACAAGGACCCGCTGCCCCGGCTGCACATTGCCCCGCTCGACGAGCGCCTGCCACGCAGTCAGCGCAACCAGCGGTAACGAGGCCGCTTCCACGGCATTGATCGACACAGGCTTGAGCGCCAGGTCGTCCTCGGCCACCGCGATCCGCTCCGCGAACGTCCCGATGCGGTCCTTGCCGGGCCGTCCGTACACCTCGTCGCCGACCCTGAATTCCTGCACTTTCGCGCCGACGCCGATGACCGTTCCGGCGACGTCGTTGCCGAGAATCTGCGGCAGTTCGTACGGCAGCACCCGTTTGAACTCCCCGGCCCGGATCTTCTCGTCGAGCATGTTCACTCCGGCCGCCCGGACTTCTACCAGCACGTCACGGTTCCCGACCACGGGCTCGGGCACGTCCGCCTGCCGCAGCGGCTGCTTGTACTGATCGACGACGAACGCCCGCATGACGAATTCCTTCTGTTGGCCTTGTCTGAGTTGACTCAATAATGAGCGCACTCAGTTAATTTGTCAAGCAGCCCCTCACGCATCGGCGGACGTAGGGTGGGAACCGTGCGACTGCGGCTACTGCTGTGGCTGACCGTTCTTCTCGCGACGACCGCCTGCAGTGGCGGCGAACCCGGGAAGGAGCCTGGCGTGACTGCGCCTGCGAGCATCGAAGTGACCAGTACGGCGTTTCGTGAGGGTGGGGCGATTCCGCGGAAGTACACGTGCGACGGTGCCGGTACGTCGCCTCCGTTGGCCTGGCGCGGGACGCCGGCGGCCGCGAAGGCGCTCGCGATCGTCGTGGACGATCCGGATGCGCCGAGTGGGACCTTCACGCACTGGATCGTGCTCGATCTCGATCCGAAGGTCACGTCGCTCGAAGAAGGCGCACCACCGCCCGGCGGGAAGCAGGCGAGCAACTCGGCCGGTAAGGCGTCGTACTTCGGGCCGTGCCCGCCGAGCGGCACGCACCACTACCGCTTCACGGTCTACGCGTTGTCCGCGCCGACAGGTCTCGCGGCCGGCGCCAAGCTCGGTGCGGCACTACAGGCGATCAACAAGAACGCCATCGCCAGCGGCCGCCTGACCGGCCTTTACCAGCGCTGAAGCAGCGCTGAACCAGGGCTGCAGATCTGTGCCCCAGGTCACAGTTGGGTCTCCACCCATTGACTCTCTGACTACGTAGACACATTCTGACTACGCAGTCAGAGCGGAGGACGGATGAGCGAGACCAAACCGAGCAGCACCGATGTCGCGCGGCTCGCGGGCGTCTCGCAGAAGACCGTGTCCCGGGTGCTGAACGGCGAGCCGTACGTGAAGGAAGAGGTCCGGCTCCGGGTCCAGGCCGCCGTACGCCAACTCGGGTACCGCCGCAACGACGCTGCCCGCGCACTCAACTCGGGCAAGACCAAACGGATCGGCGTGGTCTGTCTCGGTACGGCGCTGTTCGGCCCGTCGACCCAACTGGTCGCGATCGAGCAGACCCTCCGGACGACCGGCTACTCGGTCAGCATCGTGAACACGCTCGAAGGCGACACGATCGCCGATGTGGTCGAGCACCTGCTCGAACAGGGTGTGGACGGCATCATCCTGTCCGAACCGATCGACGAGGGCGACGGCGTGCGGATCGACGTCGACGTCCCGGTGCTCAGCTTCGGCCGGTTCCCCGGACTGAGCGCCAATCCGAGCATCGACACCGGCGGCGACAACATCACCGCCGGCCGGTCCGCGACCGAGCACCTCCTCGGCCTCGGGCACCGTACCGTCTGGCACGTCGCCGGCCCGCAGCGATGGTGGGCGGCACGCGACCGGCTGGCAGGCTGGCGGCAGGCCCTGGAGAACGCCGGCGTGCCCGAACCGCCTGTACTGGAAGGCGATTGGCTCCCTGCCTCCGGCTACGAAGCCGGCCGGGAACTGGCCGCGAACCCCGATGTCACCGCGGTCTTCGTCGCCAATGACGACATGGCCATCGGTGTACTGCGGGCCCTGACCGAGGCCGGCCGCTCCGTCCCCGGCGACGTCAGCATCGTCGGCTTCGACGACATCCCGACGGCGGCCTACCTGACACCACCACTCACCACGATCCCGCAGGACTTCGACGTCCACGTCGCGCGCGGGATCGCCAATCTGGTCACGGAGATCGAGTCGCCGGCCGGCGGCCACTCTCCCCTTCCGGAGCCGCCACCGCTCCGGCTCGTCGTCCGTCAGTCGACCGCAGCACCACCAAGCACGGCGTCCTGACGCCGTTCCCCTGGCCGGGCACGCCTTTGTCGAGGTCGGTGCCTGGGCACCGCCTTGCCATTCGAGGAGTTGTTTCGCAATGTTCATCAACCGAATCCGCCGGCGCACGTCCGCCGGCACCGCACTCGTCCTGGCCGCTGCTCTCGTTCTCGCTGCCTGTGGTGGCGGCGGCGGTGGGTCGGCGTCCGGTGGCGCGAGCACGGCACAGACCGTGAGCCAGTCCGATATCGACAAGGCGATGTCCACGCCGACCGAACTCACCTTCTGGACCTGGGTGCCGAACATCCAGCAGGAGGTGAACCTCTTCGAGAAGAAGTACCCGGCGATCAAGGTGAAGGTCGTGAACGCCGGCCAGGGCACCCCGCAGTACACCAAGCTCCGCACCGCACTGAAGGCCGGCACAGGCTTCCCGGACGCGGTCCAGATCGAGTTCCAGTACATCCCGACGTTCGCGCTGACCAAGAGCCTGATGGACCTGCGTCCGTACGGCGCGGAGGCGCTGAAGGACAAGTTCGTGCCGTGGACCTGGCAGCAGGTCGTCGGCTCCGGCGGCCAGGTATGGGCGGTACCGCAGGACAGCGGCCCGATGGGGATGCTGTACCGCAAGGACATCTTCGACAAGTACGGCATCGCCGTACCGAAGACGTGGGACGAGTTCGCCGCCGCCGCGCGCAAGCTGCACGCCGCCGACCCGAACGTGTCGATGACGAACCTCGCGCAGAGCCAGGCCGGCGTCTGGTTCGGGCTGTTGTGGCAGGCCGGGGTCAAGCCGTTCGAGACGCCCAGCACCGACTCGGTCAAGGTCAACCTGAACGGCGACGGCTCCAAGAAGCTCGCGACCTACTGGGGTGGGCTGATCAAGGACGGTGTCGTCTCGGCCGACGCCGACTTCAACGACGCGTGGTACCAGGCGCTGAACCGGGGCAAGTACGCCACCTGGCTGACGGCCGCGTGGGGTCCGGTCTTCCTGGCAGGTAGTGCGAAGGCGACCGCCGGCAAGTGGCGGGCGGCTCCGCTCCCGCAATGGCAAGCCGGCCAGAACGCGTCCGGCAACTGGGGTGGCTCGACGACGGCCGTGGTGCAGGGGACGAAGAACCCGATCGCCGCCGCGAAGCTGGCCGAGTTCATCAACACCGACCCCGCGTCCACGAAGATGTTCGCGACCCAGCAGTTCCTGTTCCCGGTCACGAAGGCCCTGCTGGCCGACAGTTCGTACGTGGATCAGCCGCTGCCGTTCTACGGCGGCCAGCCGGTGAACAAGCTGTTCGCGGGGATCAGCGACACGGTCGACACCAAGTTCCAGTGGCCGCCGTTCCTCGACCAGGCCGTCAACGACTGGAACGAGACCGTCGGGAAGTCGTTCGCCAACAAGAGCGACACCAACGCGGCGCTCGACCAGTGGCAGGACCGGATCACGAAGTACGCGCAGAACCAGGGCTTCAAGGTCAACCAATGAGTGTCACAACCGATCAGCGGCTCGAGGCATCGGCCCCGAGCCGCCGGGAGGCCCGTCGGCAGCGGCGTGGCGTCGGCCACGCCTCCACCGGCTACGCCTTCGTTGCGCCCTTCATGGTGGTGTTCGTCGCGATGCTGGTGCTGCCACTCGCGTACGCGGCGTACCTCAGCCTGTTCCAGGAGCGGTTGATCGGCGGCACGGTCTTCGCCGGGCTCGGCAACTACACCCGTGCGCTGACCGATCCGCGGCTGCTCGACGGGGTCGGCCGGGTCGCGTTGTTCTTCGTGATCCAGGTGCCGGTCATGCTCGTGATCGCTTTGGTGGCGGCGCTCGCCATCGACAGCGGCCTGCTGCGCGCGGCCAAGGCGTTCCGGTTGGGCATCTTCCTGCCGTACGCCGTACCGAGCGTGGTCGCCGCACTGATGTGGGGCTACCTGTACGGCCGTGATTTCGGCCCGTTCTCGCAGCTGGCCGGCGACCTCGGCCTGCCCGCGCCGAAGTTCCTCACGTCCAGCTGGATGCTCGGATCGCTGGCGAACGTCGTCACCTGGGAGTTCACCGGCTACAACATGATCATCCTGTACGCCGCTCTGCGCGCGGTCCCGCACGACCTGTACGAAGCGGCCGCGGTCGACGGCGCGGGCGCCATCCGAACCGCATGGAGCATCAAGATTCCTGCCCTGCGACCGGCGCTCCTGGTGTGCGTGATCTTCTCGGTCATCGGCAGCTTCCAGCTGTTCAACGAACCGCAGCTGATGCAACGGCTCGCGCCGAGCGTCATCGACAGCGGCTACACCCCGAACCTGTACGCGTATTCGCTGGCGTTCACCGGCCAGGAGGTGAACTACGCCGCGGCCGTCTCGTTCCTGCTCGGCGCGGTCATCGTCGTCGCGTCGTACGCCGTTCTGTTCGTCACCACGCGAAGGAGCAGGTCATGACGGATCGTCGCAGCAACGTCTTGACCGTGTGCATGGTCGTGCTCGTGATCTACTTCCTGCTGCCGTTGTTCTGGCTGGTGATCGCGTCGACGAAGAACGTCGGTGACCTGTTCTCGAGCTTCGGGCTGTGGTTCGCGCACGACTTCTCGTTCTTCTCGAACGTCCACGACACGCTGACGAACAACGGTGGCGTGTTCGCGCGCTGGATGGGCAACACGGTCTTCTACTCGGTGGTCAGTGCCGGCGGCGCGGCGTTCCTGTGCGCGCTCGGTGGCTACGGCTTCGCGAAGTACCGGTTCCGCGGCAACTCGGCGATGTTCGGGCTGGTGCTCGGCGCGATCATGGTGCCGACGACCGCGCTCGCTATCCCGACGTACCTGTTGTTCAGCAAGGCCGGGCTGGTGAACACGCCGTTGGCGATCATCCTGCCGTCGCTGGTGAGCCCGTTCGGCCTGTACCTGATGCGGATCTACGCACAGGACGCCGTTCCGGACGGGATCATCGAGGCGGCCCGGATCGACGGGGCGAGCGAGTTCCGGATCTTCTTCCAGGTGGCCCTGCGACTGCTGGCTCCTGGCGTGGTGACGGTACTGCTCTTCACGCTGGTGGCGACGTGGAACAACTACTTCCTGCCGCTGATCATGCTCAACAACCCCGATCTGTACCCGGTCACGGTCGGTCTGGCCGCCTGGTCATCGCAGGCCGGCGCCGGCGGCGGTACAACCGGCGCCGTGCTGTCCCTCGTCATCACCGGCTCCTTGCTGTCCGTCGTCCCGCTGATCGCCGCCTTCCTGTTGCTGCAGCGCTACTGGCAGTCCGGGCTGGCGTCCGGCGGAGTCAAGGCCTGACAAACCCCTTCTATCATTGGAGAAACGCGTGCCGGAGCGTGTGCTCTTCGGAGCTGCGTACTATCACGAATACCAGCCGCACGACCGGCTGGAGCAAGATCTCGACCTGATGGCGGCCGCCCATTTCTCGGTGATCCGGGTGGGCGAGTCGGTCTGGTCGACCTGGGAGCCGGAGAACGGCCGCTTCGACCTCGACTGGCTGCAACCCGTCCTCGACGGCGCGCACGCACGCGGTATCGCGGTCGTCCTCGGCACCCCGACGTACGCCGTACCGCCGTGGCTGGCGCGCCTGTACCCGGAGATCACCGGCGAGCGGCAGACCGGGCAACGGATCGGCTGGGGCGCACGGCAGGAGGTCGACTTCACCCATCCCGGGTTCAGGTTCCACGCCGAGCGGGTGATCCGCAAGATCGCCGAGCGGTACGCCGGCCACCCCGCGGTGATCGGCTTCCAGGTGGACAACGAGCCGGGCAACGAACTGCTGCACAACCACGGCGTTTTCCAACGCTTCGTCGACAGTCTGCGGCACAAGTACGGCGATGTGCAGACGCTGAACGATGCCTGGGGCCTGGTCTACTGGTCGCACCGGCTCTCGGACTGGGCCGACCTGTGGACGCCGGACGGCAACGTCCAGCCGCAGTACGACGTGGCGTGGCGCCAGTTCCAGGCGGACCAGACGACCGAGTTCATCGGCTGGCAGGCCGACATCGTCCGCGAATACGCCCGCCCGGACCAGTTCGTTACCACCTGCATCGCGTACGAGCGTCCCGCGGTCGCGGACGACGAGCTGGTACGGCGTCTCGACGTGACGTCCGGCAATGCGTACTACTCGATGCAGGACGGACTGGAACACCCACAGACCGATGCGCCACAGCAGGGCTGGACGACCAACGGCACGTGGGCGCTGTACCTCAGTGCCGATCGCATGTACTCGTCGAAGCAGAGCCCGTTCCTCGTCACCGAGACCAACGCGCAGTCGATCGGCTTCCCGTGGAACAACCGTCCGGCGTACGACGGCCAGTGGCGGCAGGCGGCGTGGGCCCTGGTGTCACGGGGTGCCCAGATGATCGAGTACTGGCACTGGCACACGCTGCACTTCGGTGCGGAAACCTACTGGGGCGGGGTCCTCCCGCACAGCGGTCTGCCGGGCCGTACGTACGGGGAGATCGCGCAACTCGGCGCTGAGTTCGAGGCCGCCGGCTCGCTGGTGGCAGGTCTTACCCCGGACAGCGACGTCACGATGCTGTACTCGCTGCCCAGCAAGTGGCTCATGCAGAAGTACCCTGCTCTCGAGCGCGCGAACGGCGGTCCGGACGAGCGCTCGTACCACGGGTTCTTCGATCCCTTCTACCGTGGGGCTTTCGACGCCGGTCTGCAGGTCCGCATCCTGCACGCGAGCCAGTTCACTCCTTCGGTGACCGACCACCCGGTTCTCGTCGTACCAGCGCTCTATCTGGCGGACCAGGACTTGCTGGATCAGTTGGTCGCGTACGCCGAGGCCGGCGGGCACCTCGTCATCGGCCCGCGGACCGGGTATGCGGATGAAGAAGCGCGCGTGCGGACCGACGTCCAGCCCGGCGGACTCGCCGCCGCGGCAGGCGTCCGGTACGACGAGTTCAGCAACCTCAGCCGGGACCTCCCGGTACGCGGCGTCGGCCTGGACCTCACCGCTGACGCCGCGGCCACCCGCTGGGCCGACGGGCTGGTCGTCGACGGCGCCGACGTACTCGTGGGCTACGACCACCCGCACTTCGGGAGGTGGCCGGCCGTCACCACCCGGGCGCACAGCGCGGGCCGGATCACGTACGTCGGCACCGTGCCGAACCCGGCGCTCGCGGCCGCGCTGTTCCGGTGGATCAAACCCGCGCCGCCGAGCGACCTGCCGGCGAGCGTGACCGTCAGCTCCGCGACCGCCGCGGACGGCCGGCGGATCCGGTTCGTGCACAACTGGTCGTGGAACAGCGTCGGCGTGAACCTGCCGGATCCAGCCCACGACGTTCTCGCGGACCAGCCGGTCAACGGCAAGCTGGAGCTGGGTCCGTGGGACGTCCGGGTGCTGCTGGATCAGTAACCGTTGCCGTAGCCGCCGCCACCCGAGGACTGTGACGGAGCCGTCGAAGGGGCGGCGCCCGACGTGGTGGCGGCGTGCCAGGTGAAGCTCATGCCGGAGAAGTTGTCGGTGACGTTGTTGCCCTTGGCCTGGCCGTTGTTGTCGAGTTTGAAGGTGTAGAGCGGCTTGCCCTGGAAGGTGAGCTGCTCGGCACCGGTGTCGGAGCGCTTCATCGTGCCGAGGCCGCTGACCGCCTTCGCGTCGGCGGCGGTCCCGGTCGCGGGCACCCAGATGTCCAGGCAGCCGGACATGCACTTGAGCATGCCGCCGGCCTCCTGGTCGGTGAAGTACAGCGTCTTGCCCGAGGCATCGACAAGGGCCTTGCCGACTCCGCTGACATCCTTGACCGAGACCGCGGCGGCCGCGCCGCCGCCGGCGGCCGGGGTGGAACTGCTGTTGCTGCCGCCGCACGCGGTCAGCGTGCCGGCCGCCGCTATGGTTGCACCTAGCAACAAGATTGTGGTTTTCATCGGGATCTCCTCTCGTTGGGCAGATACGTGGGATCCGGCCGGCCGGTTCAGATTGAACCGTTCGCGGCTGTCCCGCGTAGTTGACAGGTGTGGATGACGACACGGTGATCCGCGCGCTGTACGACAGGTACCGGCGGTCGTTGTTCGGGTACGTACTGCGCTCGGTGGGCGACCGCCAGTACGCCGAGAACATCGTGCAGGAGACGATGGCCCGCGCCTGGGCGCATGCGGGCGACCTCGACCCGGACCGGGCCGGCCGCTGGCTGTTCACGGTCGCGCGCAACCTGGTGATCTCGGGCCGCCGTAAACAGGGCGCCCGGGTGACCGAGGTACCGATCGAGGGACGCGAGTTCGCCGCGCTCGGGGACGACATCGACCGGGTGCTGCAGGTGTGGCAGGTGATCGACGTACTGCGCGGACTGAGCAAGGACCACCGGCAGGTGATCGTCGAGCTGTTCTACCGGCGGCGCACCGTGAACGAGGCGGCCGCCGTCCTCGGTGTACCACCGGGAACGGTGAAGTCGCGCAGCTACTACGCGCTGCACGCTCTGCGCGCGGCGCTGGAGGAACGAGGGGTGACCGGCTCATGACGTGTCCGGAGACGACATCGATCGGCGCCTACGTGCTCGGTGCGCTGGAGGCGTCGGAACGGCATGAGGTCGAGGAGCACCTGGCTACCTGCTCGGCATGCCGCGAGATGCTGCTGCAGTTCGCGCACCTACCCGGGCTGCTGCATGCGGTACCGGTGGAGGACATCGAGATCGACCAGCCGGAGCCTGCGCCGCTGCAGCTCACCAAGAAGAAGCGGCCGCGCAAGCGCTGGGTTCTGGCGGCAGCGTCGGCTGCCACGATCACTGGTGTCGTCAGCTGGGGTCTGGTGACCGCACCGGCCTCTGCCACCTGGACAGCCAGGGACGGGGTCGGAGGTATCGACACCACGGCCAAGCTGGTGAGTCGTGGCTGGGGTACCGACATCCAGCTCCAGCTCACGGACCTGAAGCCGGACGAGCACTGCATGCTCGTCGTACACAGCCGCGACGGCAGCACGCAGACAGCCGGTTGGTGGGCCGCCAACGGCAACTACCGTGCCCAGGTCCCGGCCAGTACGTCGATACCGCTGAAGGACATCGTTCGTCTCGAGGTGGTCGACACCGGGGACACCGTGCTCAGTACGGTGTCCCCGACGACGCACTGATTCACCAACTGTTGTTGGAGATTCCTGTACCGAGCATGACCTGGTCGTACGTGTTGCCGTCGTTGTCGTCGGTGTAGGCGACGGCTACTTCGGCGTACGGCGAGACCGCGACAACCATCTGCTCTTGCCGGCCCGTGGTGACCGAGCTGAGCTTCTGCGACGACAGGCGGCCCGTGTCGGTGCCGTCCGTACCGAAGCCGCGCACCCAGACATCAGGGTCGGCGCCTTGAACGGTCCAGCCGACGACGGACTGCGCTTGGTCGTCGATGCCGGTGGACGGTGCGGTGCCGCCCGCAGCTACCTCGGTGTCGGCGTAGCGCGCAGTGCCGGTTGACGTGAACGAGCGGGTCCAGACCGCCGGAGTACCGGTGTGGTCGGACTCCCAGGCGACGGCGAAGTCGCCGTTGAAGTTGGCTGCCACCGATGCGTGCGTCTGCTGGCCGCCGCCTTCAGAGTTTGCCGTACGTCGTGAGAGCGTTGCTGCACCGTTGGTGCGTGCCAGCCGGATCAGCCCGATGTTGTAGTACGCGTTGGCGTCGCCGTCCTCGTCCCAGACGACAACGGCGTCACCCGACGCCGACACGGCTACGTCCGGGTTGTGGTGCTGTCCTGTCGTCTGGGAAGCGGTCACCTCCCAGGCGCGTGTGGTCGGTCCGGTGAAGCCGGCAGCCTTCACGGTGGCCTGTGCGCCGGTCTGGATGTCCTCCCATACGACCGTGAACGCAACTGCGCCACCAGAAGGTGCCCCATCCGGGTCTACAGCGACGCGGGGGTTGATCTGCTGTCCCGTGGCGCTGCTGTTGGCGTTGCCGGACGCTGTCACGGTGCCTGCTGTGTTCACGACGCGGTACGGGATGTTGTAGAACCCGTTGCCGTCCGGGTCGTCCTGCCAGACCACGACGGCGTTGCCCTTGTCGTCAAGGCCGACGTCCGGATGCAGGTGCCGCCACGTGGTCACACCGCTGTCGCCGCCGGCGGACAGCTTGGTCTCGTAAAGCGCCGTGCCGTTGAGGAACAGCCGCAGGTAGATCTCGCTGTGAACGTTGTCGGTCGCGTTGTCGGTGTCGCGGTCGTCCTCCCAGACCACGGCGACGTACCCGTTCCGGTTGGTTGCCACGGATGCGTTGTCCTGGTCGCCCGTGGACACACTGTTCGCCGTCGTCCAGGTCGGTGTGGCGAGGTGCGCAGACGCAGTGCCGGTGGCGGCAACAAGCGAGGCCACTGCGAAGGCCGCGGTTGCAAGAGTCTTCTTCATCGGTCGTCACACCGCCTGCAGGCCGGGACGGCCGTCTTCGATCACGAACGACTTCACGGTCGTGGCCGCCGCGCCGTGCTCGGTCACCTTCGCGACCGCACGGAAGTCCGCCTGCAGCTGGGTCGGGCTGATCGTGGTCCGGACATAGCCACGACGGTTGTTGTAGAACTTCAGCCACGGGTTCGTACCGACGTCGGGAATCGTCGTGGCCCCGTCGCCGTCACCACCCGACGTCACCGAACTGCTGACCAGTTCGCTGCCGATGGTCGCCGAGCTCGCGTTGTTGTAGTCGGCCTTCAGATCACTGGCCCACGCGCGGTGCACGTCACCGGTGAGTACGACCGGATTGCGGGTCCCGCGGTCGACCCAGCCCTGCTGGATCCGCGCGCGGGAGGCGCGGTACCCGTCCCAGGAGTCCATGCTCGCGCCGGTCGAGTTGAACCGCCGGGCGAAGAACACCTGCTGGCCGATGATGTCCCAGGTCGCCAGGTGCTGGTTGAAACCGTCGAGCAGCCAGGTCTCCTGCGCGTTGCCAGGCAGGCTGCGAGAAGCCAGATCGGCGTCCGAGCAGACCTTCCAGCCGTCGCCACAGGCCTGGTCGTCGCGGTACTGCCGGGTGTCGAGCATGTGGAAGACCGCCAGGCTCCCCCACCGCAACCGGCGGTAGAGCGGGATGCTGTTCCCGTTGTTCGCCTGCGCCGGCCGCAACGGCATGTTCTCGTAGTACGCCTGGTACGCCGCGGTACGGCGAGCCGTCCACTGTGCCGTGGTGAGACTAGGCGTGCTGTCCGCCCTGACCATGTTGGCGTAGTTGTTCTCCACCTCGTGGTCGTCCGGTACGACGATCCACGGCGCCGCGGCATGTGCCGCCTGCAGGTCCGGGTCGGTCTTGTGCTGCGCGTAGCGCCGCCGGTAGTCCGCGAGCGTGACGATCTCCGTGGTACCGGCGTACAGACGCGGCCGGCCGCTGGTGGCGCCGTACTCGTAGATGTAGTCGCCGACGTGCAGGATCAGGCCCGGGTTGTCCTCGGCCATCCGCCGGTACACCGTGAAGTAGCCCTCCTCGTAGTGCGAGCAGGAGGTGAACGCCATCAGCAGGTTGCGGCCGTTGGTACCGATCGCGGGCGCGGTGCGGGTCCGGCCGACGGGTGAGATGAAGCCCTGGGCACGGAAGCGGTAGTAGTAGTCGGAGTCCGGGTTCAGCCCGCCCGCGATGACATGCACCGAGTGGGCAGCGGCGTACGACGCTGTGACCGTGCCCGAGGCGACCAGCGTGCTGAAGGTGTCGGTGGTCGACACCTGCCAGTCGACCGGCACGTCGGCGTTGGCCATTCCGCCTTGGCCGTCGGCGTTGAGCGGGCTGGGGGCCAGGCGCGTCCACAGTACGACGCTGTTCGCATCCGGCTCGCCCGAGGCGATGCCGAGCTGGAACGGGTACGGGACGGCGGCGGTGGCGGTGATCACCGAGGTCTGGGCGGTGGCTGGGCGGATGGCTGGCCGGGTGGCGGGGAGGGCGCCGGCCCCGGCCGCGGCGAGTCCGCCGAAGACAAGGGTCCTGCGACTGATTGGGCTCATGGGCCTCACCTTCACGGGTACTCAGGGCGGTAGGCCCCCTGATCGGCCGAACTGCGAGTGACCGTTAGGGGACCTTGAGTGTGTGCGGTGCATTCGTGCCCATGATTGCGCAGAATCGGTAAATTTCCTACAGCAGGACAAGGAACAGCAAGAGAGCAGTCGGCACACCTTCCATGAGTGTGTTGAGCCAGAGCCGTCGCTCCGTCGCGAGCAGCACGAGCGCGAGGAACACGTGCTGTCCGGCAGTGAACGCGACCAGCGCCTCGCCCTGCGGGACGTGCCCCGACTGCGCGAGCACCACACCGAGGGCCAGCGCGACTGCGGTGGTGAAGTTGTAGAAGCCGAGGTTGACGATCCACAGCTTCACCGCGTCGAAGTCACGGCGTTCGAGCAGAAACAGTGGATACAGCCGCGGATGCCGGTAGAAGAACGACTCCATCAACCAGACACCCGCCAGCATCACCGCGATGACGACCGCCAGGACCTGCGCCGCCGTACTCATGGCAGGGTCACACCGTGGCGCGCGGACACTTCCCCCAGCGCCACGTAGTCGGTGGGGTCGGCCTCGGCGAGGTCGGCGAAGAACGCGCCCATCCGCCCGGTCTGGCTGATGGTCAGGAACTTGGCCGACGGGGTGAGCACCGAGAAGGTGTTCAGCGTTCCGGCCGGGATGCTGATCGCGGCGCCGGGGCCGAGGTCGTAACCCTGATCCTCCGCCTGCACGAGGATCCGGCCCTGCAGGACGTAGAACGCCTTGCTCCACGACTCCCGGTGCGGGGGTGCCGCGTCGGCGCGCGGCGCGTCGATCTCGAACACCTCGTACTGCCCACCGGTGTGTTCGGCGCCGATCTTCACGGTCACGGTCGCGTCCGGGGCGGCGTACTCGACGCCGGTGCCCGCGCTGCTCAGATGCACTGATTCGGTCATAGCCGGGACGGTAGGAGGGCGGGGGGGCGAGCAACCATCCCGGCACACGAGGCTTGTGGCGCGGCCGGAATCCCCACATTTCCGGGATAGGCGGCAACGACCCGGCGGCGCATACTGAGCCTATGTGGGAGGGCCGGGCGCGGGCCGCGCGCCGGGACATCGCGGCACTGGCGACCTCGGGGATGGGCGTCGCCGAACTGCACGCGGCCGCGATCGAGGTGGTCGAGCAGGTGGTCGGCAGCGAGCTGACCTGCTGGGCCGGTATCGATCCCGGCACGCTGGTGATCAGCTCGATGACCAGCGGTGCGGCCCGCATCCCCGCGGAGTACGAGCCACGGCTGGCGGAGACGGAGTACGCCGGAACCGTGCCGAACTCGTTCGCCGAGCTGGCCCGGACCTCGCACCAAGTCGCCCGGTTGTCGGACCTGCCCTACCGCGAGGTGGCCGGGCACCGCCGGCTGCACGAGGTGTGGCGGCCGCTCGGGATCGAGCACGAGGTGCGGACGACGTTCGTAGTCGACGGCGACTGCTGGGGCGCGGCCGGATTCGTCCGCAGCGGGCCGGACTTCAGCGATCGCGAGCTCGAGTTCCTGGGGTCGGTGGCACCCGTGATCGGCGCGGCCACCCGGGTCGCGGTCCGCACCGACGCGCACGGGTACCGCGGCGGGGCCGGTCCGTCGATCGTCGTCACCGGTCCGACCGGCACGCTGCGGGCGATCACCGCGGCCGCGCGGACCTGGCAGGACGAGCTCGGGCAGCGGTTCGACGTACTGCTCAAGGCGGTCGTCACCGGGACCCGGGCCGCTTCGTCCGGGACCTTCCAGGCCCGGCTGCAGACGCCGTCGGGTGGCTGGATCCTCATGCAGGGCAGCCGGTTGATCGGCGACCTGGACAACGACGTCGTCGTGACGATCGAGCCGGCATCAGGCAAGCACCTGCTGGGAATGCTGCTCGCTGCCTACGGACTCACCACGCGCGAACGCGAGATCTGCTTGGAGGTCATCGCCGGGCACAGCACGACCGCGATCGCGGACCGGTTGTCGATCTCGCCGCACACCATCCAGGACCACCTGAAATCCGCGTTCGCGAAGGTCGGCGTCCGCAGCCGTGGCGAGCTGGTCGCAACCCTCAGACCGGAGTGAGCTGCTTGCGGTAGGTCCCCGGTGGTACGCCGAAGTCACGCTTGAACGCCTTCGCGAACGCGAACTCCGACGTGTAGCCGATCTCCTTGGCGACCGTCGCGAGCGGGCGGTCGTGGTCGCGGAGCAACCGCGCCGCGGTCGTCATCCGCCAGCGGGACAGGTACGTCAACGGCGGCTCCCCGACCGCCTCGGTGAACCGGCGGGCGAACGCGGCCCTGGACAACCCGACGCCGGACGCCAGCTCGGCGACCGTCCACGCGGCACCGGGCTTCTCGTGGATCAGCTCGAGCGCCTGGACGACGGACGGATCGGTCAACGCCCGCGACCAACCACGATCGGTAGGGCAGTCGTTGTCCTCCATCCACGCCCGCAGGATCAGCACCAGCAACGCATCCACCAACGCCGGTACGACGGCCGCCGCGCCGGGCCGCTGCGCATCGAGCTCCTCGCCCAGGATGCTGATTGCCGTATGCAACGAACGGTGCCGGCCGGGATTCGCGGGTACGACGACCACGTCCGGGAGCCTGGTCAGCACCGGGTGCGGACGCTCGCGGTCGAGCCGGTACGTGCCGCACAACAGCAACGCCCGCGCGCCCTGGCCCTGCACGGGTTCCTCAACCGCCGGGTCGAAGTCGACGAGCGGCGAGTCCGGGTGGTCGGCGAGCGCGTGGTCGGTACCGCGCGGCAGCAGCACCGCGTCGCCCGGGCCGAGCTGGATCGGGTCGCCGTCCGGCGGCAGCAACCACGCCGTACCCTGCAGGACCAGGTGGAAGGTCGCGCCGAACGAGTGCGCGAACCGGAGGCCCCACGGACCGCGGACGTCGGTACGCCCGGAGTTGGCGGGACCGGTCCGCATCGCGTCGACGACATCGGCGAGTACATCCATACCTGGCATCATACGCGCGGCGATCAAGACGATCGGACATAAATCAGCGCTTCATGGACATAGATCCACTCGCTGCGGCTGCCTACTGTCGATGACAGACATCGACTTGAAGGAGTACTTGATGAGCATCGTCGTCACGGCCGCAACCGGTCACCTGGGCACTCTCGTCATCGACGAGCTGCTGCAGCGGGTCCCCGCGGACCAGGTCGTCGCGGTCGCACGGAACGCCGAGAAGGCTGCGCCGCTCGCCGATCGCGGCGTCGAGGTGCGGATCGCCGACTACAACGACGAGGGCGCACTGGCGAAGGTCTTCGGAGCGGGCGACACGGTCCTGCTGATCTCGGGGCTGGAGCCGAACCGCCGCGAGCAGCACCGCGCGGTGATCGCCGCCGCTCGCGAGGCCGGAGTGGCCCGGCTCGTGTACACCAGCGTGCTCGGCGGACCGGCGGCCGATTTCGACCTGGCCGCGGACCACCTCGCCACCGAGCAGGCGATCCTCGACTCCGGCCTGCCGTACACGTTCCTGCGCAACGGTTGGTACAGCGAGGTCTACACCGACCAGATCCCGGTCCAGCTGGCCAACGGCGTGGTCGGCAGCGCCGGCGACGGACGGATCGCGTCCGCGCCGCGCCGCGACTACGCCGCGGCGGCAGCCGTCGTACTGTTCGGGGACGGGCACGAGAACAAGGCGTACGAGCTGAACGGCGACACCGACTGGACGCTGACGGACTACGCCGCCGAGCTGGCGAAGCAGTCCGGGAAGGACGTTGCCTACCACAACCTTTCGCCCGCGGACCACGCCCAGGTGCTGATCGGCGCGGGGTTCCCGGAGCCGGTCGCGCAGCTGTTCG
This sequence comes from Kribbella jejuensis, assembly GCF_006715085.1. Taxonomy (NCBI): domain Bacteria; kingdom Bacillati; phylum Actinomycetota; class Actinomycetes; order Propionibacteriales; family Kribbellaceae; genus Kribbella; species Kribbella jejuensis. Next base: position 1,295,327 of record NZ_VFMM01000002.1, on the reverse strand, counting down.
TCGGCGTCGACGACGCGATCGAGCGCGGCCGGCTGGCGCGGCACGGCAACGACCTCAGCACGCTGATCGGCCGTCCGACCACGCCGATCGCCGACACGATCGCTGCCGCTCTCAAGGGCTAGCGACCGCCTGACCAGGCCCGCAGGACGTCGCCCACGCGCGCCCCGGGTGTGGGGTCGAACGGCTTGCGGTCCTGGCTGCAGGTCGCACCGTCTTCCGGAGCCTTCAGGTCGGTCAGGTAGCTGGTGATCATCGCGTCGGCGCAGGTGCTCTTGCCGATCGTCGTGTGACCCCAGCCCTCGACCGTGACCATGCGGGCGTCCGGGTACAGGTCGGCGTACGGCCTGGTCGCCTCGTACGGGGTGGCCGGGTCGTGCCGGGTACCGAAGACGAGAACCGGTTCCTTCACCTTGTTCGGCCACGGTCCGAGGAACGCGTCGCGGTCGCGGATGCCGAGGAACTCGCACTGGATGCCGACCCACGCCCGGTACGCCCCGAAGTGCGGCGCACGCTTGTCCGCCGCGGCGGCGTACGCCGGGTACGCCAGCGGACGACCGGACTGCTTCGCCTCGACGCACGGTTGCAGGACGCTGCCGACCGAGGTGTAGTCCTCCTTGCGACGGTTCCACTCGACCAGTGCCTGGGGTGCGCTCTTGGCTGCCTTGGCCCGGTTCGTGCCCGCGAGCTGTGCCCACATCTCTGCCAGGGCAGGGAATCCGGCCGGGTCGTACAGGTTCGAGAACGTGATCGCCACCGCGACGGCGTACGTCACCTTGAGCGTAGAGCCGTCGGGCAGCGGTACGTCGATGGGCTGCGTCTTCAGCCGCTCGAGCGTGCTCTCGACGACGGTCTTCGGGTCGCCGAGCTGGTTCAGCACACAGTTCGCTCCGGCCTTCTTGCACTGGGCAAGGAACTGCTCGTACGTGTCGTACGCGCCGTCGCCCTGCTTGAGCCGGACGCCGACGGGCGCCTTGTCGCCGTTCGAGCCGGAGTACCACTCGGGGCTGAGCGTGCCGTCCAGTACGAGCGCCCGGACCTTGTTCGGGAACAGCTTCGCGTACGTCGCGCCGAGGTACGTCCCGTACGAATAACCGACGTACGAGAGCTTGGCGTCGCCGACCGCCTGCCGGAGCAGGTCCATGTCACGCGCGACGTTCGCGGTCGAGAAGTGCGCGAGCCGGTCGGGCGAGGTCGTCCGGCAGTGGGCCGCGAGCTTCGCGGCGTCGACGATGAAACGACGCTCCTCCTTCGGTCCGACCGGGAACGGCGGGACGTTTGCGAGCGCCTTCGCCTCGTCGGCCGCGGTCGGGTAGCAAGTGGCCGGATCCGAGTGCCCGACACCGCGCGGGTCGAACCCGAGGATGTCGAACCGCGCCCGTACCTCAGGCGTGTAGATCTGCTGACCGGCCTGCTGGATGAAGTCCACGCCGGGACCGCCAGGACCGCCGGGGTTCGTGAACAGCGTGCCGATCCTGTGCGCGGGATCCGTGGCCGGCAGCCGGGTCAGCACGATCGTGGTGGTCGGACCGTTCGGGTGGTCGTAGTCCGTCGGCACTTCGACCGACGCGCACTGGAACGGCTTCAGCTTCGGATCGGTCCCGCAACTCCCCCACGCGATCTTCGGTACGACGGAACTCGCGTGGGCGAGCGTCATCGGCGTCATCGGCGCCAGCAGGATCACCGCCGCGCCGGCGGCGGACAGTCTTCGGAGAATTGTTCTGGGCGTCATGCGCCGAAGGTAGGCGGGCAGCTCCTCCCGTCGCGTCCACCACGAGAAGGAGGCCGGGAACCCGCCTCTCGGCGGACCCGGCCTCGTTCTGGTGACTGCTGACGAGCGGTGTCAGGCGCTCTTGTCGCGGCGCTTGGTGCGGTCCAGCTGGTCGCGGGGGATCAGCGTCGGGTTGACGTTCTCCAGGACGACCTTGCCGGTGACGACGACCTTCGCGACATCCTCACGGCTGGGCACCTCGTACATCACGTTGAGGAGGACCTCTTCCATGATCGCCCGCAGGCCGCGGGCGCCGGTGCCACGGAGTAGGGCCTGGTCGGCGATCGCCTCGACCGCGTCGTCGCTGAACTCCAGCTCGACGTTGTCGATCTCGAACAGCCGCCGGTACTGCTTGACGAGCGCGTTCTTCGGCTCCGACAGGATCTTGATCAGTGCCTCGCGATCCAGCGGCGACACCGTCGTGATCACCGGGAGCCGGCCGATGAACTCCGGGATCAGCCCGAACTTGAGCAGGTCCTCCGGCATCACATCGGCGTACCCGCCGAGTTCCTTGGGCTTCTCCGGCTCGCGGCTGGTGTTGAAGCCGAGCGTCTTCTTGCCGACCCGCTGCTCGACCATGTGGTCCAGCCCGGCGAACGCGCCGCCGACGATGAACAGCACGTTGGTCGTGTCGATCTGGATGAACTCCTGGTGCGGGTGCTTACGGCCACCCTGCGGCGGCACGCTCGCGGTCGTCCCCTCGAGGATCTTCAGCAGCGCCTGCTGCACGCCCTCGCCGGACACGTCCCGGGTGATCGACGGGTTCTCGCTCTTGCGGGCGATCTTGTCGACCTCGTCGATGTAGATGATCCCGGTCTCGGCCTTCTTGACGTCGTAGTCGGCCGCCTGGATCAGCTTCAGCAGGATGTTCTCGACGTCCTCACCGACGTACCCGGCCTCGGTCAGCGCGGTCGCGTCCGCGATCGCGAACGGGACGTTCAGCATCCGGGCCAGGGTCTGCGCGAGGTACGTCTTGCCGCAGCCCGTCGGGCCGATCAGCAGAATGTTCGACTTGGCCAGCTCGACGGCCTCGTCCTTCGCGTGCCGGCCGGCGCTGGAGGCGCCCTGGCCGTCGCGGACCCGCTTGTAGTGGTTGTAGACCGCTACCGCGAGCGCCTTCTTGGCCACGTCCTGACCGACGACGTACGCATTGAGGAAGTCGTAGATCTCGCGCGGCTTCGGCAGCTCGGTGAGTCCGACCTCGGAGCCCTCGTTCAGCTCCTCCTCGATGATCTCGTTGCAGAGATCGATGCATTCGTCGCAGATGTAGACGCCGGGACCGGCGATGAGCTTCTTGACCTGCTTCTGACTCTTTCCGCAGAACGAGCACTTGAGCAGGTCGCCGCCGTCACCAATGCGTGCCACCGGGACAGATCCCTTCTATGCGCAGTCGGACCGATTTCGACGGTACCCCGTCACGGGCTGAAAAACCGCGCCCGCCACCGGGTTGTGACTACGCCGGTGGCGAACGCGTCAGGCCCTTGACAGCCGGCCGGGGACACAACCCCGACCGGCGGGACCGGTTTCGAACTCGTTCAGACGCCGGCCGGGACCGGGGTCTTGAGGGTCTGCAGGACGTCGTCGATCAGGCCGTACTCGATGGCCTGCTCGGCGGTCAGGAACTTGTCCCGCTCGATGTCGCGGGACACCTCCTCGCGGGACTTGCCGCTGGCCTCGGCGATCATCGTCTCCAGCAGCGAGCGCAGGCGGAGGATCTCGTTCGCCTGGATCTCGATGTCGGAGGACTGGCCGTAGGTGCCCTCGGTGGCGGGCTGGTGGATGATGATCCGGCTGTTCGGCAGCGCGAGCCGCTTGCCCGGCGTACCCGCCGCGAGCAGCACCGCCGCCGCGGACGCCGCCTGGCCGAGACAGACCGTCTGCACGTCCGGCTTGATGTAGCGGACGGTGTCGTAGATCGCGGTCAGCGCGGTGAACGAGCCGCCCGGGGAGTTGATGTAGATGCTGATGTCGCGGTCGGAGTCCATCGACTGCAGGCACAGCAGCTGCGCCATCACCGCGTTCGCGATCTCGTCGGTGATCGGCGTGCCGAGGAAGATGATCCGGTCCTCGAACAGCTTGGTGTAGGGGTCGATCCGGCGCATGCCGTACGACGTGCGCTCCTCCCACTGCGGGATGAAGTAGTTCATGGTGCGTCCTTAACTGACGGAGTGGGAGATCAGGAGTTCGGGCTGCCCTGGCTCAGCTGGGCGGCGCTGGTGACCACGTGGTCGATGAAGCCGTACTCCTTCGCCTGGTCGGCGGTGAACCAGCGGTCCCGGTCGGCGTCGTTCTCGACCTGCTCGAGCGGCTGACCGGTGTGCTCGGAGATCAGCCGGAACAGCAGCGCCTTGAGGTGCAGCGACTGCTCGGCCTGGATCTTGATGTCGGAGGCCGTACCGCCCATACCGCCGGACGGCTGGTGCATCATGATCCGCGCGTGCGGCAGCGAGTAGCGCTTGCCCTTCGCGCCGGCGCAGAGCAGGAACTGGCCCATCGAGGCGGCCAGGCCCATCCCGACGGTGGCGACGTCGTTGGAGATCCACTGCATGGTGTCGTAGATCGCCATCCCCGAGTCGACCGAGCCGCCCGGGGAGTTGATGTACAGCCAGATGTCCGCGCTCGGGTCCTGGGCGTTCAGCAAGAGCATCTGCGCGATGATCGCGTTCGAGTTGTCGTCGCGAACCTCGGACCCCAGGAAGATGATCCGGTTTTTCCGCAGCTCGCGGTAGATGTCGTCGTCTTGTCCGCCGGATCCGTTGCCGCCCGCGGCGGTGGGGCTGGCTGCAAATGTCTCGTTCACGAACCCGACATTACTGGTCCGTGGCGACAGACCTAAGGCGGGGCCGGAGGTGTTCGCTCACGGCGCACCGTTCGTCTGCTGTGCGCGAAACCGGGAAGATGCAGAACGGCCCGGGAACCCCGTGTGGGGTTCCCGGGCCGTTCCGGTGGGCTTGCTCAGGCCTTCGCGGGCTCCGGCTCGTCGGCGCTCTGGCCGGCGGCGTCGGTGGTCCCGGCCTCGGCGGCCTCCGGGTCGGCGTACGTGCCGTCCGGCTGCAGGGTCTTCAGCTCGACCGTGTTGCCGGAGGCGTCGGTGACCTTGGCGTTCTCCACCAGGTACGCCAGCGCCTTGCCGCGGACGACCTCGGACACCAGGCTCGGGACCAGGTTGTTCTCGACCGCGTGCTGGGCGAACTGGTCCGGGCTGACGCCGGAACGCTGCGCGTGCCGGACGATGTGCTCGGTCAGCTCCTGGTCGTTGACGCTCAGCTCCTGCTGCTCGGCCACCAGGTCCAGCACGAACTGCGCCTTGATCGCGTCCTCGGAGCGCTTCTTCAGGTCCTCGTCGAACTCTTCCTGGGTCTGCTCCTCACCCTCGAGGAACTGCTCCATGGTCATCCCGGAGTACCCGAGCTGCTGCTCCAGGTTCTCCTTGCGGGCGGCCAGCTCGTCGGTCAGCAGGCCCTCCGGGACCGGCACGTCGACCAGGGTCAGGATCTTCTCCAGCACGGCGTCGCGGGCCTCGCCGGCCTGCTCGAGCCGCTTGCCGCGCTCCAGCCGGGTCCGGACGTCGGCCTTCAGCTCCTCGGCGGTGTCGAACTCCGACGCCGTCTGCGCGAACTCGTCGTCGAAGGCCGGGAGCTCCTGCTCCTTGACCGCGGTCACCGTCACCTCGACGTCGACGTCCTCGCCCTTGAGCGAGCCGCCGACGAGCTGGGTGACGAAGGTCTTCTTCTCGCCGGCGCTCAGGCCGATGACAGCCTCGTCCAAGCCGTCCAGCAGCTGGCCGGAGCCGACCTGGTACGACAGGCCGGTGGCCTGCGCCTCCTCGACCTTCTCGCCGTCCTTGCTGGCGGACAGGTCGATCGTGATGAAGTCCTTGTCCGCGGTGGGGCGCTCGACCGGGTTCAGCGAGCCGAACCGCTGGCGCAGCGACTCGATCTGCTCGTCGACCTCGTCGTCGGAGATCGCGATGTCCTCGACCGAGGCCTCCAGGCCCTCCAGGTCCGGCAGCGTGATCTCCGGACGGACCTCGACCTCGGCGGAGAACTGCAGGCTCTCCTTGTCGTTGAACTCGGTCACGTCGACCTCGGGGCGGCCGATGGCCTTCACCTGGTTGTCACTGACCGCCTGCGAGTACAGCTTCGGGAGCGCGTCGTTGATCGCCTCCTCGAGCACCGGGCCGCGACCGACGCGCTGGTCGATCACCTGCGGCGGGATCTTGCCCTTGCGGAAGCCCGGCACCACGATCTGCTGGCCGATGCTCTTGTACGCCGCGTCGAGGCTCGGCTTGAGCTCCTCGAACGGCACCTCGACGATGAGCTTGACCTTGGTCGGGCTCAAGGACTCGACGGTGCTCTTCACGGTGGCGGTTCTCCTTGATTCGGTGACATGGTGCGACGCCGGACAGCCGACGCCACAGCCGGTACTGCACGGGTTTGTCGGGGCGACAGGACTCGAACCTGCGGTCTCCTGCTCCCAAAGCAGGCGCGCTAGCCACTACGCTACGCCCCGCAGTGACCGCACGAGTCTAGTCGACCCGAACCAGTGCTCGCGCCACCGGGGCCCCACCAATACCGTTTTGAGTCCACCACCCCTGATGTGGAATCATGTCCGAGCAACCCGCGGGTGTAGCTCAATGGTAGAGCCCTAGTCTTCCAAACTAGCTACGCGAGTTCGATTCTCGTCACCCGCTCGGGCGAGTGGCGAGGCTTGCCTGCGAACAGCGCAGGCCGGCCTCGCCCTCCTCTTTCCTGCGCCGTCGCTTCGCTCGGCGCGGGCGGGGGCTCCGCCACCCGCACCCCCCACGCCTTCGCTCCGCTCGGCTCCCGGCTCACGTTCGCCGGTCAACTCACCCGCTGAACTCACGCCCGGCACCCCGCAGCCACCTTCGCTGCGCTCGGTTCCTGGCTCAGGTTCGCCGGCCAGCTCACCCGCTGAACTCACGCCCGGCACCCCGCAGCCACCTTCGCTGCGCTCGGTTCCTGGCTCAGGTCCGCCGGTCAACTCACCCGCTGAGCCCACGCCCGGCACCCCGCAGCCACCTTCGCTGCGCTCACCTCCTGGGTCGCGTCTGGCAGCCAGCTCCGCCGCTTGGGGTCAGGGCCAGCTGCCGGCGGCAACTCCACCCCCACGCCCACACGCCCCCGGCCCCGGCCCCGGCCCCAGCAAACGTCCCGACCGTCGGAGTGGCTGGGCAGCCGGAGGCCAGTGCACCCGTGGCCGGCAGACGGAGGATGGGGTGGTTAGGGGAAGGCTGGGGGGTGGGCTTGGAGGGCTCTGGTGGTGGCTTCGGGGTCTGTGGTGAAGGTGGGGGTTTTGGTTTCGGTGTTGTAGTAGCGGTGGAAGACGGGGGTTTGGGAGGAGGAGAGGGGTGGGACGATCCAGCTCCAGTCGGCGGGGCAGGTTCGGCCGGCGCGTTCTTCCTTTTCGACGTGGAGGAGGAATCTCCGGGACTCGGTGTGGTGGTCGGTGACGGTGACGCCGTTCAGGTTGAACGAGTGCAGGACCGCTCGGTTGATCTCGACCAGGGCCTGGTCGCGCCAGAGGGTGGTCTCGTGTGAGGTGTCGAGACCCATCCGCTGCGCGACCTCGGGTACCAGGTCGTACCGGTCGGTGTCGGCCAGGTTGCGGGCGCCGATCTCGGTGCCCATGTACCACCCGTTGAACGGTGCCGCCGGATACGAGACCCCGCCGATCACCAGCCGGTTGTTGCTGATCACCGGTACCGCGTGCCACCGCAGGTCGAGGTCCGCGAACCACGGCAGCTCCGGGTGTTGCAGCTCGACCTCGTGCACCACATGGCTCGGCAACTGGAACAGCTGCGGGCCGTCCTCGACGGTCTCCACGACCAGGGGCAGTACGTCGAACGCGCCACGCTGCTCCGGCGGCCGCCAGCCCCGCTGGATCAGGTTGCTGGTGAACCCGCAGTACCGCGGATCCCCGAGCGGACGCCCGCCCGGCTGCTCGTACCCGGCGTACCGGATCAACTGCTCGTTCCAGATCCGCGGCCCGGGACGCGACGGTGTGTCCGGCGCGAACACCGTGATGATCGGCCGGATCTTCCCGCCGTTGTACGCCGCGGACAGATGCTCGAAGCAATGCGCGGCCACCTCCCCGGCGCCGGACACTCCACGGAGATCGCGCACCTGCAGACTGCGCCAGTACAGCCTGCCGATGCAGCGCTTGTTGTTCCGCCAGGCGACCCGCGCACCGAACGCGAGCTCCTCAGGGGTGTGCCAGTACGTCCCGGTCGCGTCGATCTCTCGCATCACCGCGGCGAGCCGTGGCCCGAGCGGCCCGGCCTCCGGGTTCTCACCGTGGAAGAGCTCCAGGAACTCCTTCGCCGCAGCCCGGACCGTCCCCGTGTCCACGCGTGGAGGCACCGGTGGGTCGACCAGACGTCGGGGCGCCGCCACCCGCGGCGGACGCCGTACCGCCGTACGCCGACTCGGCCGTGGCGAACCACGGCGACCGCTGAGGTGGAACAGCTGTTCACCGGCACGCACCGCGACCAGACGGTGCGCGCAGATTCCAGCGGCCACGACGAGCATTACCAGGCCGAGCGCGATCGGTACGGCGGCCGGGACCCCGCCGGGCACGTCCCGGCCGAAGCCGAGCAGCCCGACCGCGGCACCGGGCAAGGTCAGTCCGAGGACCGCGAACGGTACGGCCGGCGCGCGCCGGGCCTTGGGAGCTGGTGTGAGGTTCGTATGGGCAGGGCAACGCCCTTCGCTGTAGACCATGACCCACTCACGCCAGGCCCGGAGACTCCGGACCCCGCTCGTTCCGCAGCCGGAGCTGCCAGTCGCTCATGTCGTCGAACCACGCGTCCTTCTGGTGCCGGGCGGCCGAGCCGGGGTCACCGGGCGAGGCCTCGTTCCCGAGCCGCTCGATCTCGGTGCCGAACGAGTCCACGATCGACTGCATCCGCAGCTGCGCGGACTGCGCGTACGAACGGACCTGCTGGCCCGCGGTGTCCATCGCCTCCTCGACGATCCGGCGCTCGTGCGCCCGTGCCTGGCCGATCCGCTCCCGGGCGTCCCGGCTGACGTCCTGGACCATCTCCTCGGCCACCAACTGGGCCTCACTGAACAGCTGGACGATCTGGTCGTTCACCCGGTCGCCGGCCTGCTCGTACTCGTCCAGTTCGGCCTGCACCCGCTGCAGCTCGGATCGCGTCCGCCGCAGCTCGTCCTGGAGGCGCTCGTTCTCGGCGCGGCTCGTGCTGAGGTCCTCGGCCGTGTCCTGCACCTGGTCGGCGAGTACATCGAGGTAGGAGAACACCTTGTTCGGATCGAGGCCGCGCATCCGGCGCCGGAACACCTCGCTGCGGATCTGGTCGGGTGTCTGGTGCTGCCGGGAGCCGTGGCGGCGGCTGGTATGGGTCACTTGAGGTCTCCTGACCTGGTAAACGGCGCAGTAAGTGGCCGCGTAAAGGCTGGGTTGGCCGTGTGGTCGTCCGCGGCCGCGTAGTAGAAGTTCTCGTACTTGATGTGCTCGGTGGGCAGGCCCGCGGCGGCTAGGCGCTCCAGGGTGTGCGCGACCATCTGCGGCCCGCCGCACACCATCGCCGTCCGTCCGGACAGGTCCTGTCTGGCCGCGACCGTTCCGACCTTGCCGCGCGTCCCGGGGTACGACCCGTCAGCCGAGACGACCTCGGTGTAGTCGAACCAGGGCCTGGTCTGCGCCAGCTCCCGCAACCGGGGGCGCTCGTAGAGATGCCACGGCATCCGTACGCCGTGCAGCAGGTGCACGTGTGGAGCCGTGTGCGACCGTGCCCACTCGTGGTCGATCTGCTCGAGTACGGCGAGCAGTGGGGCGAGGCCGGTACCGCCCGCGACCATCAGCAGGTCCCGTGGATCGTTGTGCCGACGGGTCAGCCGTTCACCGACCGGAGCACCGAGCTTGACCTCGTCGCCGGGCTGGAGTTTCCGCACCACGCTCGGGCTCACCTGGCCACCGTCGATCTGCTGGACGTGCAGATCGATCGAGCCATCCGCGCGCGGGGCGTTGGCCGGGCTGAAGTACCGCCACAGCCGTGGCCGTTGCGGGATCTCCATGGAGACCGACTGGCCGGGCTGGAACTGGAACGCGCGCCGGGGCCTGACCGTCAGCAGCGTCAGGTCCATCGTCCGCCGCTCGACCGAGAGCACGTCGGCGTCCCACCAGTCCGGGGTGGACTCCTGGGAGTTCTCCGCGGCCTCGACCATCATCCGTGCGATCACCTGGTACGCCGCGGTCCATTCGGCGGCGAGCTGCTCGTCCCACTCGGGCCCGAGGAAGTGCTTCAGGGTCGCGCAGAGCGAGGCGCCGACGGCGTTGTAGTGCTCGGCGACGACGGCGTACTTGCGGTGATCACGGCCGAGGTGCTGGACGAAGGCCGCGTCCTTGTCGATCTGGTCGGCGTGGCTGACGATCCGGCCGAGTGCGCTGACGAACTTGTCACGCTGGTTCGACATCGAGAGCGGGAACATCGCCCGCACTTCGGGATGGGACACGAAGATGTGGGAGTAGAAGTACAGCGGTACCTGTTCCCCGTGCTTCGTCACCCGATCCCAGCTGCGTTGTAGGGCATAGGCGTCCATCGCGGTTCGCTATCCGGCTCGCCGCGGCCGCTCCTCGGTCGGAAAGCACGGCCCACCCGCGGGCATCACGAACTGCTGGTCGTCGCCGTTTCCGGCCGACGGATACTGCAGTGACAAGGGTTCCCTCCCAGTCCAGTCCCCGAGTCTTTTCAGTACTCCGTCTGTCTTCCCCCCGTCCGCCGTAACCAAACCGCGATCGGGACCGACAGGTACCGAAATTCTCTGCCGGGCTCAGGGCGCGCGGAGAAAGGCGATGCCGTCGATGGTTGCCGGGGCTGTCGAGGTGGAGACGATCTTGACCGCTCCGGTGCGGAACACCGTGGTGGGGAGGTAGGTGACGACACGGCTGGTGGTCGTCGCTGCCAGCGAGACTGTGCCGATCTTGATGTTCGCGTGGTAGATGTCCACGCGTCCCTGGCCGGGACCCTTGATGGCCACGAGCGCGATGCGCAGTCCTGCCTCAGTGGCCTTGGTCAGGTAGGCACCGTTGGCCTTGAGGATCGTGGTGGTGCCCTGGAAGGCCAGTGAGCTCGTGCTGCGGGTGACCGTGCCGGCGGACGTCAGAGCGCGGTCGTCCTCGGGAGCTACCGAGCAGATCGGCGCCGTCCACGCGGACAGGTTGCCGAGGTAGTCGCGGGCCCGGACCATGAAGCACTCGTCCCAGCCGAGCCTCGGCGACCAGGTGATCGACGTGATCCGCGTGTTCTGCCAAGCGGCCGGGTAGATCCATTTCCCGAACGCGACACCCGGTGCGGCCGTCTTGTAGACCACGTCGTACGACGCGACCTCGGTGTCGTCCTTGTACGCCCACCGCACCGTCGCGGTCCCGCTCAGCTGGACACGGTCGCCGATGCGCCACGTGACCAGCGACGGCGCCGTACCGTCGACCTCACTGCAGTACGACGTACTCCAGGCGCTCAGGTTGCCGGCGTAGTCGCGGGCGCGAACCTGCCAGCACGTGTCGGTACCGATGGGAGCCGTGAGACTCGCACCGGTCGTCGTGAGGCCCTGCCACGCGTCCGGTTGAATCCAGGAACCGTACGGCGAGCTGCGGTTGACCCGCTGCTGGTAGCGCAGGTCGTAGCTCTTCACACCGCTGGCCGGTGAGTTCGGGTCCTGCGGGTCGACGTACGTCCACTCGAACGACAGACCGGTGTTGTCGCGTACGCGTTCGCCAGCAGACGCGGTGGTCAGTACGGGCGCCACTGTGTCCGGGTGAGGCTGCGGATCCGGGGTGAGCCAGCTGAGCGTGGCGACTCGTACCGCGTTCGCGGGGTCGGCGTAGACGAGCTTGGCAAGCCCAGAGCCATCTGCCCGGAAGCTGGTGTCACGCACCGGCCCGTACGTGTGCCGGCCGAGCGCAGGGTCGTTCAGGTCGGTGACCACGAGGTTCGAGCCGGACGCCTGTACGACGAACCCATTGCCCAGCTGGGCGTCCGCGGACACAGTCAGGTTCCGCGGCGGCTGCGGACCGTTCACGTCGACGACCTGGTTACAGCCGCTCAGCACCGCCCAGCGCCCGTTGACAGCTCCTGCACCGACGCTGCATGCACCGGCGACGAGGACGGTCTTCACGACACCGGTGCTGAGGTCCTTGCCGTCAAGATGCCCCGGCTCGGTGACCTTCCACAGCGTCTTGCCCGACAGCGCGAACGGCGGCGCGACGTCGGCGAGCTTGGTCTTGGTGGCAACGTCGTACACCTCGGCCGTTGTAGAACTCGGCGCACGGTGGGCAACGAGCAGCCCGCCCTTGCCGAGCACCACGTCGTCCGTAGCCGGGAATGTGAGCCCACCGACCTTGGCAGTACTCCCGTCGAACGTCAGCAGCGCCGCCCCCTCCACCTGCAACGCCTTACCGCTGCTGGTACCGCCTGACGCCGTCCAACTCGTCCCGTTGTTGCTGGTCTCGTACACCGCGTGCGTGGCCGGGTCCGACACCACCACCCGCGCACCGGACAACCCGACATCCGCCCCCGCATGCCCAGGAACCAGCACCCCGACCTCGACCGGATCCGCAGCACGCGCCTGCACCGCACTCAGGCACAGCAACACGACAGAACCCACGGCAACTGCCCTGGCACGAAACACGAGACCCCCCAGCACTCCGAAACGCTCGAAAGGCTAACCAGTAACCACCGGTAACGGAAGCACCTCCCCAAAACCAGGTGACACACCGCGGCCCAGATCGTGGACGGCCGCAGCAGGTTCGCGCCGCCCGTGGTCATCGCCCGCGACGAGCCGTACTGCTTGTTCCTCGACGAGCTGAACGCCTCCTCGGCCGAGGTCCAGAAGGCTTTCTACTCGCTGATCCTGGATCGCCGCATCGGCGAGTACGAGCTGCCCCGAAGGGTCCGTGGTGATCGGTGCCGGCAACCGCGTCACCGACAACGCGCTCGCCCGCCCGATGGCGAGCGCACTGGTCAACCGGCTGGTCCACGTCCACCTGACGCCGCGGCGTACGACGCGGGCTATGTCCGGTCGACGACATCGTCGGCCGGATGCAGGTCCGCGGCCGCGGTGGGACCGTCCTGCAGCCCGGGGTGGATCTGCTGGAGCGGGCGGACGACTTCCCGTCGGACGGTCCGATCCTGCTGATCACGGACGGTCAGTGCGATGTGGTGCGGGTACGGCGCGAGCACGCGTGGCTGATTCCGCGCGGTGCTTCACTCCCCTTCACCGCAAGAGGTCCCGTGTTTCGCGTGGAGTGAACTCCTCTGCTCAGGGCGAACTCCTGTAGTTCGGTGACTCTCCTGCATGACAGGTTCGTTTTGTGGCCTGGGTTGTGCGGGGTGAGTTCCGGAAGCTCTGGATCGGGCAGTTGGTGTCCGCGACGGGGAGTGCGGTCACTCGCGTTGCCTTGCCGTTGGTGGCTGTCGTGACGTTGCACGCGTCCGCGCTGGAGATGGGGGCGTTGTCCGCGTTGGCTATCGCGCCGCATCTGGTGTTCGGGCTGCACGCGGGGGTCTGGGTCGACAGGTGGTCGCTGCGGCGCGTGCTGATCTGCACTGACATCGGAGCGCTCGTTCTTCTCGGCTCGGTACCTGCCGCAGCGGCCCTGAGGTGGCTGCGGATCGAGCAGTTGTACGTGGTCGCCGTATTGACCGGTCTGATGGCCCTGCTGTCCGACACCGCGTCCCAGACGATGATTCCGGCGCTGGTGCCGCGTGAAGATCTCATGCGGGCCAACAGCGCGGCCCTGCTCAACTTCAACCTTGCGGGGACATTGGGACCTTCGGCAGCCGGTGTACTGGTCCAGGTGCTCCCGGCACCCTTCGCGATCCTGATCGACGCCGCGTCGTACGTCGTCTCAACCGTGACCGCGTACCTCATCCGCGAGCCGGAGCGTCCACCGGCACGGCCGCGGTCCGAGGTACGAGTGTCCGCCGGCCTGCGCGTGCTGTTCGGGCACGGGATGCTCCGGCCGCTCGTCGTGTCCGCGGCAATTGCGGCCATGGCCGGAGCGATGCTGGGACCGCTCGTCGTACTGTTCCTGATCCGCGAACTGCACCTGCCGGCAGCGTTCGTCGGACTGAACCTCACGGTCTCCGGAGCCGCCGCGGTGGCCGGCACCTTCGTCGCCACCGGCTGGTGCAACAGGGTCGGTCTCGGCCGTTGTTATCTGAGCGGCACATTCCTGGCGTCACTCAACGGCGTCGCGCTGTTCACCGGCTCAGTGCCGGTCATCCTTCTCGGCAGTGTCTTCGCAGGGCTCGGCATGTCGCTGTTCGGCGTTCCGCAGCGCACCCTGCGTCAGGCGCTCGCATCGGAGGGCCTCGTAGGGCAGGTGACCGCCTCCTGGCGCACCCTGGTCATTGGCGGTCAGACTGTCGGCGCCGTGGTCTCCGGAGCGCTCGCGACTGCGCTCGGCATCCGCCCCACCCTGCTGATCGTCACCGCCGGCATGCTCTGCGGTCTGCTGATCGCGGTCCTCTCCCCGCTCCGTGGACTGCGCGACCTGCCGGCAGTCGCGCGATCGTTCGCGCAGGACTGATTGCGATCCGTGATAGGTCGCCGGGCCGCTGCCGCCTGAGCCCGGAACGGCCTATTGCGAATCATTCACCGGGAATGGAATTGGCAGGACAAGCGCTTACCTACTGGGCGATACTGGAAAATGCGCCGTTTTCTGGTCGCCGAAACCCAGTCAAACCGAAGTAGATGGGAAGTGCGCCCGTCCAGATGCCCTCAGAGCACGCTGTCAACGCCGTCCAAGCGCCGTCGATCGCTCCCCCCTCCACCCGTACCCCCGAACGTAGCCGCAATCTCTGGCGGCTGCGTCCCTATTTGAAGCCCCACCGCTGGCGACTGTCGGTGATGTTCACCACCGCCATGCTGGGCGTCGGCGTCAGCCTCACCGTCCCGTTGGTCACCAGGGCCATCATCGACGGTCCGGTCACCCGCCACGAGCTGAGCATGCTGGTTCCGCTGGCGCTGCTGGCCCTCGGGCTCAGCATCTCCGAGGTCATCCTGGTCTGGATGCGCCGCTGGGCGCAGTCCCGGACCGTCAGCGACCTCGAGGCCACACTCCGGCACGACCTGTATGTCCGGCTGCAGTCGCTGCCGATGGAGTTCCACACCCGCTGGCAGAGCGGCCAGTTGCTCTCCCGGGTGACCACCGACCTGTCCACGATCCGGCGGTTCATGGGCTTCGGCCTGCTGTTCCTGGTGATGAACATCCTGCAGCTGATCGTGGTCACGATCCTGCTGCTGCAGCTGTACTGGCCGCTCGGTCTGGTCGTCCTCGTGGCCGCCGTACCGATCGTGATGGTGTCGCTGAAGTTCGAGAAGAAGTACCTGCGGATCTCCCGCAAGGTGCAGGACCAGCAGGGCGACCTGGCCACCCGGATCGAAGAGTCCGCTCTCGGCTTCCGGGTGATCAAGGCGTTCGGGCGCCGGCCGTACGTGCAGGCGCAGTTCGACGACGAGGCGACCACGCTGTACGACACCGAGGTCGAGAAGGTCCGGCTGGCGTCCCGGTTCTGGAGCTTCCTCGGCGTGATCCCGAACCTGACCCTGGTGATCGTGCTGTTGCTCGGCGCGCTCGCCGTCGGCCGGGAGGCGATCACGCTCGGCACCCTGGTCGCGTTCATCACGCTGATGCTGTCGCTGGTCTGGCCGGTCACCTCGCTCGGCGCGATCCTGGCGATGGCGCAGGAGGCGATGACCGCGGCGGACCGGATCAGCGAGATCCTGGACACCTACTCGGTGATCAAGTCCGGCCCGGACGAGCTCACGAATCCCCGCGGGCACCTGCGCTTCGAGCACGTGGGCTTCCGGTTCTCCGACGACTCGACCGAGGTCCTGCACGACATCAACCTGGACCTCACCCCCGGTACGACGCTGGCCCTGGTCGGCGCCACCGGGTCCGGGAAGACGACGCTGACCGCACTGGTCCCCCGGCTGTACGACGTGACCGCCGGACGGATCACCATCGACGGGCACGACATCCGGGACCTGTCCCTGGTGTCACTGCGGACCGCGGTCGCGTCCGCGTTCGACGACCCGACGCTGTTCTCCATGAGTGTGCGGGAGAACCTCACTCTCGGCAGGCCCGACGCCTCTGAGGCAGAGGTACAGGAGGCGC
Source organism: Kribbella jejuensis (assembly GCF_006715085.1). NCBI lineage: Bacteria > Bacillati > Actinomycetota > Actinomycetes > Propionibacteriales > Kribbellaceae > Kribbella > Kribbella jejuensis. The sequence goes on along the minus strand of NZ_VFMM01000002.1, from coordinate 1,279,393 downwards.
TGGAGGTAGCCCAGGCGCAGTTCGCCAACGACCTCCCGTGGGGCCTGGACACCCGGGTCGGTGAGCAGGGCATGTCGCTGTCGGGCGGCCAACGCCAGCGGCTGGCCCTGGCGCGCGCAGTGCTCGCCAAGCCCGCAGTACTCGTGCTGGACGACACCCTGTCCGCGCTCGACGTACACACCGAGGCCCTGGTCGAGGAGGCGCTGCGGAACGTGCTCGCCGACACCACCGGCATCGTGGTCGCGCACCGCGCGTCGACGGTGATGCTGGCCGACAAGGTGGCGCTGCTGCAGAACGGCACGGTCACCCACGTAGGAACCCATCAGGAGCTGCTGGCGACGGTACCGGCGTACCGCCACCTGCTGGCAGCGGAGGAAGAGGAGGTGCACGCATGACGACGACCCAGCAGCAGACACCTCCTCCCACTGATGTGAAGGACGCACTGCCGGAGGAGCAGAAGTGGCGGGGGTTGTTCGAGGAGGACCCCGACCGGGAAATCTCCCGCGCCACGACGATCCGGCTGAAGGAGGACTCCCGCAAGCTGCTCGGGGAACTGCTCCGGCCGTACCAGAAGCTCATCTGGCTGCTGGTGGTGATCGTGATCGTCGAGAACGCCGCCCGGCTCGCCGTGCCGTACCTGGTCCACCTGGGCATCGACAAGGGCATCCCGCCGATCCTGGCGGGTGAGGGCTCGAAGCAGCTGATCACCATCGTCATCGTGGTACTGGCGTCGGCGCTGCTGCAGGCGTGGGCGCGACAGGTCTTCCTGATGCGCTCCGGGCGCCTCGGGCAGACCATCCTGCTCGGGCTGCGGAAGCGGGTGTTCGACCACTTCCAGCGGCTCAGCCCGGCGTTCCACGACAAGTTCACGTCGGGGCGGGTGATCTCCCGGCTGACCTCCGACGTACAGGTCATCGACGAAATGCTGGCGAGCGGTTTCGACAGCCTCGTGACAGCTGTGCTGACCTTGGTCGGTACGTCGATCATCCTGCTCACGCTGGACGTCAAGCTCGGTCTGCTCGCGCTGCTGTCGTTCCCGGCGCTGCTGATCCTGACGGCGTGGTTCCGGAAGCGGTCCGCGATCGTCTACCGGCAGACGCGTGAGGCCGTCGTACTCGTCATCGTGCACTTCGTCGAGTCGATGACCGGGATCCGCGCGGTGCAGGCGTTCCGCCGGGAGCCGCGGAACGAGGAGATCTTCCACGGCGTCAACGACCGCTACCGGAAGGCGAACCTCGAGTCGTTCCAGCTGAACGCGATCTTCATGCCGGCGATCAAGGGCGTCGGCAACATCACGATCGTCGCGATCCTGGCGTACGGCGGTTACCAGGCCTACCACGGGCACGTAACGGTCGGCGTACTGACCGCGTTCCTGCTGTACCTGCGGCAGTTCTTCGAGCCGCTGCAGGACATCACGCAGTTCTACAACACGTTCCTGTCCGCGTCGGCGGCGCTGGAGAAGCTGTCCGGCGTCCTGAACGAGACCCCGGACGTACCGGAGCCGATCCAAAAGGCCTTGCCCGGTCCGGCGCGCGGTCACCTGGAACTGCGGAACGTCCGGTTCGAGTACGTCGACGGCGTACCGGTGCTGCCCGGGCTGCAGCTCGACGTACCGGCGGGCCAGACGCTCGCCCTGGTCGGTACGACGGGAGCGGGCAAGACCACGATCGCGAAACTCGTGGCCAGGTTCTACGACCCGACCGGCGGGCACCTGCTGCTCGACGGCGTGGACCTCCGCGACCTGTCCGAGGACGACCTGCGCGAGCGGGTCGTGATGGTGACCCAGGAGAACTTCCTGTTCACCGGCTCGGTCGCGGACAACATCAGGTTCGGCAAGCCGGACGCGACGATGGAGGAGGTCGTCGAGGCCGCCAAGGTGATCGGCGCGCACGACTTCATCATGGCCCTGCCGAACGGTTACGAGACCGCGGTCGAGAAGCGCGGGTCCCGGTTGTCGGCCGGTCAGCGGCAGCTGGTCGCGTTCGCGCGGGCGTTCCTGGCGGACCCGGCCGTCCTGATCCTGGACGAGGCCACGTCCAGCCTGGACATCCCCAGCGAGCGGCTGATCCAGCGGGCGCTGAGGACGATCCTCGCCGACCGGACCGCGATCGTGATCGCGCACCGGCTGTCCACGGTCGAGACAGCCGACCGCGTGCTCGTGCTCGAACACGGCCGGATCATCGAGGACGGCTCGCCCGACCACCTGATCACAGTCGACGGCCACTACGCCGGCCTACACCAGGCCTGGGAAGAGTCCCTGGCCTGACAGCATCCTGACGAGGGGGCGCAGCCAGTTGCTGCGCCCCCTTCTCATGTCCCCGCCCAGGCTCAGGAGTGGCGGGCGGCGCCCGTGTCCCCGGCGAGGCTCAGGAGCGGCGGGCGGCGCCGGTGTCCCGGACGACGGCCCAGGCGTCGGCGACCGGGCCGACATGCCGGAGTTTGTCCGGGTTGACCACCGCGCGGATCGCCTGGATCTGCCCGTCGGCGATGTCCAGCGTCCAGGTGTTCACCACCCGGCCGTCGCGGTCCCGGAAGATCGCGCCCGGCTGCCCGTTCACCTCGTGCGGCTCGACCACACCGCCGATCCGCGCGAACGGTACGGCCAGCGCAGCCAGCATCCGCGCCACGTTGCCGGCGCCGGTGACCACGCCCCGGCCCCACTGCGGCGCCTTGCCGCCGGCGTCCCCGACCAGCTGCACATCGGCCGCCAGGAATTCCATCAAGTTGCCGATGGCCCCTTCTTTGAACGCCTCGAAGAACCGGACCGCCAGCTCTTCCCGCTCCCGCTGATCGGCCACGAACCTGGTCCGCCCGGTCTCCATGTGCCGCCGCGCCCGCACCACGAGCTGCCGGCACGCAGTCTCCGACCGCCCGACCGCCGCCGCCACCTCGGCGAAGCCGAATCCGAACACCTCCCGCAAGACGAAGGCCGCCCGCTCCAGTGGAGACAGCCGCTCGAGCAGGAGGAGCGCCGCCATCGACACGGAGTCCGCCAGCTCGGCCGCGCGTTCCGGGTCCTCGTACGGGTCCGACAACAACGGCTCCGGGAACCACGGGCCGACGTACTCCTCCCGTCTGCGCCGCGCGGAACGCAGTACGTCGATGGAGATGCGGGTGACGACCGCAGACAGGAATGCCTTCACGGACGCGGGTTGTGTCGGTGAGGCGGCGTACCGGACCCACGTCTCCTGCACGGCGTCCTCTGCCTCGCTGACACTACCGAGGATGCGGTAGGCGATCGAGGACAACAGCGGACGCAACTGCTCGAACTCCTGGTCGCGAGTAGGCATCAGGACAGCTCGGCCTTGAAGCCCTGCCGCCACGACGGGTACTTGAGCTGCCAGCCGAGCTCACGCTTCGCCTTGGCGTTGGAGAAGCCACGGCCCTCGGTCATCATCACCACTGCCTGATCCCCGGCCAGCCGTCGCGCCAGCCACACCGGGACGCGCATCGGCCGCTTGGCGCCCGCACACTCCGCCAGGTAGGGCAGCCACTCGCTGGCCGGCGCCGGGTCGTCGTCGACGATGTTGAACACGCCTGTGACCTTCTGCTCGACAGCCAGCACGGTAGCGCTCGCAGCATCGTCCAAGTGCACCCACGAACTGTAGCCAGTCCCCTTCCCCACCAACGGGTACTGGCGTTTACGGAGGAGCTCCACCTGGTCGTCGATGGCTCCTGGCCCGTAGAAGGCGCCGTACCGCATGACAGCACCACCTGTCTTCAGTACGAGGTCCTCGATCCGGCTGAGCGCCTTGAGCCCGACGTACGCCGCAGTGCCTTCCAGGAGGTCCAGTGGGTCCTCTTCGGTTTTGACCCAGCCGCCCTCGCGAACCCCGTTCCAGCTGGCGTAGCCCTGCGCAACGAAGTGCGGCACGCCGACAGCCTCGGCCGCGGCCAGCAGGTGGTCTGTGCCCTCCGTACGAAGCCGATTGGTCTTGGCGAACCACTTGTCCGGGTGCTTGATGTCCGGCTTGCCCGCGTGCGCCATCGAGATCGCAGTCATCTGGTGCACGATCACGTCCGGCTTTGCCAACGCCACGGCCTCACCGACAGCAGCACCGTCCAGCCCGTCCATCACGACACCGTCAGCACCAGCCTCCTTCAACAGACCCAGCTTCGCCGCACTGGTTGTCGTAGCAGTCACGTGGTGACCCCGCGCCACAAGCTGCGGCACCAGCCGCCGCCCGAGGACACCACTCCCACCCGCCACAAACACCCGCATCATCATCACTCCTCGTCGTTTACCCCCGAGACGAGACAGCTCCGCCGGCTGTGACATGGGTTTGTCGGAAGGCGTCGGTAGCTTGGTCGCATGCTGACGACGCTCGCGGTGGAGAACTACCGGTCATTGCGGCGAATCGTCATGCCGTTGCGTCGGCTGAACGTGGTGACCGGGCCGAACGGCAGCGGGAAGTCCAGCCTCTACCGGGCGCTGCGCCTGCTGGCTGACGCGTCGCGCAACGGTGCTGTCGCGGCGCTCGCCCGTGAAGGCGGTCTGCAGTCGACGCTGTGGGCCGGCCCCGAGCACGTGCGGAAGGACCGGCCGACGCAAGGGACGCGGCGCACTGGGCCGGTGACGTTGCGGATGGGGTTCGCCGGGGACGACTACGGCTATCTGATGGATCTCGGTCTGCCGATCCCGAACGGGTCGGAGTTCGATCTGGATCCGGAGATCAAGCGGGAGGCCCTGTGGGCGGGGCCGTTCCTGCGGCCGGCGGCGCTGCTGGTGGAACGCACCAACAGCGAGGTGCGGATCCGTTCTGCGAGTGGTGAGTGGCAGCGCGCGGGGCACAAGCTGCAGCCGTTCGACAGCATGCTGAGCGAGTTCGCGGACCCGGAGCGCGCGCCGGAGCTCATGGTCGTACGGGAACGATTGCGGGGCTGGCGGTTCTACGACCACTTCCGTACGGACGCCACGGCTCCGGCCCGGCTGGTGCAGGTCGGTACGCGAACCGCCGTACTCGCTCCGGACGGTGCCGACGTCGCTGCCGCGTTGCAGACGATCCGTGAGCTGGGGCCACGCGGGGCGCTGGACGATGCGATCGAGCTGGCGTTCCCAAGCAGTCGGATCGAGGTGGTCAACACTGCGGGGCGCTTCGAGATCGCGTTTCGTCAGCACGGGTTGCTGCGTCCGCTCTCCGGTGCCGAGCTGTCCGATGGCACGCTCCGGTACCTGTTGTGGGTCGCCGCGCTGCTCACGCCGCGACCACCCGAGCTCCTCGTGCTCAACGAGCCCGAGACCAGCCTGCACCCCGACCTGCTGCCGGCACTGGCCAACCTGGTCGTCACGGCCGCCAAGGAGACGCAGGTGATCGTCGTCTCGCACTCACGTCCGTTCATCAGCGCGCTCGCGGCGCTCTCCCCCGAGCTCCAGACGATCGAACTGATCAAGGAGCAGGGCGCCACCGGCATCACCGGCCAAGGCCCACTCGACGAGCCACCCTGGAAGTGGCCGTCGCGCTAGCGTGCCTGCTCAGACGGTCTCTTCGTGCTTGACCGATTCGAAGCGGACGAGGATCACCGAACCAGTTGCCGACAGCGCGAAGCCCGCGATCGCGGCCGGCCACCAGCCCGCGCGTACGGCGTCGCCCAGGATGAAGACGCCGACGGCCGCCGGGGTGATGGTCTGCAGCGCGATCATCGGCGTCGTCGCCAGCGTCACCGAACCGCGCTGCAACGCCAACGAGTACAGAATGAACGCGAGCGCGCCGCTGATCGGCAGCGTGTACAGGGTCGGGCTGTGGAACAGCTCGCTCAACGACCCGTCCTGGAGCAGGCGGGCCGAGATCGCGACACCGGCGTACCCGAGGCCGGCCAGCAGGCCGAGGAGGGCCGTCGAGGCGCCGTGCTGCGATCGGCTGGCGAGTCCACCGAGTACTGCGATCGTGACGAGGCCGACGATGATGCCGACGGTCAGCCCGTGATGCTGGGCGCCGGCGCCCGCATCACCGGACGCGACCGCGAGCAGACCGAGCCCGACGACCACACCGAACACCGCGGACCACTCGAGCGCGCTCAGCCGGTCCGACATCAACCGGGTCGCGAGCAACGCGGTGACGACCAGGCTGACCGCGATCCCCGCCTGCGCGAGGTACAGCGGGAGCAGCCGCAACGCGACGAAGTGCAGGCCGAAACCCGCCAGGTTCAACGCCAGCGCGCCGAGGAACGCGGGCTGCTTGAGCAGCTTCGCCACGAACCCGCCGAGCCGCCGCGGATCCAGCTCCGACTCGGTCGGCACCTTCCGCGAACCCACAGCCTGCGCGATCGCGCCCACACCGAACAGCACCGCGGCACCGAGTGCCGCGCCGAGACCCAGGATCACTACGCGACCCTACGGCGCCAGGTCAGATACAGGCTGAGGCCCGCGTAGTACACGAGGTAGGCCAGCGAGATCGCCACGACGATCGCGTTCGGGTGCGGCATCTGCGCCAGGAGTACGGCGTACGACGCCAGCCAGATCGCGGTGGTGAGCAGGTTCAGCGAGCGGAACGCCTTGGTCCGCGACGGATACACGTACTTCACCGGGATGAAGACGAGCACCGAGAACACCACCAGCAGTACGCCGGTCGCGACCGGGCTCAGGCCGAGCACGATGATGTAGAACGCGACCACGTTCCAGTAGCTCGGGAAGCCGAGGAAGAAGTGGTCCTCGGTCTTCGCGTCGACCCGGCAGAACTGGTAGCTGGACGCGAGCAACGGCAACGCGCCGAGCACCGCGCCCCAGGTCCCGGACGGCAGGTAGCCGCCGGTCCAGAGCAGCACGATCGGCGCGAAGGCGTACGTCAGGTAGTCGACGATGTTGTCGAGCATCGCGCCGTCGAACCACGGGATGGTCTCCTTCACCCGCAGCCGGCGCGCGAGCATCCCGTCGGTGCCGTCGATCACCAGGGCCGCCAGCCCGAGCCAGAGCGCCCGGACGGCATCGCCGTCGATGGCGGCAATCACGATCAGCAGCGCGAGCACCGTTCCGCTCGCGGTATAGGCATGCAGTGCAAGTCCGGCCAGACGCAGCCGCGTCGACCCGACGAACGGTTCCCGCACCGCGTCGTGTGTGGTCAGGACAACTCCCAGAACTCTCCCGACGCAGAGCGCCGGGCCGGGTCACGGTGAACCCGGCCGTCGCCAGCGTCTCACAAGCCTGGGCCCGCCTTCGTCACCGACCGTCAGGTGGAGCCAGATCTTTGCAAGGACCAGAGGTCCCGCGGGACCTCTCAGTTCGTGGGCTCCAGGACGAAGACCGGGATCTTGCGGGTGGTCTTGGTCTGGTACTCGGCGTACGGCGGATACGCGTCGACGCCGCGGGCCCACCACTCGTCGTACTCGGCGCCGTCGACCTCGCGGGCGACGTACTCACCGACGGTCTCGCCGTCCTGCAGCGTCACCTTCGGGTCGGCCTGGAGGTTGTAGTACCAGACCGGGTGCTTCGGCGCCCCACCGAGCGACGCGAACGCGGCGTACTTCCCGTCGTGCTCGACGCGCATCACCGGCACCTTGCGGATCTTCCCGGACTTGGCACCACGCATCGTCAGCAGCACCACCTTCATGCCCTGGATGCTGACCGCGTCCGTGGTCCCGGCCTCGGTCACCTTGTCGACCTGCTCCCGCACCCAGCCCTCGGCGCTCGGCACATAATCCTCATCATGCTTCGCTGTCATGTCACCAATACTAATCGGTGACACGACACCATCCGCACCACAAACCGGTAGGAACACATTCCTACCGCCTGCTATCCTGTCCGACATGACGGCACGCAAGCTCTCCATCTCGGTGCCACCCGAGGTCGAGGAGTTGATCAAGGCAGCCGCCGCCGAGGAAGGCGTCCCGGTATCGACCTGGCTGGCTCAGGCCGCCGTCGACAAGGCCGAGGCGGCGGCCCGATACGCCGCCGGCCGGGCCGCGGCTCGCGAGATGGTCGAAGAGTACGAGCGTGAGAACGGACCGATCCCGGAAGAGTCTCGGCGACGCGCGCGGGAGTTCATGCGCGAAGTCGGTTTGCTCAGCGACGACGAGTGGCAGACGGCCGGATAGTGCACACAGTCGTCTACGACACGGGCGCCCTACTCGCGGCTGAGCGGCGCAACAAAGACTTCATCGCCTTGCACGACGATCTGACAGCATCACACATCAGACCGGTCGTGCCCGTGGTGATCCTCGCCCAAGCATGGCGTGGCGGCCCACAACACTCCATCTCCCGGACACTCAAGGGCTGCGTGATCCTCCCCGACGACGAGCGCATCGGACGGGCCGCGGGCTCGATCTGTGCGTCCGCAGGTACGTCGGATGTGGTCGACGCAATCGTGGTCGCGACCGCCGTACAGCACCAAGCCGCGGTGGTCACCAGCGATCCCGGCGATCTGAACCACCTCGCCGAGTCGATCGGGTTCAAGCTCCGATTGTTCGTGCTCTGAGGTGTCAGATTGCGCAGGACTTTAGTTGGGTGGCGGTGGCGATGGTGGCTTCTATCCAGCGGCGGCGGAGGAAGTGGGCCTTGAGGAGGCGGTGCATGCCGTCGAGGACCACCAGGCGGCCGCGGTAGGCGACCAGGTTGATCGGGAAGTCGAGGTCGGAGTCCATCACCCGCTGATAGTGGGCGCGGAAGTTCATCGGGGTCTCGGCGACCTGGTGCGGGGTGACCTTGAAGCGGTCGCCGTCCAGCCGCCAGAGCGGCAGGTCGAACATCCACTCCAGGTCGGCGATCTCGACCGGCTCCACCTTCAGGTCGAGTTCCCACAGCTTCGCCAGTTGCCAGCGGTACGGCGGGAAGACCTCCCGCAGCGTCTCGGGCA